>JBKHAI010000024.1:0-10708 GCA_046542915.1 Minisyncoccota bacterium | reverse complement strand
GGCGGTATCGAGGACGCCTGGGTGGTTCTTCGGGATCTTGCCAATATGCTTTTCATCTTCGTCCTTCTCTATATTTCAATAGCAACGATCTTACAACTGGGACATCAGACTAAGCGGCTCTTAAAGAACGTGGTCATCATTGCCCTGCTTATAAACTTTAGTATGTTCTTTACCGAGGTAATAATAGATACTTCAAATGCCGTAGCTATTGCTTTTCATAACGCCTCTATGAATATAAGCAGTGTTCCTGATGATGCCACTTTATCAAAAGCTTTTCTACATACCGCGGAAATAACATCTTTTTTGGATACTCAAGATGGGAAGGCCTTGCATAAGATGGCCGGAGATGATATCGGATCTATTGTATCGTTAGCTTTTGTGGCCGGAATTTTTATAATAGTAACCTCTTTTGTACTACTAGCCGGCGCCTTCTTTCTCATCACCCGCCTTATAATGTTCATACTCCTTATCATTCTCTCTCCGCTTGCCTTTGTGGCCAACATCCTCCCTCAGACAAGCCATATGTTCCAATCTTGGCTGAAGTCCCTTACCAGTAACGCCTTTTTCGCCCCGATGTTCTTGGCCTTGGTGTTTGCGTCTTTAACGGTCCTAGACGGAGCCTCGGCAACTCTTGGAGGAATTCCAGACGATGAAGGATTGGCAACAGCAGCTCAAGGAGTAATAGACTCCGATGGTACTAGCTCTTTATCTGAACACACCGGAGCGATTCTTTTCCGTACTATCTTAGCCATGGGGATGCTTTTTGCATCCTTGATCATAGCAAAAACATTAAGTATCAAAGGAGGTGCCACCGCCGACCAGATGGCCCGAAAATGGTCCCGTGCCGCCGGAATGGGTGTCGTTAGAGGAACCGGCCGGACCGTTTCCAGAACCGCCAGAGGAACTATCGGCAGAGCCGCTTCCCGAAGAGCCGATAATGATGAGCTGAAAAGAAAGGCGTCGGAAGGTGGCGCTAAGGGAAGATTCGCCCAGATGCAGTTGGCGGCTTCCGAGAAACTGTCCGGCTCCAAGTTCGGTGGCGGATCTAAAGTTGCCAGTTACAAAGAAGTAGAACAGAGAAAAATTAACAGACACAAGCAAGCCGCCGAAAGGCTGAAGACCTCACCAAGAATGAAAGAGGAACTGCAAACAGAGTTAGATGCGGCTAAGGCATCAGGCGACAAACAGAGACTTAAAGATGCCCAAAGCAAGTATGACCAACATATGGGAGTCAGTGATGAGGAGGCAAAGAAACGAGTCTCTGACATTCAAGAAAAAGCCAGAAAAGCTCAAGAAGCTAAACAAAGAATGAGGAAAAAGAACAACCAGCCGTTACTTACCAGAGAAGAATCGAAAATAGAGAGGCAGGAATTTGAAAGGAAACTAAGAAAGAATGCGGAAAACAAAGGAATGACCTTTAAGAAGACAAAATCGGCAGATGAGACACGAAAGGAAGAATATGTAAAAAATAATATAAAAGATGTTGACGTAGGTTTCAATACCGGTATCACCAAAGACAACGTGAAGAAAGTTAAGCTCAAGGATAGAGCTTATATCAGAGAAGCTTTAGGAGGCTTAAAAAAAGACAAGAAAGACAAAAAAAACAAGAGCGGAGTTAAACATGGCATAACCGGAAACACACCAAAACCGGAAAACAGTCCCAAAACAGACAACAAACCGCAAAGCAACATCCAGACCGAATCAGGTTACAACAAGAGAACCTCGGAAGACCAGAAGGAGAGAGAACAGATACTGAAAGAAACGGGAAAAGGTTTGGATAAATAAATATGATATAGAGAATATGCCAAATGATGAAGAAAAAAGAATAATTGACGAAGAGATCGCCAAACTGCCGGACGCGATAAAGGAGTATTTGGGCTCCCAGGAATTTCTGGATGACGTCTATTACTTATGTGAAGGATATGAACTCTCCGATGAGCAAAAACAAGCGGTTGCCGACCAGTTGATGCTTACCTTTATGGGACTTCAAAACATAGAAGAAGTTGTAGAAGATCTGGAAAAAGACATTCCCGAGAAAGACAAAAGAGAGAGGCTTAGCGGCGAGATGACGATACTTTTAGAGCCCTACATTGACGACATCGTAGATATCTATATAAGACACATCAAAGAAGTGGAAAAAGAAGCCCTTAAGCAGACCTCTCCGGCTCCGCCTCCCAAACCGGCTCCCCGAAATGACCAAACGGAAAAAGAAAGTTCAAGCACTTCCCAAAATGATCAAAAAACAAGATCTCCAAATCCGCCACCTCTAACATACAATAAAGAAAGGGAGGAGGAAGGCAAGGCCAACATAATGAAGGTCATTGAAGAGTCGGAAACCAAAGGTGCCGAAGACAAGAATGCTGACAAGCAGTGAAGTAAAAGAAGGAAGGAGTATGCTAAATTCGGGTCTTAAGGTTATTTAAAACCGGTCAGTTTGGGAGGTAAAATAAAACATATGAGATTTCAAGTACCGCAATTCATAGACATAGAAGATAAAATATTCGGACCTTTAAGCTTTAAGCAGTTCGTCTACATCATCGGAGGCGGTGGAATAATAGCCATACTTTTCTTCTTTTTACCTACTTTTCTGGCCATTATTTTATCACTACCGGTTGCCATACTTTCCGGCGCTTTGGCGTTTTACAAAATAAATAACCGTCCTTTTATATATATACTTGAGGCCGCCATAAAACATTACCTAAGCAATAATCTTTATATCTGGAAAAAGAAAGAAAACCAAAGTTATTTTTCCGAAAGTTCTCTAAGCCGTTCCGAAGGCGCCACCACCCAGTCTCTTAAAGATAAGTCATTTATGTTAGGATTAGAAAAGGAATCGGGCGAGGAAGAAGGACCGGATGAAGAAAACGCGCAAGAAGACACAAAAAAGGACGACAAAAAAGAAAAATAATTAATTATGCCGCTCACCGGAAAACACCAAGCAACCCAAAACTTTGTTCCCATAAAAGAACTGCAGGACGGCATTGTCGTCTTGGAAGACGGGTCTTTCCGGGCTTTGATAATGGTTTCTACCCTAAATATAGCTTTAAAGTCTGAAGACGAAAGAGCCGCGGTCTTGGTTCAGTTTCAAAACTTTCTCAACACCTTGGATTTTTCAATACAGATCTTTATGCAATCAAGAGAGTTGAATATAAATCCCTATCTTCAGATGCTGGAGGAACAGTACAAGAAACAGGAAAATGAACTTCTAAAGGTCCAGATAAACGAATATATAGACTTCATTAAGGAGTATACCGAAAATGTTAATATAATGACCAAGGCCTTCTTTATCGTGGTCCCTTATCATCCGCCAATGGTCGGAGGTAAGAAAAAAAAGAAGATCCTGGGATCCTCAAAAAAAGAAACAAAAAAAACCTCCTCCGTGGACGATTACCGTACGCAGTTGGATCAGCGGATTTCCGTCGTCAGTCAAGGCTTGAGAAGGGTTGGTCTAAGAACTGTTATGCTGGAGGATGAAGAGGTAAAAGAATTGTTCTACAACCTCTTTAACCCCGGAGAAGAACGTGTCGGCGGATTGTAATAAAATTTTAATTTATGGGATTATCAGATCTGTTTAAAAAAAACGACAAAACCGAGAACGCGGAAGGTTTGGGTGAAAATACCGGTCTTCTTTTGAAAGACATTGTCGCCCCCAGTGCTTTGAAGATAACGTCTCGCGAGGTCAACCTCGGCACTAAGGTAATGCGGACCTATTTCGTCATTTCCTATCCTCGTTTTTTAAACGAAGGGTGGTTTTCCCCGATAGTTAATCTGGATAAGGTTTATGACATCTCGCTTTTTGTCCACCCGGTGGAAACCGAGCGAGTTTTAAAACAGTTTCAAAAAAAAGTGGCCGAGATCCAAAGCCAAATAAACGAACGCGAAGAAAGTGGACAGGTCAGAAGCCCCCAACTGGAAACGGCCTACAGCGACCTGGAAGATCTCAGAGACCGGCTTCAGCAGGCTCAAGAAAAACTTTTCAGTGTCGGGCTGTATATCTCGGTCTACGGAGACGATGAGGAGGAGTTAAATGATGTGGAAACGGAGATAAAGTCTATTTTTGAATCCCGTTTGATATACCTGAAACCGGCACTTTTCCAGCAAGAGGACGGTTTGAAAAGTGTCTTTCCCATAGGAACCGATATTTTGAAAGTTCATTCAAAACTGAACTCGGAACCTTTGTCCAGTATATTCCCGTTTGTTTCTTTCGACCTAACCTCCGATAAAGGAATACTTTTCGGTGTTAATCGGCATAACTCCAGCTTGATCCTGTTTGACAGATTCTCGTTACCGAACTACAACTCCGTGATCTTCGCCACCTCCGGTGCCGGTAAATCATATACCACCAAGTTGGAAATACTCCGCAGTTTAATGTTTGAAACCGATATAATAGTCATTGACCCGGAAAAAGAATACGAATATATGGCTAAAGCCGTCGGTGGAAAGTTCTTTGATATCTCCTTAACTTCTGAGCACACTATTAATCCTTTTGAGTTACCTAAACCGGCCGAAGATGAGTCGTTCGCCGGAGTTCTTCGATCTCACAGTATTCATTTGACAGGGCTCTTCCGTATAATGTTGGACGGTTTAACACCCGAAGAAGACGCCCTTATTGACAAGGCCATCGCGGAAACTTACGCCCTTAAAGACATTACCCCCGATACCGACCCCAACTCCGATTTCCAGGAACCGCTTCTTTCGGACTTTGAGATGGTCCTTTCCGGGATGGAGGGCGGAGATGAACTGTCACAAAAGTTAAGTAAATACACCCAAGGCACTTGGGCCGGGTTCATAAACAAACCCAGTAACGTCAACATTGATCATAAATTCATTGTCTTCTCACTTCGAGACATGGAGGATGAGCTGAAATCAGTGGCAATGTATATTATTATGAACCACATCTGGAGCGTGGTCAGAAAAGATATAAAGAAACGGCTCTTGGTCGTGGATGAGGCCTGGTGGATGATGAAATCGGACGATACTGCCTCGTTTTTGTTAAATCTGGCAAAAAGGGGCCGTAAATATTATCTGGGGCTAAGCACTATAACCCAAGACGTCGGTGATTTCCTTAACTCATCTTACGGAGTGCCGATAATAACCAACTCTTCCATCCAGTTGCTTTTGAAACAGTCAACGACCACCATAGACAGACTGCAGAAAACCTTCAATCTGACCGATGAAGAGAAATATCTTTTAATAGAGTCGCAAGTAGGAGAAGGAATATTCTTTGCCGGCTTAAAACATGTCGCCATTAAGATCATCGCTTCTTACACCGAGGATCAGATCATCACGTCAGACCCATCTCAGATACTTTCCATTAAACAAGAAAAGGGTGGGGGTAAATAAAAATTTAAGAAAATGAGCCAAGATCCCAAACAAAAAAGTAATATAAGTAGTACAACCGCCACTTTGATGATCTCCGTGGCTTTACTGGCAGACGCCCTTTTATTAATAACCGGTCTCTTTCATTTCATTCCGGCGGTGGGAACTATTGTCGCTTTCTTTTTATCCTTGATGATAAATATCTATGTCAATCTAATTTTTATTACATGGTTTTTAATAATTGGAGAGGGCTTTGTATCCCCACGTAAGCTAATAATAAAATTAACAGCGGTTCTTCTGGGTATTATTCCGTTCGTCAATTTACTGCCATGGTGGACGATCGCCACTTTATTAATAATTAGCTCCATAAGAGCCAAAGAAAAGGTTGCTTCCTTAAAAGGAGAAAAGGTCTCGGCTTAAGTTTTCAACATCCGGTGCTATTAACACTTAAAATAAATGATATAATAAAAAAAATGAGTTATATGAAACATCCATTTTTTCAAGTTTTTTTAATAATTGTTCTTCTAGCTCCTTTATTCACGGAAGCGCAAACACAGATGCCACAAGAAGACGACTCAGTACAAGAAGCCGAGGAGTTTTTGCAAGAAAATGAAGAGCTGCTAGAAGATCTGGATGTTTCGGAGCAGGATCATTTGGAAGATTTTGACTTTAGAGAATATTATAAAGAGCTGGAAAATTACGATCATTTACAAGAACAAT
Source organism: Minisyncoccota bacterium (assembly GCA_046542915.1). Taxonomy (GTDB): domain Bacteria; phylum Patescibacteriota; class Minisyncoccia; order Phycocordibacterales; family CSBR16-193; genus SKVL01. The sequence goes on along the minus strand of JBKHAI010000024.1, from coordinate 4,669 downwards.
TACGAGAAATTCACGGAATAACTGAAGAAGATATGTTGGGGCCTTTTGACATTAAGAGCCGTCCCGACGAGATCCCTCAAGCAGATCAAGATGTGGAATTTTGGATAAGAACCAATCATGATCTGGACAACGCTATGGTCTATTGGTCTATTAACGGAGAAGTTAAAAAAGAAGGTTACGGAGAAGATACTTTTGAGTTCAAAACCGGAGAGATCGGTGAAGAATATACCGTTGAGGTGGAAGCCCACCTTCAAGACGGAACCGTAAGGAATGATTCTTTTTCTTTTTCCCCGGCTGATGTTGATATGATCTGGGAAACAGACACTCACACTCCCGCTCCTTATAAAGGAAAGCCGCTTTCTTCTTCTTTGAACAACGGCAAGATGAGTGTTATCGCTCTTCCGAACTTTGAAGGATCCGGATACGTGGAAGACCCCGATGATTATATATTCTCATGGAAGATAAACGGCAGTGATCACAAATCCGGCCGAGGAAAAAACGCCATAAGTTTTAATATTTCTGATATCCTTGGTAAACGCGATATTGACCTGGAAGTAAAGCCCATAGACGGTGATATGGTCTTGCGCAAAAAAGTCCCTTTTCCTAAAGAAGCCGAACCGGAGGTTCTTTTGTATAAAAAGGATTCTTACGGAGTTAATTACAACTTAGCGATCAACGACTTGGAAGAATACGCTCTGGATCAAGAGGTCATCAACTTAAAAGCCGAACCTTTCTTTTATTCTAATCCGGAGAAAAATTCCCTGGAAATTGACTGGAGGATGAACAACGAAACGATACCTGATCTGGCTAATTCTCTAGATGCCGAGTTCGGGGCAGATAATGACTTTCAAGGTAGATCAAAAATATCCGTTTCTGTAGATAATAAAGATAACTTCCGTGAAAAAAGCAAAGTGGATCTTATTCTGGAAGTTAATAATGAAGCCAGAAGATCAAGTGGCGGGATATAAAATTAAATTTTCAGTAAAATATGGGAAAAGAACACAATAAAAAAGGTCAGGGCAAGAAAGAGAAGTTAATGGCGATTCTTATGGCATCGTTTATTTCTCTGATCTTCCTAACCATAGCGTCAGTAGGTGTGCTGGAGGCATATGAACCCCTGCAACCATTGGATTCTTCCGTCGATTATGGCTCAACCTCTGAAGGTGATTTCACCGGCTACGTTCAGGGGCTATTGAACTTATTGATCGGAGTTGCGGCCTTACTGGCCATAATATTTATAACCATAGGAGGAATTCAGTACATAACGACCGATTCCATAACCAATAAAGAAAGCGGTAAGGAAACCATCAACAATGCTCTTTTAGGTCTTCTTTTGGCTCTGGTTTCTTGGTTGATACTTTATACTATAAATCCGAACTTAAGTGAAACATTCGATGTCGTTTCCACCACATGATCGGTAATAATAATTTCCATAAATATAAATAAGATATGAACAAAAAAGCAATTATCGCCATTAGCATCGGTTCAGTACTCGTGGTAGGAGGGGTGGCTTTGGTTTTATATCTTTTTCTTTTTGCCGAAGAACCTGATGAGGCCTTTGATAATATGCGAGACCGATTCCCGTTCGGTGAAAGAGAACCGGAACAGACCGATGGCGATATTCCAGATGATGAAGGATCAAACGATGAACCGGATAATAGAGATGACGGGGCAAGTACCGCTTCCATAAGAAAGCTTTCCGAACACCCTGTAGTAGAAGGCGGGGTGGTTAGCTATGAAAAAAGCGGGGAACCCCACATTCGCTATATTTCTAAAGGAGAAGGGAAACTTTATGAAGTTAATGTAAACAACGGTGAACATCAGCAGATACTGGGAAATGATGAGGACCTCTTTTCAGGGGCTTACAAGGTCTCTTGGATGAATAAGGACAATGTTCTCATCTTTTCCCATAACGAAGAAAGCTCAGACAGTAAAGTTGTCGCTGTCGAATTCTCCGAAGACGAGGAAGGTTTGATCTGGGAAGGAGCCCGATTACCGGAAAAGACCGTTGACGCGGCAAGTTACCCTGACGGAAATAACTTCTTCTACATCAGTGAAAAAGATATCGGAGTTAACGGCTTCACTAGCTCCTTTGGTGAAACCTCAACGGTCTCCGGAGAACATCTCTTTTCCTCACCTATCAGGGATTGGTTAATAGAATGGCCATCCGGAAACATTATAACCTTGACCACCAAACCTTCCGGTCATACCGAGGGACATATGTATGTCTTAAACACTCAAACCGGATCTTTAACTCACCCCTTAAGAGGCATAGCCGGACTTACTACCAAAACAAGCCGAGACGCTTCAAGGACGATCTATGATCAAAGTCAAAATAATAGTACAAGCTTGAAAATGTATGATCATGAGGCCGGTAGTTCGGAAGAGATCAGTGACATGAAGACCTTAACGGATAAATGCACCTTTAAAGACGAAAAAAGTTTTATTTGCGCTGAACCGAATGATATTCCATCATCACAGGTCTACCCGGATGCTTGGTATCAGGGTAAGGTGTCTTTTGAAGACGAATCTTTTAAATTGGTAAATACAGACACAAAGGATCTGGAAGAGATAATAACACCCAATGATATAAGTAGGCATTTTGACGAACTGGATGCTTATGACCTTTCTTTTGATGAAGAAAGAGGAGATCTTTACTTTACCAATAAAAAGACCGGTATGTTATGGGTTTATGAAATGGAAGACGAAGAGAACACCGAAGAGTCAGACGAGGATTAATTAGATAAAGAAAGACATCTTTCTTCAATGAATAAATACCACCTTAACCGGGGCTTTCTTTCAGTAAAAAGTATATCTCAAATCGCAAAGATCGGAGTATTGGCCTTTTTCTTAATACCGATCTTTCTTCACTCTGACGCTGATGGCTACCAAGCAGAAATGGAAGAAGGGGAATTAACCAGCTATGCCGGCTTTTTATTGGAGACTCTTATTATTGTCGCAGTACTTTTAGCGATCATATTCATTACGATCGGCGGAGTACTTTACATCACTACCGATACGATAGAAGGTAAGGAGAAAGGTAAAGAAACTGTAACAAGAGCAATTTTGGGGCTTTTACTCGCTTTAATATCTTGGCTTATACTTTATACAATAAACCCCGAACTGGTCGGGAGTTTTGATATAATAAATTAAGTCCTTTATTCTTTCTTAACCTTGACCACCACTCTCCTGTCTCTACCGGTACCCTTTGACTCGGTCATTACTCCGGGGTCATTACTAAAAAGAGAATGAACAAATCTTCTTTCCATAGGATTCATAGGATCCAATTCCATATCAACCTGAAAAGAACGAACCCTCTCGGCGACCATAAGCGCTTTCTGTTTTATCATATCGAGATTTTCCTTATGGTAATCATTGATATCAACGAATATCTGGGCTTCCGGTCCTATTTTTTTCTTAACGATCAGATTCAATATCAGAGTTAATGATATCAAATTGGCACCGCCTTTTCCTATAAGGATCTTGGAGTCATTTTTGCTGTAGAGTAAAACATTCAACCTACCGTCCTCCTCTTTTACGGTCAGATCTTCATAAGCGATCCCCATAGCGTTAAAAAAACTTCTGGCTAGTTCTAAAGTTGTCTCATTTTCTTTTTTTTCTTCCATTTTTCTTTTTCTTTTTACCTTTATTTGAAACAGGGTCGGTCACACTTTCTGTTTTTTCACCCTTTTCCTTTTCTTCTTTCTCTTCTCCTTGTTTTTTCTCTTTTTCTTGGTTCTTTTTGTCCAGCTCTTCTTTGAATTTTAACTTATCTTTTCTTAAGTACAACTCTTGTATAACAGAAAAGATATTGCTGGTCAAAAGATACAAAGCCACCACAGCTGATAAGAAATAGGCTATCAAACCGATAAAGACCGGAAATACATATCTCATCTGAAGATTCATATTACGAGAAAGCTCGTCTTTAAAAGACGGGTTTTCCTTTCTTTCTTTAACGGCCGGCATAGAAAGCCGAAGCTGTAAAAAACCGGCAGCACCGGCAAGAATTGCCAGTAAAGCGCTTTTCCCGGAAATATCCATTATTCCCAGAAAATTCATATTAACCTCATCCGGAGTCGGAACAAAACTGTAAAGAAGATCCATTCGTATATCGGGAAGATTAGTATGCACGAATATCATATAAAGTGAAATAATGATCGGCATCTGGATCAAAAAGGGTATAAGTGAAGAAAAAGGATTTATTTCCTTTTCTTTGTAGAACTTCATCATCTTATCGGCTTGTTTTTGTTTATCATCTTTGTATTTTTCCTTTATCTCTTTCAGTTCATCTTGATGGATCTGAAGTTTTTGTTGAGTTAAGGTCGCTTTTTTTGATAAAGGGAACAATAATAAACGAACCAATAAGGTTAACAAGATGATAGCAATACCAACATCTATGACCGGAGAAATACTGTTAATAAAAATGAATATGTTATAGAGCGGTTCATAAATTATTGTCTTAAAGAAAGATATCATAATAGAAATATTTTTATTTGATCTAGTATCGTTCGGTTATAATAAACTAAAAAATTAAATAAATAAAGACAACTATTCGGATCTTAATTTTTTAAGGTCTTTTCTAAATATTTTTCAATTTCTTGTTGGCTCTTTTTTTCGGCTTCTTTTCTAAGAATTATAACGTACCAGCCCTTTTCTGGGTCTTTATAGA
>JBKHAI010000023.1:0-10959 GCA_046542915.1 Minisyncoccota bacterium | reverse complement strand
ATATCATTTGGTAATGTGCAAACACTTCTGGCACTTTTCATTATCATTAAGAAAAGTTCATATCTATAGCAAAGGATACCCAAGAGGATCATTGCCGGTGGCTTAAACCAATTAAGACAGAAACTCCGTCACCGGAATGAGTTACTACAACAACTTAGAATACTGCCCCTGAACGGCAAGACCCAGAATGATGTTCTGTATCAAAATAGTAACACAACTGTTTAGCTAAAACAGTTACCGACGAAAAACCGGCAACTACAATTGCCGGTTTTTTTTGATCACCACATCTATATCCTATTTTCCTTCACTCTTTTTTTCTTTTTAGTATCTTTATGGCTTCTTCGTCGGTTGGTATCACTTTTTTCTCTTGCTTTACCTTGTCTATCTTCTTAACCAGATCCAAAGGATGTTCCCTGATATATATACCCCAAAAGACCGTTTTTATTTTCTCTTTAACTTCCTTGGGCACCTTTTTTCGTATCTCACCCTCCATAAGATCCGGCGTGAAAAGATAAATAGGAGGGATCTCTTCCCCTTCGGTGACAAGAACATCATCAAGTTCCTTTTTTAATTTGTTCAAAAAGTTCTTTATGGCTTTATCTTTAACCTTTTGCTGTTTTTCTTCCAAAGACTCGCCATGATGGACCATACCTTTCCTTCTGGTCACGAAAACTCCGGGACGGTCTCTTTCTTCCGGTTTCTCCGCTTCTATAGCCCCTATCTTACCAACCTCTCCATCAGCTACTTTGTAAACATATGCTTCTTGATTTGCCGTTACCAGTATGATCGATGGTTCGTCCTTAAATTGATAGTATTTTGAAGGTATTTTCATAATATTTTTTATTTATCTTTTTAGGTATTATAACACAGAGCTGTAACTCTAAAAAACCGCTTATGGAAAGCGGTTTTTAAGAAAAACTAAAGAGTTTTAAAGAAACTTCTATTCGGTGGTCACCCCGTCAAAATGTTCCTCATATTCGTCGGCTTTGGTTTTCTGAACTACGCCGTCTTTGTGTTCCGGCGGAGCATAGATAGTATAGAGTTTCAGTGGTTCATCACCGGTATTTATGACGTTGTGCCAAACTCCGGCGGGTATGACCACTGCCCAGTCGTCCTTGATCTCATGCTCTTCTTCTTTATTAAGAATAACCTTTCCTTTGCCTTCTTCAATTCTTATAAACTGGTCCAGTTCATGAACCTCTTCACCGATCTCATCACCGGGTTCAATACTCATAACGACCAACTGGCAATTCTTGGCCGTGTAAAGCACTCGGCGATAATCATTGTTTTCTTCTGTTTCTTTTTCAATATCAACAATGTATCCTTTCATATTTTTTTTAATTAACTTTTAATGGAACTTGATTATATCACACCCAATGATGATCAACAAAAAAACCCCACTAAGGGGTTTTTTGTTGAATATTTTTGTCTTATTTCTCCAAAAATTACGGTTGCAATACCTCTTCTGATTCACCTTCTACCGATATAGAGACCTCATCAACGGTGTCGAACTGTTCAAGAGTTTTTTCTATCTGATCTCTTATGGCCGTAACCGTTGCCGAGCCGGCGACTTCCTCATCAAGTTCGGAACTGAAGTCAACGGAAGCAACACCTTCAGCTATTTCAAGATCCAATATCTCTACCCCATCATTGATAGCGGTACTATAACCTTCCTCAACCTCGTCTTCCGTGAGACCTTCCAGTAAAGCTTTTAAAGCCGCCCTTTCAACACGGTCCTCTACAGTGACACTTCGGCTCACGGAAGTTACCTCTTCCACACCATCCTCAACCAGAACAAAGAACAGCGAAACTTCTTCTTCCGAAGCTTCGTCTCCGGAGGTGTCATCCTCGATCATCTCATCATCCAACTCGGAATATGATCCGTCAGTGATCGCACTAGTGACCTCGTCTTCTTCGACAACTACCTTAGTGGTATGAGGAGTTATAACTTGAGCCGTCATCTCATCGCTTCGGTCACCATAACCCGCACTTGACGATTCAAACTCAAAAACAAACTCAAAAACGTTATCACTTATCTTCTCTTCTTCAACCACCTCAAGGTCGGATCCGTCATGAGTGTATGTAGGAGAACTCTCTTCCATCCAATTGGCAGCTACTTCTCTAGCTTCCGAGACAGTGTACTCCCTGTCTTCTTCATCAGATTCCCCAAACAACATAGTCCCAAGTGCTACAGCGATCAGGGCTATAAGCAGTATTAGTATTAAATTTCTCATATATTTAAACAATTATCTTATTAATAACAAACGATCAGAAGATCAAGCTTCATTTTCTTATTATAACAAAAAAAAGCCGAATAACAACTTATTCATAAAAAAGACCGCGCTAACGCGCGGTCTTTGTAAAGAAAAACAAAAGACGGTCATTTCAATAAAGTGTTCTGGCACCTTTCATATCGGACTCAATGTGATTCTTCCCATCATAACAGTAAACAACACCTTTGATCTTGTAGCCTCTACTTTTCAACGGATCCTCTATGACCTTTACACTTTCTAAATGAACACTCCTTCCCCAGAGAAAGTAAATATGTTCCAGAGTTCTCTTCAAGTATTCTTTATCAAGAGGCACTCCTTCAAAAAGATGTTGCAGGTATAACTCTCTGTTATTGTTATAATTGCCGTTCAATACAATGATCCTGGGGATACCACCATCAGAGTGTAACTCCAATAATTGTCTCCTGATAATCTCGGGACGCGATTCAGTTATTATTAACTCTTTGCTACCGTCTCTGAGAATTTGTTCTTCATAGATATACAACTGAAGTTCGTGTATCAGATCGTTGGTCAGAAAATGCTCAATGAACATTCTGTCAGAATATAATTTTCTAATACCGAAGATCTTTTCCGTACCCTGACCAAGTTCCTTATTCCAGTTATCTCTTTCCCATAGATCTTCGCACTCTTTCCATTCCTTGCCGAACATTCCTTTATCCCAGCGCTCTTTTATATCCTCAAACATCTTTTTACCCAGATAATAAGGATTGATCTGGAACGGGTTAGGTGCCAAAACCGCCGAATGATAATGCGCAAAAGTGCCGTGTTCCTCCGCAGTTAGCGATCTCTCTTGAAAAAGCCGCCTCATCAGTTTTTCGTGCCAATAACTGGCCCAACCTTCATTCATAACTTTCGTCCGAAGCTGAGGATATAAATGCCTGCCTTGACTTCTTATGACGGAAAGTACGTCCTTTTCCTTGTCATTTAGAGGTTTAGGAGAGTTTTCGATTATATACCCCAAAACATCCCTGTCTGGTTCCAAAGGGGTTTTAGAATGTAGTTCTCTAAGACTCGGTTTCTTTTTTTTCTTTACAGGAAACAATTTCAGAAAATCGTCGTCCCTATACTCCGAATGATCATTAGCTTCATTATATACCCTCTCTATCTGCTCTTCTCTGCTTTCTCTCCTGTTCGATTCCGGATCTATGTTCATTTTAAGGGCCAAACCGGCATCACAAAGATCCTCCAGTGCCGAGAGACCATACAGATGTTCAAATCTGTCAAAGCGTTTAGCGGCCTCATAGGCCTGAATATTGATATCTCTGGGCAGTTTTTCAAAATTAACATTGGTGCGGAAAAAATCGACATGGGCATAAACATGCCCTATTACGAGAACCTGAAGAGCAAAGGAGTTATTTTCCATCAAGAAAGCCTTAGGTGGAGAAGTGTTCAGCACCATCTCGTAAGGCAACCCCGATCCGGAATGCTCATAGATGGTTCTCATCCTTTCGTAATCGCGTCCATGGGACCAGTGTTTAAAATTAACCGGCAAACCATAGGCCATAACTTCAAACATTCTTTGGGTTGGCACTATTTCAAAATCAACCGGTGTAATATTAAGGCCCCATTCTTCTAGTATTTCCCTGATCCGTTGATCTATTCTTTCCAGTCTTGCCAGATCTACTCTCATTGCCATCTCTCCTTTCTTAAGAATTCATGAAGTGCTGATAGGATGTCTTTTTCATCCTTGATCAAAACAGAGACAAAGGCGTGGCGGGGAGCCTCCAATACTATCATCCCCTCTTCTTTAGCCAACGATACAACCGTCTTAAGATCAAATCCGTGCTCTAAATGTCTCATTAATTGGCTCATAGCGTTACTTTCCATTATCTCTCCGTAACCGATCATATTGACCCCCAAGTTAGCCAGTCTACGCACCGACTTAACCGTGATCTCCGGATGAAAATCGTCACCATCAGAGAACAGAAAGGCATAAACATTGAACTTACTAGTCGGATATTCCTTTTCCACCAACTCCGAAGCCAGATCAAAAGCACTGTGGCAAAACGTGCCACCGCTTTCGCCTTTGTGAAAGAAGTGATGTTCATCCACCACCTTGGCTTTGGTTGTATGGCTGATGAAGCGTATCTCCACATTTTCATATAAATGTCTCAATACTTCCACCAACCAAAAGAAAAAGGACCTAGCTACGAATTTCTTCTCTAAGCCCATTGAAGCAGACACGTCCATCATAGCTATAACCACGGCATTGGAATGGTATTCTTCCGATTCCTCCATGCTGCGGAAACGCATATCATCACTAGTGATGACCGGCGAGGCCTTGATCAACTCTGCCGGTAACTCACCCTTTCGTAAGATCGAAATGGCCTCGTTCAAGTCACCTTCAGCTATTTCCAGGGCGTGTTCGCATTCTTCTTCGGAACAACCGGTTTCTCTTTTTAACTCTTCAATAAAATGGATCAATCTTTTCATTCCTTCTTGAAGAGTACGTTTTTTCTCAAGATTTGGTCTAAGCCCCGTCTTGGAGATATCTTTGAAACTCCAACCTTCAGGAGTAACCAGCTTGGCAACTTCCTTAGTTTCAAGTTTCGGCAAGCCCATATCTTCCAACATATACTCGATCACTTCGGAAAGCTCTATTTCGCTTTCAATGAAGTCCTCGCCGGGCTCGTCTCCGGCCTTCCCCGGCCTTCCTTTTCCGGGTTTTTTCCCGATAACGTCGCCGGGTTGACCTTCTCCTTGGCCAAGACCGTAACCTTCGCCGTCCGGACTGCCGTGTTTGAACTTATAACTCTTAATGCCTCTGATAGGGACTTTTATCTTTTCTTCTCTACCGCGAGTAATAATACTCTCATCAGCGATTATGTCTCTGACTCCCTTCTTTATGGCCTCCCGCTGTTTTTCTCTGTGACGGACCGCATCAAGCGGTCCTTGCTTCGTTTCCTGTTCTTTCTGATGAATAGGCATCACAACCTCCTTTTAGAAAGAGCTCGCCAGTAAATTGGCGAGCTCTCTTGCGGTTTGTCTATTGGGATAGAAAGCGTGCCGCGTCTTCGATGAACTCCTGGGCACATTTATCACAAAAACCTCTTTGTGACACCAAAGTATCATGAAGATCCTTGGCTCTGGCCTTCTCCTCGCCGCTTTGGGGACGGTCCTTGGAAACCACCAACGAAAGAGTATCTTTCATCTGGTGAAGAAGCTTTTTTTCCACGGCTTCCTGTAGAGGCTCATAAGTGCTGAAGTCAAAATTCGGTTCCGTGGCCTTGTAGACAAGAACTTCCTGTCTGAACTGGTCTTTTCTGTTCTCGGTCACCCCGATCATCTCTTCAATAGATCTCATTATGTTCTCGTCAGGGTCTTCATAACGGCCCGTAAACGGATCCTGGATCTTCTCTTTCCGGCAATGAGCTGTCACATTCCGCATATACTTTTCAAACTGCTCTCTGGCCAGATCTTCATAAGCTTTTAGGAACGCTTTGGTAACCTCTTTTTCCACGATCTTTTTGTACTCACCGGTAACAGTTCCTTCTTTAGTTTCCTGTAACAGTGATTTGTAATATGCGACTTCTTCCTTGGAAAAACCCATATGGTGTTCAAAATGTCGTTGCAAGGCCCTGATGGCCATTCTGGGGGTTAAACAGGTAGCTCCTTCTTTGGTCAAAGCCGTATTGATAGCGTCAATAGCATAACGAGAACTAATTCCGAAAAAACCCTCGCCTTTGTTCTTGCCTTCTTCTCTCAACTCTCGCACGTCCACGGGGTTCTCATACCTGTCTTCCTGTACCCGATCTCCATTATAATACTTCATCTTCTTGACCGGGTCTTCGCATATCTGACTTTTGGAGTATCTGGTCAGAACCGTGAACATCGCCACTATATCAAGTGCATAAGGAGAGATGTGAACATTACTTAAGTGGCTTTCCCTCAAGAGCTTTTCATAGACCTTTTTTTCGTCCTTAACCCTAAGAGGATAAGGCACCTTGACCATATAGATCCTGTCATGCAAAGCCGGCTCTTTCTGTTGAGCAAACTCCTCAAATTCGGGCTGATTAGTATGGGAGAGGATCACAGTATCAGTATAGATCTGTGGAAAAGTGGAGCCTTGAACCTTAATAACCTGCTCCTGAGCAACCGAGATCAAACACCATAGGAACTTCTTGTCGCATTTCAGCATCTCGATAAACTCGATCATTCCACGGTTGCCTTTTTCAAGCTCCCCCGTCAAACTATAACTTCTAGGATCCGCCTTTCCGTAACGAGCCGACTTAGCGACATCTTCATAACCAATAAGGTCAGAGATATCCTGCGACTTTGGATCGCCGGGCTGGAACGTCGAGATACCAACTCTACCGCGTTCCGAAAGGGAAGTTCTCACGACCGGCACATCTTCCCACCTAACTTCTACAATATCACCTGCCTCGTTCTTTTCCGAGAACTCCTCAAAAAGTCTTCGGCGACACTGAGGACAGAGATCCCCTTCGATCTTTACACCTAAGGTCTCCTCAAAACTGGAACGTAAATGTCTGGGAAGCAAATGCAGCGGTTCTTCATGGAGGTCACAACCCTCTATCGCATAAAGGGGTACAACTTGACTGTATTCCTCCAAGCCGCGTTTCATCATAGAAGCAATAGTGCTTTTACCCCCGGCCGGAGGACCCATAAGAAGTAGGATCCTTTTTCCGGTCTCGGTCCTTCTGGCACCGGCCGCTAAGAACCTCATTAGGTTCTCATGAGCATCTTCCTGTCCGAACATCTGGTCCGAGAAGAATTTATAGCGACTATCGGCATCTCCCCATCTTTCGTTTTCCGGTATTGTCTCCACTCCTTGCCTGACTATGGCGTTGTAGATCCTGGCAGGAGCCAGTTGAGCCACCTCCGGAGTTTGTTTGACCATTTCCAAATACTCGCCACAGGTCATCTTTTTGGGGTAACTTTCCTCCTTCTTTTCTTTCCTCCTTTCTAGTTGGTGCTTTCTTAGCAGAGTTTGTACGTCTTTCATAAAGCCTCCTTTATACCGTCTTTTGTTTTAAAAGAGCAAAACGAACAACATGCTAATATTTAAAAGAAAATACACTTAAATGTCAACAATTTAAGCCAAATGAAGCGCCCTAAAAATGTTTAAGGTCAAGTAAACGGCAAGAAATAAAAGGAAATGCTGAAATATATCAAAATAGTAATGATGTCTATTATTATGGTCGCAAAGGGCCCACTACCCATAGCCGGATCCTTTTTTAAGAAATCCAAAATAATGGTCATAAAAAGAGCCACTATAACCGCGACTAAAACGGCACTGAAAAGTGCAATTCCTAAAACGGCTGAAAAGTGTAATTCCTTGAACCACAGAAAACTTAATAAGAAGAGGAGTCCTCCCAAGATCAACGCCAACAAGAGTGCCAACCCCATTTCCCTTATAATATAACGTTTGTAGGAAAAAGAATGATCAATAGCAATGGCTCTGATAAAAATGGTCAGAGTTTGACTGGCAACCGCGTCACTCATATATACCACCAACGGAAGAAAGAAAGCCAGAATGATGTAACTCTCCAGCATCTCTTCAAATCTCTCCACCGTTAAAGCCGCCAGCAAACCCCCTCCCAAACCTATCAGCAACCAGGGCAAACGGGCCACAAGAAGAATATGTAAGCGGTCCTTGAACATTGATCCGGCAGAATATATTTTTTGAATACCACCCAACAAAAGAAGATCTTCGCTGTGTTCTTCGGAAAGAACATCCAAGATAAGGTCGGAAGTGATAACACCCTGAAAAGTACCGTCTTCTTTCACAACCGGCATAGCTCTTATGTTATTCTGCACCGCGATAGAAGCAGCGGCCTCCTGATCGGTCAGAGGTAAGACAGTTACTAAAGAACTGGACATAACATCCTCAGCTAATGCCTCGGGAGAATTAGAAAAAAGGTCGCGCATAGAAAAAACCCCTTTCAGCTTATTATCAGCATCCAGAACATAGACATACTGCAACATATCCATATGCTCAACTTCCGAGCGGATCTTTTTCTCTATGTCTGAAAGGGTTTCCCCCGGACCGCAAGTTATGACCGCTTTAGTTGATCTGTCCTTCGCTAATTCACCTGAATTGTTTTGTTTTGCCATTAACGTAGCGTTATTAGGTCACCATCGCTTATCTTCACAAGCCGTGAAGCAAAATAGGGTCTTTCTCCCTCGTCAACATAAAAATCTATTTCATTGCCAAAATAAAGACCGGCCTCCTGAACAGAGATAGCGGAACCCATACCTTCCACATTGGCACTGGGAGCTATAACAGGCCCCGACACTTTTAAGAATTCCAGTAACTGATCATTGTTCGGTAATCTAAAGGCCATACTATAAGTCCCACGGGTAAGGTGCCAAGGAGCTTCCCGAACTTCAAAAATAATACTAACCGGACCGGGCCAAACACTTTCCAATATCTCAAGGGCTGTTTTATCTTCAGCAAGATCCACTCCTAGGTCCGAAAGCCTTTCAATTTTATCAATTAGTACAATGCAGGGTTTATCTCTATTTCGGCGCTTAACCTTATAGACCCTATCCACCGCTTCTTCGTAATATATTGAAGAGACAATTCCGTAGATAGTATCAGTGGGAATTACCCCAACCATTCCCTCCTGGATCATCTTTGCCGCCGTGTTGTAATTAACGATCTTCATATTGAACTACGCCCTTAAAGCGCGGCAGAGTACTTATGAGTGCATATAAATAGTACGGGTCGGATAAGCGAACTGTATTTCCTCTTTTTCCATCCCCTCCTTTATTCCCAAGTTAATACCCTGCTGGGTATCCATATATTCGTTATATTCGGGAGATAAAATGAAATAAACAACTTCAAAAGTCAAAGCTGAATCGTCAAAACTATAAAAGTGAGCTCTGTCAAAACGTGCAAATTCTTCATTTTTTACAACCTCCTCAACTATCTCCGGTATCTTTCTTAGTTTTTCTTTGGGTGTATCATAAGTAACCCCGAAATGAAAGACGATCCGCCGCTCATTTAAATTCTGAAAGTTCTGTACCCGAGCTGAGGTCAACTCTTGATTAGAAATTACCAACTCTTCTCCTCCGAGAGCTCTAAGGCGAGTTGTTTTTACTCCAATATACTCAACTTCTCCCATATCACTTCCCACCATAATGAGATCACCGACTTTAAAAGGTTTATCAAAATAAATCGTGAATGAACTAAAAAGATCACTCAGTATATTTTGCACTGCCAAAGCAATAGCTATTCCTCCGATCCCAACAGCCCCTATTAAAGAGGTCACGTTGACCCCCATATTGGAAAGAACAAAAAGAAGTACCACGACCCAAACAACCCCCTTGACCAAGTTACCAAGCAACCGGAAAGCGGACTGAGCTTGAGCGCCTTCTTCCGAAGCTATTTTTTTCTCAACTATACGATTGATCAGTATAGAAAACGCAATACTTACTTGATAACCGATCCAGATTACGAGTAAGTAGAATATACCCTTAGAAACATACGGATGAAGATCTATAAAGAAACTAGAAAAATAGAGAGCCAAAATAATATAGAAAGGCGGCCGCAAAGAACGGACTATTTCTATAAACAGATCATCCCAGTCAGTTTCAGTTTTTTTAGCCAGACTTTTAAGGCGTGAAAGTATGATCTCCCTGAATATCTTAAAAACTATTAATGCTCCGACGAGAACTCCCAAAGCTAAAAGATAATCCGCAAGCGTATTACCCCAAATAACTTGTTCAAGATAAACAGTTAATTCCTCTCTATCCATACTACAATAATAACTCGCTTTCCGGAATATTATACTCCTCCTCAGTCTTCTTTATAAAGTCCTCCAGGTTCTGCATTGAGAGTGTTAGTTTTTCGGTTTCTTTCAGATGGCCTCTATATCTATTCTCTAGATCAAGCATTTTGTTCTCCAGTCCCTTAAGATCATCCTCATGTTGCCACCTCTGCTTCTCCAGTTCACGTCGCCTTTGTTCCGCATCCCAACGGTTCTGCTCTATCTTGTGCAATGCCACAGGTTCTTCTGTTAACCTTTCCCGCTTCTCTATTTCCTCTATATCATCTTCCAGTTTTTCTTTTTGCTTAAGCAGTGAATCTATCTTCTCTTTTATGGATTGTTTTTCATCATTTTTAACATCCCATTCCTTTTCAAGCTCCTCTTGTTGACTCTTCAGTTCGGAAAGTTTTTCTTCCACTTGTCTCTTTCGTTTCTCGGCCTTAATAACTTTCCCTAACTCTTCAAAGTATGTCTTTTCCGACTCGGTCTCTTCTTTATCAGACTGCAGTTTTTCTTTTTCGCTTTGAATGGAAGATATCCTGTCCTGTACCTCATTTATTTTTTGATCTATCTCCCATCTGTTCTGTTCCACCTCTTTCCTCTCCTCTTCTAGTCCCCAACGTTCTTGCTGTAAGGATCGCTTGGCATCATCATCCAGATCGGAGGCCTTTTCTTTTTCACCGATCTCAAAAAGTTTTGTTTCAATTTCTTGTTCCCGTTTAGCTACGGGATCTCTTTTTTCTTCCTGTCCTTTTCTCTCACCTTCCGCATCCGAGAGTTCTTTCTCTTTTGCCTCGATCTGAGTATTGAGTTCCTTTATCTCATCGTCTTTTTCTTTGATCTTTTCTGACACTTCTTCTTCTTTGGCTTGGAAGCGCTCCTCCAAAGAAAGCTCTTCTTTGGGTTCCTCTTTGAATTCTTCTTCGGAAACTTCG
>JBKHAI010000022.1:0-11077 GCA_046542915.1 Minisyncoccota bacterium | reverse complement strand
GTGGGGAAAAAGAGCATTCCTTTTACCTTGTATAAATTCAGAACTATGACCCCAGATGGTGAGAGAACAACGAAAGTCGGTAAGATCTTGCGCTCTTCTCACCTGGATGAACTCCCTCAGCTTTGGTCCGTGGTCAAGGGAGATCTTTCTCTGGTCGGTCCCCGACCGGAGGTCAATGACCTGGTCCGAAGTTATGAAAAAGTGGTTCCATACTATAATATCAGGCACCTAATAAAGCCCGGTCTTACCGGTTGGGCACAGTTATATAGCATTGACCCGCCTAAGTTTAATCCCTCTGCTGAAAAGACCGCTCAGAAACTATCTTATGATCTCTATTATATAAAGAATCGCTCAGTCTTTTTAGATATTCAGGTCTTTTTAAAGACCGTCAAACACCTGGTCCTAAACAAGGGAAAATAGATTCCAAGAGAACTGCAGAAGGTCTTCATAAGCTCTTTAGGAACCTTTTGTAAAAGAGTTGCAATAATATTTACTATATTCTCATATTCTAGAATATGAGAATATTGTTACGGTATCTTACTTAAAAGAAATTTATTATTTATGTTATATTGTTAATGTGTCTTTGGAACTATGCGAAAGGCCTTAAAAGTAATAATTTTTATAACGATAATGACCGCCATTGCCATGGGAGTTATGTATTATGTTCATAAAGACAATTTGGGTCCGGAGTCCCAGGAAGAAGAGGATCTCTTTGGGGTTCAGGAAAGTGCAGAGGTGCATCTTTGTAAAGTTAAAAGAGATCTGATCTAAAAGATGAGTCTAAAATGCCAAAAAGGAAAATAACAAAAGTTACTCTAGTCATTTCGTTTTTTATCTTGATCGTCGTTACTGTGGGAGTTTTCTGGAGGATGGAGCAGAACAGTTTTCAAGAGACCCTCTCTTTAAAAAGAGAAGAGGCTAAGAAACATCTTTCCTATTATTCTCAGGCGAGCGTTGCACCCGAGTATCGAGATCAGTTTGAGCGCTGTGAAGAGATGTCCCGTTATGATCACTTTGTAGCCCGACAACCAAGTGACCTAACCGACGAAGAGATAGAAGAGGCGGTTTCGGTATCAGAAAAATGCGCCTCTCATTTTCCCGATAAAAGAGATTTTTCATATCAGAAGGTGAGTGAGAGTATAAAAGAGATGGAGGAGCTGATAGCTGAACAAGGCGGATTTGACAATAAAGAAGAGGCCGTCGCTTCCGATTACGGAGATCCTGAAAAAGCCGAATTTATAGATATCTGGGAATCAATTGACGATGTTTTAAAAACTCAAGCCGAGACGTTCACCGAGCTTAGCAGTATTCAAGAGGATTACTTTCGTGTTGAAAGAGACCTAAGACGGGGAGAGATATCATCCGAAGAGCGAGAAGAGGAATTTGGTCGGATCAACGAGAAAGCAAACGAGAGCTTGGATCTGATGCAAGAAAAGTCGGCCGAGTTGAAAGAACTAAAGCAGAAAGAAGAGAAGGTCTGGGAAGATCTCTTGGATTGAACTTCGTTTTTTAGATCGAATTATTTATAAACCCCTTATCCACAGATAAGGGGTTTTGTGGATGAAATTTAATGATCTTTTCTGTTAAAATTAAAGTATAAGCTTTTTCTCGACCGTCGAGAAAAACTAAATCTGGAGGGTCGAGATTGGTTTGAGAGGTGTTTATGAGCTATATTTTTAGCCAAAAAAAAGAAGGTAGGTACATAACTCTTAAGGAAGCGGCTCAGATGTCCGGCTACTCGTCTGATTATGTTGGTCAACTGATCAGAGCCGGTAAGATAAGCGGAAAAAGGGTATATGCCAATCCTGTCTGGATGACGACCGAAAAAGACCTGATGGAGTATCTGGAAGCAAACAACGGCACAAGGGTCAATAAGTCTAAAGGTCAGGGTCGTTTAGCCACTACTTTTCGTTTTTGGAAGACGAAGATCCGCTCAGAGATGGAGTTAATGAAGTTATACAAAGGAATTTTATATTTTATCATCTTCATCTCGCTTATTTTTTCACTTTTTATGTTTTATATATTCTCGGTCAATTTTGACGCTTGGCTTAGTGAGAGATCAACCGGCGAGTCGGCCGTTCCTTTACCGGAAGAAGATGTTTTAACACCTGAAGAAGGTCTATATTTCTAAATATATGAGGAAAGAAGATAATAAAAAATTTACACTGAAAGTTCCCGAGACCACCAGATCTTTTTTGGAGAAGGAGGGATCCGGTTCTCCTTTTGTGCTTTATCTCAAGAAAAAAGGGGAACATTCTAGGGAGCGAGTAAGATCTGGTCCCTTGGTCTCGAAAACTGCCGGTTTGTTCTTTTTCCGATCACTGGCTTTGTTTACAGCTTTAGTTATGATCTTCTCTCCGTTTTCCTTTGTGGTTGAAACCGCCAGCGCCGATACTTCCGATGACTCTGTCAGTGAAGAGGACGCTTCCGAGGGAAGTGACGAAGAAGACAATGAAGACCAAAACAAAGAAGATAAAGGTGAGAGATCAAAAGAGCAGAGTGAGTCGGCTGATGAAGATGAAGAGGTGAAGGATGAAAATGAGAACGAAGAAGGATCAAAAGAAAAGGAAGAAGAAGTTCCTGTCGATGAAAATGAGGAAGAAGAAAAAGACGAAAAAGACACGGAAGGCGAAGATGATGAAGAGGAAGAAAACGAAGAAGACACGGAAGGCGAAGATGATGAAGAGGATAAGGAAGAAAACGAAGAAGATACCGAAAGCGAAGAGGAAAAGCAGGAAGATGATGATAAAGAAGCCGGAGAAAAAACTGATGAAAAAGAGTCCGATAAAGAGAATGCCGGTAAGGATGAAAAAGAAGGGGAGGATGAAAAGGATCTAGAAAATAAAGAGGGATCGAAGGAGGAGTCGGTTGAAGATGATGAAAACGATGATGAGTCCGGAGAAGATGACACCGACCAAGAAACTGAAGAAAAAGAAGAAAGTAGCGATCAAGAGGATGAAGAAGATGGAAGCGAGAACACAGATGATGAAGATCAAAACAAAGAAGATAAAGGTGAGAGATCAAAAGAGCAGAGTGAGTCGGCTGATGAAGATGAAGAGGTGAAGGATGAAAATGAGAACGAAGAAGGATCAAAAGAAAAAGAAAAGGAAGAAGAAGTTCCGGTCGATGAAGATGAGGCAGAAGAAAAGGACGAAGAAGACGATGACAACAAAGATGAACCGGAGGAAAAAGAAGAAAACGACACGGCAGAAGACGGGCGAGATGAAAATGAAAAAGAAGATAAGGGTGAAGAAAATGTCGGCGATTCCCTATCTGAAACTGAATATCAAGAACTTAGAGCTGAGATAAAGGCCGATCTGGAAGAGGAGATCAGAGAAGAGCGTGAAAAAGAAAGGAATGACCACTCTGGAGATGAAATTAACTCTTTTGACGATTTTAATAAGGAAGACTGCACCCTTCTTTCAGGTGGCGAGCTTTACTGTATTTCGGAGGAGAATGATTTTCGAGACCGAGCTGATCGTTACAGGGGTATTACTTCCCACAAAGACCCATCTGGTATTGAGCAGATAGTTTTTCAAGACGGTGCCGACAGGTTAAGGGTTTTGACCGACAACGAGTTTGATGATGTTTCTCCGGTTTACAACGAAAGTGGAAGTCTAGCCGCTTGGCAGAGGTATCAGGACGATAGATGGCAGATAGTTATTTACGATCTTGATACCGACGAAGAGGTTTTTGTGACCGATACCGATCATAATAATATCTATCCGGAAATATCGGTTTCTTCTGTCGTCTGGCAGGGGTGGGTTGATAATGGTTGGGAGATATTCTATGCCGACCGATCAAGTGGTTCCTGGGAGAGTGAAAGATTAACCGATGATGAATACCAGAACACGGATCCTCGCACTTACGGGAATACCGTTGTTTGGCGATCCTATCGAAATGGTGATTGGTATGTTGTTACGTATGACAGAAACTCCGGTAAAGAGAAAGCCATAAAAGCCGGTAAGAAGAACACCGACCCACGGATCGTTCTTGTCTGGGAAGGTTTAGATGACAAGGGTGGCGATGCTCTTATGCATTTTGATCCTTCAAACGACAGAGTTGCTCCTCTGGCCGAAAGAGCTGAACCCGAAGAGGACCACGATCCCATTCCTGACCCTTTTGAAGGGAAATCTGATGAAGCGGTCCAGTCACCGCGATCGGCAGAAGAGGAGAAAGAGGCAGAGAATGAAGGTGATGACGATGACAAAGATGAAGAGCCCGAAAACGAAGACGATGGAGAAGTTGAAAAAAATGATGAGCAAGAAGTAGAGGTTGATGAGAGTGGCGACGAAGAAAGCGGGGAAGGTTTAAATGAAGATGAAGATACTGAAAAAGAAGAAGATGATAAAGAAGGGTCTGAAGAGAAAGGTGAAGAAACAGAAGAGAGTGACTCCTTACAGCCGGAGGAATAAAAAAATCCAAAAGAGCAACCAGTGTTTTTATGGCAAAACAAAAAAAGACCTTAATAATTTCAAGCTCCGCTTTTTTTGTTGTCATCTTTGTAATGATACTTTCGGTTCATCATCATCTCTTAGCTTCTACGGAGGAGTCCCTTGAGCCCGGTTCAATTCTTGAGATAGATAATCTCTCGCCCAATGATGTCTCTATTATTCAGGACGACCCTGATGATCCGCAGAATAATGACTGGCTTACGGCAGACGATCACGACAACGATACTCTTTTAAGAGTTGATTTTTCCACCTCTACAAATCCATTAAAAGAAGGATCCGACCTTCAGGAGTTTAGAGTTCTTGTAAGAAGCACTAATAATGGAGCAAACGATCCGGATGTTTCGCTTTATCTTTATGAAAACGGCAGTGAGGTGGCCTTTCTAAAGACCGAATCAGCTACAAGCACGGAAGGTCAAGTCATCTCCGGTTCTTGGGACGCTTCTTTACTTAATGATGTTAACGGCTCGGACGTGGAGCTTAAGGTCGTAGGAAGTAGTACTGAAGGTCAGTCGGGGGAGATAGATACTGTTGAGATCGGGGCGGTCAAATGGGAGGCGCAAATTGAAGAACCCGAGCTTGTCCAGGACCAGTTCCGTTTTTATGAAAACAGAGATGATACAATCCCGACCGTTGAACTTGCCGGTGAGAACGAGAAAGTCACGGCGGTGGCCCAGGATGAGGTTATTCGTTTGAGAGCCAATGTTCTATCGGAGACAAATTCCATTCCCGAAGACACCCTTCAGGTGAAACTCCAGTATGCCGCTTTGGGGGAGGAGTCGGATTGTTCAGCTTTAGCAACGACTACTTTTTCTGACGTTGGAAGTATAAACTCTTCCGAGATCTGGCGGGGTTTTTCCAACTCCACTACCACTGATGGCGAGGATCTCTCATCGGTACTTCTTTCTCTTTCCGATGTGAGAGGTACTTACGAGGAAGAAAACCCTTCCGCTCTTTTACCTCGGCTTGTCAGTCAGGGAGAGAGGGTTGAATGGGATTTTACTCTTCAAAACAACGGAGCCGAGTCGGGAGAGCCGTATTGTTTTCGTATGGTTAAAAGCGACGACACCGATCTTTTCCGCTATGACAGATTTCCTCAAGCCGAAGCGGTAAGGGGTTTGACGCAAGTAAAATATAGATGGCGAAATGACGACGGAGGGGAGGACAGTGCCACTTGGAAAGAAGCCGAGAACACACCAACCAGTTTCCCTGTTGATCAGAATGTTCGTCTAAGGTTCCAGATAGACAACGAAGGTAATGTCTCGGATGATGCCGATCTTCGCTTAGAGTACGCGACCAGTACCACCGGATCGTGGAGTACTGTTCCTGTTGATAACCCCGAGTGTGATACGACATCCTCGGACTTCCGTATCTGTAACTCCGATCATTTTACCGACGGCGCCACAACTACCAGACAGTTAAGTGAAATATCCGGATCAACTTTCATATCCGGATATATTCTTGACGATTCTGATTCTGCTTCAAGTACTAATTTTTTAATTGATGAGTACACCGAGATGGAGTGGTCCATTCAGGCCACCGAAGCAGCATCTCTTTCCGATACTTACCACTTTCGTTTGAGCGACGGAGGCGAGACAGTCGGCACTTACTCTGAATTTCCGGAAGCCGAGGTGGAGGGTGATAACGCGGTCTTGACTCAGAATTACTACCGCTGGTATGAGCACAACGACCAGCTGGCCCCTGATTCGGCCTGGAGTGGCCTAGGGGAGAATACCGCTGTTACATCATCTGATGATCCACCGAAACAGGGAAATGCTTTGAGACTCAGAATGTCGTTGACCGTTAGTGATGATCCCTTGCCGGCAGACTCGCGTGACTTTGACCTTCAGTATGCCGAAAGAGAAGGGTCTTGTAGTGCCACAACCGGTTGGAGTGACGTTGGAGATATTGACTCTGCTGAGATCTGGCGTGGTACTAGTACTGCTGTTTCTGACGGCTCGGAACTTAGTACTCTTTTGCTTTCCGTCTCCGACATTGCCGGTTCCTTTGAAGAAGAGAATCCGAGTGCCTTAAATCCCAATGAGGTTTTAGTGGACAATGATGTGGAGTATGACTGGGTCTTGGAACACAATGGTGCCAAAGGAGATACCGCTTATTGTTTTCGTATGGTTGAAAGTGACGGCACTACTTTCTCTGATCATAATTACTATCCCACTTTGACCACTGCCGGTTTTACCCCGGAGTCTGATGTATGGCGTTGGTATGAGGACACTGAAAATGTTACGCCGACCCAAGCGCTTGCCGATGAGAATGTCTCGCCGACGAACGTTGACTTTGATGATAAAGTCAAGCTGCGTACGGTCGTTGATGAGACCGCTCTGGTGGAAGGCGAGAACGTTAAGTTCCGCCTGCAGTTCTCGGAGAGTTCAAGTTTCTCAAGCGGCGGAGTGTTTGTGGAGGAAATTGAATCTTGTGAAGAGGGCGGATCGCTTTGGTGTTATACCGATGGCGGTGGTGAAGATAATGACGTGATCCCGGAGGCGATCCTCTCAACCGCGGACAGTTGTAGTGACGGAGCGGGGGACGGCTGCGGAACTCATAACTCCTCCGGCACTAGCACTTCCGACTTCACTCACTCTGCCGGAGCTTCCACGGAGTATGAGTTCACTCTTCGTCATGCCGGAGCATCAGCCAACACTACTTACTTCTTCCGTTTGGTTGAAGCCGAAACTGGAGATCCGGTTTCGACTTCGGAAGAGGGTAGTTACCCGAGTGTTTCCACGGCCGGCTCGGATCTGGTTTTTTCTATATCTGGAGTGCCAAAAGGTGAGACCATAAATTCTGTTATTACCACCGATGTGGATTCCTCTGCTACTTCTATACCTTTTGGTTCTTTACCTTTGGACCAAAGAGTTGATGCCGCTCAGAGAAAGACGGTTGAAACTAACGCACCGGGTGGATTTAAGATCTATATGTATAAAAGGAACCCGTTTGCTAGCGCCGCCGGTGATCAGTTTGAGCCGATCAAAGGAACTAATGGATCACCGTCCTCGTGGTCTTCCGGTTGCGAGGATCTTCCAAGTTGTTATGGTTATCATGTCGGTGATGATACTTTGGACGACGGTTCAACAAGATTTGCACCGGATGACTCCTTTGCCGCCTTTAGTCAAGATCCGGCCGAGGTCGGTTACAGCGGGATCCCCGATAGAGAGTACTCGGTTGACACCGTTTTAAGTTTAGAGGCCAGAGAAGATCAACCGGCCGGTGACTATGTTATGAGTTTGGTTTATATAATAGTACCTATTTTTTAATTATGTCCGTTTTAAAAAAGATCATATTCGTTTTATCGCTTCTTACGACCTTTACTTTTTTGCCCACGGCGGTTGAGGCCTCTTTGGAAGTGTCTCCGCCGGTTTTCGATGATTCCGGTCTGCCGGGAGATACGATAAGCGGCACTTTATCGGTAAGCAACAGTTCCAAGCGACGCTTAAATGTCTTTATTAGTGTTAGGAATGTTTCCAAGGGGGAGGATGGCGGTATTGATGATGATCTTCAGATAAAGCGGGGCTTGGAATCGGCGGAATCACTAGCGGACTGGGTCTCTATTACCAGAGCCCCTTTGGAACTGGAGGCCGGCGAGACCGAGGAAGTGCCCATTAAGGTAAAGATAGATCCCAGAGCAGAAGAAGGTACTTATCATGCCTATGTCTTTTTTGGTGAGGGTTCCAGACGAGGGGACGCCGAGAATGACATCTCTCGCGACAGAGCCACTTTGCTTTCCATAAACGTGGGAGATGACTCAAAAGATAATCTTCAATTGGTTGAGTTCTCGTCCGAAGGAAACTATGTATCAGGTCCTCCGGTAACGTTTAATGTCGAGCTAGAGAATCGCGGAGATACCACTCTTACCCCTTCAGGGGAGATAATTATTTATAACAGAAACGGCAGAGAGGTCGGTGAGACTTCTTTTAATGAAGATGGACGTGCTTTGGAACCCGAGGAGACAGGGATGTTTGATGTCGTCTGGGAAAAAGATCTGGACTGGGGAAAACAGCGTGCCAGACTTTCTTTATCTTACGGTGCGGCAAATACCGGACCTGCCATCAATGACACTTTGTTCTTTACGGTCTTGCCGATCATTCCTCTTTTGCTGATATTTTTCGTTTTTCTTTTTTTGATAATATTTTTTATTCACTATACCCATAAAAAACAAGAAATGGCTTATAACAACATTAAGAGAAAAAGGGGAAGGTTTCATGAAGAGGAAGCTGATGAAAACACTATTGATCTAAGATAAAGTGATATGTCCATAAAGAATCTAAAAACAACAAAAAAACTTTCTTTGGCGATCATATTCATTTTACTGTCTTTACTTGTTCTGCCAGGGGATATGTTTGCCTCTGACAGAATGTCCATAGCGGTTACACCTCCTCTTTTTCAAGTTTCGGTGGAGCCGGGACAGCCGTGGGCCAGTTCTCTTAAGTTGGTTAATAACGGTAAGAGCGATATTGAGATCTACGCCAACCCGGTTAACTTTCAAGCCAGTGGAGAGAGCGGGATAGCTCGCTTTACGCCTCGTCTTGATGACAATGAGGACGCACTGAATCCGGCCGGTTGGCTCTCGGTCTCGCGAGGTCCTTACGAAGTACCGGCCGAGGGGTCCGTCGATATACCTTTTACCGTTTTAGTTCCGGAAGACGCTCCGCCGGGAGGGCATTATGCCGCTTTTTTGGTGGGAACCGATCCTGTTGATGAGGATCTGCAAGGAACCGGAGTTAAGGTTTCTTCTTTGGTAACATCTATGCTTCTTATGAGAGTTGAAGGCGATGTTTTTGAAGAAGGAGATATTCGTGAGTTCAGGACTGATGCCGGTTGGTTTAACGAGACCGACGTTCGTTTGTTTTTAAAATTTGAAAATACCGGCAACGTTCATCTGCGTCCCAGAGGAGCTATCAAGATAGAGGATATGTGGGGGAAACAAAGAGGGAGTATTCCCATAAATATGGATAACAGTTTTGGTAATGTTCTTCCTGACAGTGTTCGTTCTTTTAACTTCAGGTGGGAGGGGGAAGGTTCCATCCTGGAGGCCGGCCGTTATACTGCTTCGGTAACTTTGGCCTATGGCTCTGACGGGGATCGTTATGTCAGTGACGAGCTGACGTTTTGGGTCATCCCGATGGTCCCTTTGGTCGTTGCTATATCTGTTATAACTTTATTTATTTTGATCCTGTTTTTCTCTATTCGTCTTTATGTCAAAAGAGTGGTATTGGTCTATGAGAGCTCCGGTAAAGGTAAGAGTACCTCGGTGCGGGTCAAATCTAAAGCATTTATCGCACCGGCGCGTGAAAGTGTTATAGATATGAAACGGACAGTAAAAGACAGGGGAAATAAGACATATCGTGGCGTTTTATTTGATATTTTAAAGCGATATAGATACCTCTTTTTATCTCTATTTATGATCTTGGTCGTGGCTTTGTCTCTTTATATATTCATTATAAGCGGTATTTACTCCGATCGCTCTTTTAATGTCTTTCAAGAGCATCCGATAAGTGAAGAAAAGATCCTTCCCTAAAAAGGACAAGACGTCCTTTAGTTATCCACATTGTTTGTCTGTTATATGTACTATAATAAGAGTTGGATTTGATGTTTCGTTGTGGAATTTGGAGTGACCTCTTCATTGAATTCAAGGCATTCCAGGATCCGCAACAATGGTCGAGAAGCGGAGACATCAAATGCCGGACATACAGGCGAGTGAATCTCGCATCCTAGGAAGAAGCCGAAAGGCACTGTATGTCAAGATTAAAAGATTAAATTATAAGTTTGTACCTTAATTATAAACAAAATGAATACAAGATTATTACAAAAACTGACATTCAATAGCTACCTTGCCTTAGCTCTTATGGTGGCGCTCTTGGCTTGGTCAGTAGCACTACCGGTGGTATTGCAGGCCGATGAGGTCTCACCCAGACCGATCGAGCTTCAAAACACTCTTACCGACTCGGCTCCCGGAGTTGCTGCGACTCACACCATCAGCTTTAAGATCGCTGACAACGCCGACAACGCCGAAAATATAGACAGTATTAAAATTGACTTCGCCAGTTCTACCGAAGCCGGTTTTGAACGGGAGGGAGAAAACCCGATCGTTTCAGCATCAGGAACTGGAGGAGATAAATTGGATACAACTAGTTTAGATCATGAATTTTCCGATGATCCCGGTTATATAGTTATTGATGTTGATTCAACAGAGGACCTTGCTGCAGGAGATGAATTCGAGGTAACTATCGGAGGATTAATAAATCCGGATCATACATTTGACTCTGCCGATAATCCGATGCACGCCCAAACTCATACCATTAACGTCAATATGAGAGGTAGTGGGTCTGCTTCATTAGGAAACACCGATACCGAAGTTGCGATCATAGAAGACATTACTATGACCGCCGCTGTTGAGACCATCTTTGAGTTCTCTGTTGAGGGTCTTGGAAGTGGAGAGGAGATAAACGGAACCTCCACAACCCACGCCGCATCTTCTACTCGTCTTGACTTTGGTATCATAGACCCTGATGAGTTTAACTTCATCGGCCAAGAACTAACAGTTTCAACCAACGCTTCCAACGGTTTCGTGGTAACCGTTCAGGAGTCCCAGGAGTTGACCTCATCGACTG
>JBKHAI010000021.1:0-11723 GCA_046542915.1 Minisyncoccota bacterium | reverse complement strand
CACGCCAAACAGACTAACACAATACCCTAAATCTGACCAAAAGGGAACCATCAGTCTCAATAGTCGTTAATTTTCTACCTACATCTTTAAAAGAAATGGTTCTAAATAAAAAAGAGAGGTCTTGAGATCAGGTTGCCCTAACTGCCATACACTGGAAAAGCAAACTCAAAAAAAAGGTTATACGCTACGGCGTAACTCTTATCTTTATTCTAGTCGGTCTCTACTACCTCCAGTATTTGATCAACTAGGTCTTCTGTACTTTTTCAAAAGCCTCATTAAACACCCGGAGGTCGTAACTATCAAAAAGTACAAAACGGAATGTCTCCGGACTATCCGTCTCCTTCAAAGCTTCAATGACCGTAGAGACAGCGACTATTGCCGCCTCTTCCACCGGATAACCGAAAGCTCCGGTTGAGATCGCCGGAGAGGCCACAGAAGAAATTCCTTTATTTAAAGCAAGGGAAATGATGCCTCTGTAACAGTTGGAAAGTATTTTAGCTTCCGGCTTATCAATACCATATCTTGGACCAAGACAGTGGATCACATACTCATTTGGTAATCCATAAGCCAGAGTGATAACACATTGACCCGGCTTTATCGGCGCTAACTCCTTGGCCTCTTCATAAAGCACCGGACCGGCTACTTTATGTACGGCCCGAGCCACACCGCCGCCGGGAGCCAATCGGGCATTAGCGGCATTGACCACAGCTTCTACATCCGGTTGTTTGGTAATATCCCCTTGAACAATTTCAATACTCATAAATTTATTTTATACCTAAATTGATTTTTTTAAAAAACAAATTTCTACTCCCGAAAAACTTGGCTCTCTAAGAAAACGGATCTTTTAATCATTTTTTGAGCTTTTTTTGGAAAAACGGTCATACAAAACCGGAATAACCACCAGGGTTAGAACGGTCGCATAGATAAGACCGAAAATGATCGAATAGGCCACCGGCGCCCATTCCGGACTAACGAAGATCAGAGGTAAAAGTCCGAAAACAGTAGTAATAGTTGTCAAGATCACCGGCCTAAATCTTGACCTGGCAGCCTCTAATATTGAGTCTTTAACACACTGCTCCCGCATACAATTTTTATTAATGGTATCTATCAAGATAATAGCGTTATTAACCACAATACCGGCCAATGCTACGATGCCGATAAAGCCCGGAAAAGATATCGGTTGTCTCACCAAAGCCAGACCCAAAAATACCCCGGTCAAAGCTAGAGGAATGGTTGCCATGATAAAAAAGGGCTGGATGTAAGACTTGAACTGAAGGACCATCAGTATAAAAATCATCAAAACCCCTATCAACATTACCCTGGCCAAGTCCACAAATGACTCTTGTATTTCCTCTACTTCACCACCGTAGCCTATTTCGACACCCGGTGGTAATTCTTTTTCTTTGATCTGTTCTTGAAACTCTTTCACTATTGACTGAGCATTAAAACCACCGGCCACATCAGAAGTTAAAGCTATTATCCGATCGCCGTCACGTCGGTCAATAGTACTTCGACCTGGTTTGAGAGAAACATCAATAAAGGTATCTAAAACAACCGGTCCACGTTCGGTTTCAATGGTCATATTCTCTATAAAAGAAACGTCAACCGGTATAGCCGAACCTATTCTGTTCCTGTTTTTACCAAGATCATTCAAGACGATCACATCTATTTCATCCTCCAAAACCTTTAGTTCGGTAGCACTCCGGCCAAAAAGAGACGTACGAAGATATTTGGCGATATCGGAAGAACTAAGTCCGTACCTTGCGGCAACAGAACGATCTACATCAATAACAAACTCACCGGCAGTGGCTTGAATTCCGTCATCAACATTCTCCGTACCTTCTATAGATCTTAGGACATCCGCCGATTCTCTGGCCGCTGACTCCAAGTTCTCAAGGTCATTACCGGTCAAATTGATCCTGACGGCACTTTCAGCACTTGGTCCGGCTTCTGGTTGAGAAACTCGTACCTCACCCCCATCCCAGTCCCTTAATGCATTCCTATACTCAGAAACTATCTCACGACTAGTCGGTCTTTTTTCATCTTTAAGTGTCGCGGTAATACCGGCCTTGTTTGAATCACCGGCCTGTACAATATCAATACTGCCAGCCTCTGAACTCTGACCAACTACCGCCAAGAATGATGCCACATTGGGATCACTGGCTAACATCTCTTCAATCGGACGAATAATGTCACTGGTTGACTCAAAAGGTGTTCCGGCCGGAGTTTCTACATCAATTGATATCGTATCAGAATCCGGTAAAGGAAACATGTTAACACCGACCACGCCAATAAACGGTAAAGATGTCGCAATTATGAACACCCCACTAATAACACCTAACATTATATATGAGGATCGTTTCTTCTTCAGGATCTCATCCAACCTCTGCTGATACCAAACAGAAACACGATCCATAACTTTCCCAATACCCAAAAGGCCGACTTCCGTTTTCTTGGGAGGCTTAACCAAGAAACGAGCGGCTATGGTGGTTATAAAGACCATAGCCACAAAAAGGGCCGCTATTAAAACTGCTGAGACCGTTATCGGAATACTTTTAATAAACTCCCCCATCACTCCTCCGACTAAAAGCATCGGAGCAAAAACAAAGACCGTAGTTAAAGTGCCGGCAATAAGGGGTGCTTGAAAATCCTTCACGGTCTCTTGAGCGGCCTCAGAGCCAGTAAGACCAGAGGACCGCTTTTGAAAAATACTCTCGGTAACAACAATAGAAGCATCTACCAGGATCCCTAAGGACAGTATCAATGAGAATAGAGTCAAAAAATTAATTGTCAAACCAAAGGCCTCAATGAAAATAAAAGCGGACAAAAATGAAAAAGGTACGACCAAACTGGCCTGCAGAGCTTCGCGCCAGCCAATAAACAAAGTTAATATTAAAAGAATTATGATCACAGTAAGAAAACCTCCGGACATAAGTGTATTTAGATCCGAGCGAATGTTATCGGCATCAATTTGAATGATCTCCACACCAATGTCCTCCGGAAAACCATTTGCTAAAAGCGACTCTATTCTCTCTTCAGCCGCATCAGCGATCGTTAAAATATCACCTTGACCGCTTTCCTTAAATATCTGCAAAGATATAGTTGCCTCCGGAGTACTTCCTCCTATACTGAAACGACTAATATTACCGATCGGAGAAAAGCAGTCTTCAACTTCCGCAACATCATCTATGGTTATTAATGCACTCCCTCGCTGAGACACGGGAATATTGCGAATATCTGAAGAAGAGACCACTTGACCATCAAGACGTAAACTGTAAATGCTACCACCAGTCTCGATCGATCCTATCGGCAGATCCACATTGGCTGCCGCCAGTGCACCTATAACCACCTCAGGGGAAAGAGAAAGTTCCTGCAATCTATCACTGTCTATCTTAACCTGAACTTCTCTTTCCGGCGCGCCTAACAGAGATACTTGAGACACATTGCTAATAGACTCCAGTTCCTCCTTTAATTGCTCCGCGTAAACTTTTAACTCAGCCGGTTCAAAAGGACCCGCCATGGCCATTCTCATTATAGGAACATCGGAAAAACTTATCTTTTGAATATTTGACTCTCCAGCCTCTTCGGGAAGATCCGAACGAGCCCTACCAACCCGGTTACGAACTTCGGTAACCATTTCCGAGCTATCGGCGGAGACATCAAACTGAACTATCACGGTTGAAAGACCTTGCTGAGAAGAAGAGTTAATACTGTCCACTTCTGATATCCCGGACAGTTGACTCTCTATTGGACGAGTAACAAGCTCTTCAATATTCTCGGCACCGGCGCCAGCAAAAGGTGTAGTAACTACAACCACCGGAATATCAACTTCCGGAGCCGACTCTTTGGGCATCTCAACTACAGCTAAAAGCCCGAATATTAACACAGCAGCCATCAGCAGATAGATGACCCTATAATTTTCCATAAAGATATTTTTAAAAAAACTTTTCTTCATTCTTTTACTCTTGCACTACCTCTACAAACTGCCCGCTTCTAACCGAGGCGGCTTTTTCGATCACGGAGTCAACACCTTCGAGACCGCCGGTTATATTCACCATCTCACCTTCTATCGCCCCCAGAGAAACGGGTACTCTTTTGACGCGACCTTCTTCTGCCACAAAAACAGCATTACCGGCACTACTAACATCGACGGCAGAGAGGGGCAACAAAACCGATCCATCTCCGGAATTCAAAAAGATATCAGATTTAACGTACTCTCCAATGATCAAACCACCCTGTCGGTCTTCTATCGTTATTTCAAGCTCCACCTGTCCGGTTTGACTATCTACTGCCCCGGAAATAGCACTAATGACCCCTTTATGCTCTCCGTTCACTAAAACCTTATCGCCTTTTGACATTAAACGGGCTTGACTCGGACTAACTTGAGCATTTACCTTCAAAATTTGCTCATTTGCCAATACAAACATTTGCTCTCCGGGACTAACATTCTCACCGACACGAGGGGAAACCTTTGAGATCGTGCCGGCAAAAGGCGCTCTTATCTGTCGCTTATTAATTCCCGAGCGAGCCGCTTCCACTCTGGCCTCCGCTTGTTTGACCTGTGCTTCTTGGGCGGCGATCTGCTCCTCTCGGCTACCGGAGCGAGCCAGTTCAAGGTCTTCCTTTCTTTGTTTTAAAGTCTCTTCCGCCTGTCTAACAGCTGGCTCTCGATCATCTTTGGCACTTTCATAGGCATCCTTAGCAGACAGATATCCGGTTCCACGTTCATTAGGGATAGGTACCACCCACTCAAGGTCATATCTATTAGCAAAATTTTCCGGAAAGACGATATATAGACCGCTCTTACCAAGCGGTTGTGGCACTTTGGTATTAACGGTCCCGGACCCCGATCCTTCTGGGCCCCGATATCTAAATGAGTATCCCGACTGAGTCCCGGATCTATATAAAGTTATCCTGTACTCACCTCCCGCTTCTCCCTTATAAGTTCCACTTATCTGAGGTGGTTCTATGTTCCGATGTTCGCTAAGATGAATGCTTTCATCGGCTAAATAGGCACGTAGATCATTATTGAAAAGATCCCTCTTGGCACTCTCTACCGCATCTTCTGTCTCTTTTTTAGTTTTTTCCAAGTTGATCTCGGCGCTCTCCACCGCACTTTCCAATTTACGTATTTCACCTTCTAATAAACCTGATCTCATCTCCGCTAGTTTTGCTTCCTGGGACGCTAAAGCGGCTTCAGCCTCGGCTAAGTCAAGCTTGACATCGGCTACATCAAAAGAAGCCAGCAACTGCCCTTTAAAAACACTCTGACCGATCGAGACATTAACACTCTGAACAATACCTCCAACCTCTGAGGAAAGCACCGCTTGGTCACTTGACTCTACCTGGCCATTAACCGTGATCTGATCTCCGTTCAATTCCTGATCCGAGATCTTGATCAAAGACACGGGAGTTCGCTCGAGTTCGTCGGTCACTTCGGAATTTTCTTCGGTCATAGATGAAAAAGCCCAGAAAATAAAGGAGATCAAGACCAAAATACCAATAGTAACAATAACTTTCTTATTATAAATTCTAATTTCTTTCATGGTATTCATACAAAAAATAAGCTATTAAAAACAGAGGTTACAAAGCATAAAGATCATTTAGAACCCAATAGCAAATTAACTAATTTAGAGCTAAAGATCTCAACCGAAGGTTGATAGATCTTACATTCCTTCCTTAGCATATACATCTGCTGACAGTCCACCAAAAGCTGAGCGGCAAAGTCCGACTCCTTAACACCGCAAAATTCCAAATACCTCCCGATCGCCTTTAACATATCCTTGTAGCTCTTTAAAACCTCCTTTTCCATTTCCGGATCACTTATATCAACCGTATTCTTTAGTGTTGTCAGACCACTGCCCACTTGCAAGCCTCTTTTTAATCCTTTTTTTATTATCAACTTAAGATCTTCCGGTTCAGTGTTATCCATGTTGGAACGGAAAATATCGGTGATCTCTTTCATTATCGTAATCAAGACAACAAAATATATCTCTTCTTTGTTGGAGAAAAAGTGATACAGGGAAGGTTTTTTAATACCAACCGCACTAGCTATGTCGGACATAGAAGTTCCTTTAAAACCCTTGGAACCAAAGATCACCTTGGCCTCATCAATTATGTGTTGTTTAGTATCCGAGTTCATGATCAAAATATCTACCTAACGGTCGTTAGATAATAATCTAAATGGTTGCTAAAGTCAAATAAAGCACCACCCTAAAGGTGGTGCTTACTCACTTCAAATTTTTCTTGTAACTACTTGCTTTTTTTGTGGCAGAACCACCAGTCAAAACATTGGTAATCACCTTTTTTGCTGTTTGTGATCCGCTCTTTGGCCATATCCGAGTCGGTTGCCGGCGGAATGATGAAGTCATCTCCTATCTCTTCATTATTGGGCCAATCAGCTGGCAAGGCCACCTTTTTATCGTCGGATATCTGCATTCCTTTAACCACCCTCAAGATCTCGTCCATATTCCTGCCCAGCTCTTGGGGGTAATAGAGAATTATCCTTATTTTAGATCTATCATCCACAATAAAGACAGCTCTGACCGTGTTAGATCCTTTTCCGGGATGTATCAATCCCAATGCTTCCGCTACCTGTCCGGTATCAGCGATAATGGGAAATTCTATCTCTACTCCCATATTTTCTTTTATCCACTCCTCCCACTTGATGTGAGAGAAAACCTGATCCACACTCAGCCCGATCAGTTCGCAGTTCAGTTCTTTAAATTTCTCGTACCTTTTTTGAAAAGCCACGAACTCGGTAGTACAGACCGGAGTAAAATCCCCGGGATGACTGAAGAGAACGAACCATTTACCTGAAAGATCTTCGGGTAAATTCATTTTACCCTTAGTGGTCTGTACTGCCATTTCCGGGAAAGAGTCGCCCAAAAGAGGCATGCTTTTATAATTTTTTTCCTCCATAAATATATATGTTAGATTACTAAAATGAGTGATCCACCAAAGACCTGTTGATGGACATCTATTGTTTAGATCATAACATATCTATAATAATTTATAAAATATGGCTCTAATTTATTAAAGATCAACTGATCAGAAACAAAAGATCACTGGTCACGGTATCTTTTTATCAACTTAAGATCTTTATGGTCTTTTTCTCGGTCCAGCTCTTTTTTCCAGATCACAAGATCCTCAATTGTTATAAATCTAAAACCTTCGATCAACTCAGCTCTACCTATAACCTCTTCCGGTTCATTTATTAAAGAATTCCAGGCGGGGAATATTTCAATATCTCCTGCATTTATTTCTATTTTCCCTTTCTCTTTTTCCGGATATTCTTTGATCAATTCTTGATAGAAGCCGTCTCTTACGACCACATCCAGATCCCGAGCTTCTCTTATACCCCGTATGGCTAAAGGCCCGCTTCCGTAGATGGCATACTGACCATCCGGAATATTCAATTTTGCAAACTCTGCTAGAAGTTCCTTCATATTTCTAAAAGCTCTCGAACAAACTAGATATAATTAATAAGATACCAAGAAAGAAGGGCCAACGAACCCCACCAACCGACAAAAGAGACAAGGAAACTTACCGTGATAGCTTTTTGTAAACGAGAAGGTAAAAGCTCCTGATCGCGACCTTCCTTTTCCTGTCTTAGTAGATAAGGACTGACATAGAAAGAAAGGAATAGTCCATTGATGATCAAAACAAACGCCACGATCGCGTGAGTGATGGGTATCCAGTTAACGAGACCGTTAATATAAAAGGAAGTACCACCGGCTATCGCTAAAGCTACTCCGATCCAGATCAGTGGTTTAGTTACCTTGTGTGCCCGTATCGTCGCCACGGTCCAGTACGAAGAGTGCCTTGCCAAAAACCCATGAAGATCAATAACAGTCACCGCCCCCAGACCCACCACGAAACCGGCAAGGAAGATAAATAAAGAAACAGAGGTGACCATATGTATATTTTAGTTTAGCAAAAATATCATAGCGTTAAGATAAGCAGCGAAACTAACCCAGGCTATATAAGGTATTAACAGATACGCCGAGATCGGAGAGATCCGATAAAAGACGGTGGTGGTAAAAACAATAGCGAACCACAATAAAGTTATGTCAATAAGAGCCCAGAGCGGACTTTGAAGTCCGAAGAAAATAAACGACCAAATACCGTTTAAAAAAAGCTGAAAGACAAAAATATAGAGAGCAGTGCGAACATCTTTACGATGAAAACCTCTTTGCCAGACCAAAAACGCCGCCACGCCCATAAGGACATACAGTACTGCCCAAGCCGGACCAAAGACCCAACTGGGCGGATTCAGTGTCGGCTTGACCAGATCGGCATACCAACTCTCTATTGCCGGAGCAGTAAAGTAAGAACCTACAAAACCGACCAAAAGAGGAACCGCGATCGCGATAGCCAATTTAACAAGATCTTTTATAGCCATACCTTTATTCTAACTTGATCTGTCCTAAAAAATAAACGAAAAGAAACCGACTTCAATAAAATCGGTTATAAATTAAAGTTTATTTTTAAGGTTCTTTTATCTCCTTAACCTGTCCATCTTGTAATACCACTACTCTGTCCGCCTGTTCGGCATATTCCGCCTCGTGGCTGATCAAAATAATGGTTTTGCCAAACTCTATATTTACATCTCGCAAAAGTGAAATTATCATTTGACCGTTTTTGGTATCAAGATGAGCTGTCGGTTCATCCGCCAAGATGATCTCTGAGTCTTTCGCCAGCGCTCTACCCACCGCAACTCGTTGTTGTTCACCGCCGGATAGATTTTGCGGATAAGAGTCAGCGCGATCGCTAAGTTTCAAGAAATCTACAACTTTATCTGCTTTCTTTTGTGATTCCTTCTTACTGTAACCCTGCAGTCGTAGTTGGAACATGATATTTTCTCGTGCGGTATAGTTATAGATGAGGTTATAAAACTGGAAAACGTAACTTATTTTATTGAGGTGATATTGTACTTTCTGTTTTTCATTAAGTTCCGAAATATTTTGCCCTTGTACGATCACGTTACCGGTTGTCGGCAGATCAACCAAACCGATCATATTCAACAACGTTGTCTTCCCTGATCCGGAATGACCTGTTATAGCCACGAACTCCGAGTGATATATATCAAGGTCAACACCGTTTAAAGCAGCCGTTACCACTTCTCCACCGAAGTCATAGGTTCTGGAGAGATCCTTTATACTGATAATTGGCTCTTTTTCTCCGGCAACCGCTTTGTCACGAAATGTTTTTTTAATTATCCACTCAGGCCACCCGACCTCACGTAAATTACGTGCGATCTCTTTATCGGAGAGCCCATGATCCCTGGCATCTTTGATATATCTGATAAGATCCTGTTTATGATCCATAAACCATTATCCGTTACTTCTTATTACATCAACTATTTTTATACGCGAGGCCAAAAATGCCGGAATAAAACTACCTCCGACCGCCGCCAGGAATAACAATATGAATGAATTAATGACGATGCTCCAATTAAACACTGTGTGAAAATCTCCAATAAGTAATGATATCGGATTTGCGACCGAATACTGATGGATAAGGAAAGATGTAAAAAGCCCCACAATGAACGAAAATAAAAAATACAAAAAGGCCTCCAATATATATACACAAACTACGAATGTGTTACTTGCCCCCATTGATTTAAGAACGCCGATCTGTCGTTTCTTTTGAAAAACGTTGATGAATATCATTGTACCGACAATAACAAATACGGTGATTATCAATAAATTAATTATCAATCCGGTAATGAACGAGATCGTCGCCATAACATCATCAACGTATCCTGATATTTCTCGCCAAGTATACACCGAAACACCTAATTCCTTTTCCTCTATCTTGTCTTTAACCGCCTCTACTTGCTCTTGCGATGTCGTAAAACCAAGAGAAAGATCACGTTCTTTTATCTTTTCTCTGAGTTGTGCAATAAGATCTTTTTCATTTTCTTTGATCTTCACAACGATCTCACTGTTTTCATGTATGTGATCCAACTGCCCTAACTCGTCTTCACTCATTATGAGCATCCAATTGGGTATAAATGTTTTTGCATCTATGATACCGGCAATGGTGTATTTTTTTTGCCGCCCGGAGATAGTGGAGATGGTTATTTCTTCTCCGACTTCTACCAACTCACCGTCGTATGTGGTCTTACGCAGATCGTCGGCTAGCATTTTTCCAATAACCACTCTATCGGAATCGGACGCTTTGATAAACTCACCATCTATAAGATCTTCAGATAACTGAGTTGTCTTATCCTCTCTTTCGACGTCTATACCGATAGAAGTGTAAGGGCTCGACATCTTATCTTCGTACAAGATGCTGAAATTGCCGGTACTCCGAACAGCGTAGGATTCTATCTCATCTATTTCGTCCAAAGCTCCCGTTACTTTCTCAATATCATCTATTGATGAGGACCCTTCCTCCGGTTGGATCACAACGTGACCGATCCAACCGATCTCACCATCAGCGAACATTCGTTGAAAGCCACTTAATATACTGTTAGATATAAAAATAGCCGTAAAAGCTATACTGAGACTTGTGATGATCAATATCAGGATCACCCGACTCTTGGTCGCGTCACGAACCGAAAAAGACAGCAGTGATAAAAGTCTATTTATCATAGATATTTTTTATATATACCATTTATGTAAATATGTTTTATTCTTTTTCCGGTATTGAACCCTAGGGCGTATTCTTTTATTTCTCGGTCAGTATTTACCAAATTGTAACACGGACTCTTTCACGATAATAACGACCTGTGAACTAACCAAAAATGTTTTTTGAACATTATTTAATTTAAAAAAATAAGGCCACTACTTAATAAAGCAATGGCCTTTTTTGAGAGCTCAGATCAATTTGATCTGAGCTTTTTTTTTCTAAGGAGGATACCGCTGACCAACAATCCAACCCCGAAAAGGGTCATGGTAGCCGGTTCGGGTACTGTTGTACCCGTTACAACGTCATTGGCACAAGTAGCCGTACCCCAAACAATGTCAAAATCGGCATTAGAGTAATTTTGCCAAACACCCGTTGTGACATTGATCTCATAGTCATAGAGGTCGCTTGATGAATCCTGCCAATCAACGGAACCACCGCCAAACTGACTCCAACCGTAATTATTCCCTTTTTCACTCGTCCAGACCGGGACATTTTCATTATAAATATAATTTCCGGAACTAGGCACAAGATCGTCTGAGACATAATAATCATCGACAGCGTAAAAGCCTCCTGGAGTAAAACCATCATGCTCCACAAGAGGAACAGCCCACAGATAACTTTCACCACCAACAGTCTCGGTTATAAAGATGTCTGCCGGCAAAGTATCCCAACTGGCAACACTTATACCTTCTTCAGGAAAATTGGTAAAGATCCTGAAGGAAATAGGGTTTGAAGAACTGCCGGGATAGTTCATCTCCATGCCGTAAGTTTCAAACCCTGAAACCCCGATAGCATCATCTTTAGGGTCATCGAAATAAAAGTTGTAAGCTAAAGCGCTTAAAGCGGTATTAGCCATTAATAAAACAAAACAGACAGCAACTAAGACAGAGACAACTTTTTTCATTCTAACAACTCCTCCGGTTGACGTTTTTTAATAAGATGGCTTCCTGCATACGATTCACAAACCGCCACTCCACTTTTGTCCAGTTTTATTACATGGCTACCTCCTCCTTTTTTAAAGACTTAAAGAACTAAATAAACCCTTTGTAAAGTAACTTAGAAAATTAAACTTGTCAATTAATCGT
>JBKHAI010000020.1:0-12948 GCA_046542915.1 Minisyncoccota bacterium | reverse complement strand
ATCAAAGACATTTCTGGTCTTTTATGGGTCCTTTTTAAAAACGTTTTTCTTTATACTTATCCGCATCCACTCCGGTTAACTCCATACTTGAGTTCTGTGTTCTGATATAAAATTTACTTTCTTGTCCATTTTTCAAATACACCGGTCTGTTCGATCTCTCTACCTTTATCACACAGACATCCCTTTGATCCTTAATCAAAAACTTTGGCGTTATAAGAGCGTGATTATCCGGCCCGAGATATTTGTTAACTATTTCCGATAATTTTTTAAGGAACTTGTCCTTACTGCCATTAAAAAAATTGAGGTCCTCTTTTAATCCAACCACTTCGCCATTATCATCCACACCGATAAAAAGAACCCCTCCCTCGGTGTTTAAAAAGGCCGCCACGGTTTTGGCAATAACCTTCTCTAGCTCTTTGTTAATATCGCCTCGGCGGTGATCCCACCGAAGAGAAGATTTGAACTCTAGAGTTTTACTCTCTTCTTTGCTTAGGAGCCCCAAAAAATCTTCTTCTTTATGTTCTTTAACTTTTTTTTCTTTTAGCCCCGGAAGTTTCGCTTTAAGACTTGAAATATATTTTAATTTATCATATCTCCTAAAGATGAAATAACTAATGGATCCAAGTAATAATAAAAAGACGGTCAAAAAGATGATCATGGTCCACACACTGATCTCCATCCCGTTTTCCTGCTTTATGTTGATAGCTTTCAGTTTTTCTTCATCAGCCCCGTAATTGGTTATTGTTTCCGAAAAGGTGCCTTCCGGTTCTTTAGTTGTCTTCACTTTTTCACCATTTTTTAAGGTAACGGCAACTAACTGACCATCAATTTCTATCTCATGAACTTTTTCTTCGTTTATCTCATCCGCAAGTTCAGTCAAAGAAACCTCTTCAACTTCAAAGAACTGGTTCGAAATAAATGAAAAAGCTCCTAGTAAAATAAGGAGAGGTAATAGAATAAGTAATGCTTTTTTAATAAATTTTTTACTCATTTGAACTGAACGGTTCTTAGTTCACGATCTGTCTAAAGTCTATAATACCCCCACTTACGGGTCAAACATTAGTCTTGTACATTACAAAATAAGCCCCAAATGACCACAAAAAAGTGCATTGCATGACATAAAATGACACCGAAAGGCACTGGCTGAATAATACAGCACGACACCGAAAAATAATACAAGTTTGCGGTCAGAGTTGATCATTTAAACAAAAGTGTTTGTAATAACGAGATCATTTGACATTTAAAGCCATTCTTTAAACTTTTTTATTCACTTACTAATCCCCTGCTGTTTTAGACAAATTATTTATATTTTTTTGATAGAATCAACTTATGCAAAAAAACTGGAAGACAAAAAAAACAGAGACCAACTGGCACTCCGTTCAGATCAAGGAAGTAGAAAAAAAGACGAATACGAATCTAAAGACCGGATTAGACCAAAAAACCGCGAAAAAACGGTTTAAAAAAGAAGGCCCTAACAAGTTCAGAAAAAAAGAAAAAAGGTCTTTCATCACTAAAATAATTAAGCAATTCAAAAATCCTCTGGTTTTAATTTTATTTTTAGCAGGAATTGCAACACTTTTATTGCGTGAGTATATAGATTCTTTGGTTATTTTTATTGCTCTCTTAATAAACATCTCCATAGAAACCTTTCAGGAAGAGCGCGCCTCCAATGCTTTTGAAAAATTAAGCAAATCACAAGAAAAATATGCAACCGTGATAAGGGGCGGAAAAAGATCCGTGATCCCGAGTAAAGAGCTGGTAGTCGGAGATATTGTAGAGATAGAAACCGGTTCATATATTCCGGCTGACATTCGCCTTTTTAAAATTAAGAACTTAACTATAAACGAATCAATACTTACCGGTGAATGGAAAAACGTCCAAAAGCAAAGCGATGAATGCCCCCAAGACGCCCCCTTGACCGATCAACTGAATATGGCGTGGATGGGAACACTGGCAATATCCGGTTCGGGGTTCGGAGTCGTCATAGCAACCGGTGAAGATACTCAGGTTGGAAAAATCGCTGAAAGTCTGACCGGCATAGAAAGAGAAGAAACCCCAATACAGAAAAACATAGCCTCGATCGCCAGATTTCTGATTTACATAATAAGCGGAGCAATTGTTTTGATATTCGTGCTGGGAATATGGAGAGGTCAACCATTCTCGGAAATGCTTTTAATAGCAATAGCAGTTGCGGTAGCCGCAATGCCACAGGGCTTACCGCCGGCCGTTACAACTACACTGGCAATAGGAATGGAAAAAATGCTCAAAAAAGGAGGCCTGGTCCGTAATCTACTTGCCGCCGAAACACTTGGAGCCACGACCATAATTTTGACGGATAAGACCGGCACTCTAACAAAAGCAGAAATGGTATTTAAAAAAGCCATAACACTAAATTCAATAAAAGACCCGGAAGAAGCAACTCATTTAAATGAAGATCAACTAAAACTGATGAAAGGAGCTCTAATGGCATCCGATGCTTTTATGGATAAACAAAACGGTAAATGGCAAGCGCGTGGCAAACCGACCGAAAAAGCAATAATTGACAAAGCCTTTGAACTTGGAATTACCAGAGATAACTCTGAAGAAGAAAGAATTGACTTCCTTCCTTTTGATATTAATAACGGTTTTGTCGCTTCTTTAAATAAAACAGAAACCGATAAAAAAATACTTTATCTTAGCGGCATACCGGAATATTTAATTGAAATATCAGAATATGTCTTAAAAGACGGTCAAGAAGTGAAAAATGACCAAGAAAAACGAGCACTTTTTAAAAAAGAACAAGAAGAAAAAAGTAAACGCGGAATGCGTATAATAGCAGTGGCATACACCGAAGTTGATTGGGAAAAGATCTCTGAAAAAGGAAAAGGCCCCTCTAATGACATCTCTCAACAAAAGATCGTTCTTATCGGATTGATATCTTTCAAAGATCCCGTGCGAGAAGATATTAAAGCTTCGGTTAAAAAAGCAAAGCAAGCAGGAGCCAGAGTCGTTATGGTAACCGGAGATAATCCCGCAACAGCATCAGAGATAGCCTATGAAGCCGGTCTTGTAGAAGATAACTCAGACGTAAAAACACTTACAGGTACAGAGATCGAAGATCTCAGTGATGACGAACTTTATAAAAAAATACAAGAGGTTTCCGTCTTTGCAAGAGTTCTGCCGGAGCAAAAACTGCGTATTGCCAAAATATTAAAAGGTAAAAACGAGATCGTCGCTATGACCGGCGACGGGGTCAACGACGCTCCGGCACTTCGTACCGCCAATATAGGGATCGCCGTCGGAAGTGGAACCGAAGTAGCTAAAGAGTCCTCAGACATGATACTCAAAAACGACAGCTTCTCTATCATAATAGACGCGATAGGAGAAGGAAGAAAGATAGTAGATAATCTAAAAAAAATAGTGGCTTACCTTGTCTCTACGAGTTTTAGTGAGATCATATTAATTGGTGCGGCCCTTGTTTTTGCTCTACCTCTCCCGCTTCTTCCGACACAGATCCTCTGGGCCAATATCATACAGGAAGGACTAATGAGCTTTGCTTATGCTTTTGAAAAAAAGGAAGAAGACCTAATGAAAAGAAACCCTCGTTCCAAGAGAGTGAAAGAGGTCTTAAGTCCCAAGTTAAAACAGGCGATAATAATTATAAGTATAGTAACTGGAACTCTTCTGTTTGTGATCTTCCTTTTTACAAAATATAAATTAGATCTACCAATAGAAGAAATAAGAACTATAATGTTTGTAGCACTTTCGATCAGTTCTATGTTCTTTGCTTTTTCCTTAAAAGATCTGGACAAGCCTGTCTGGAAAATTGATCTTTTTGATAATAAGTATTTGCTCGTCTCGCTCACACTTTCTCTTTTGCTTCTGATCTTTGCCATAACATTTGCTCCACTTAAAAACCTGCTATCGCTTGTATCTCTTAACACTTTTCAAATACTGTTACTTCTGGGAGCCGGATTAACGGATCTCATAATAATAGAATTTGTTAAATACTACCTTTTTCAAAGAAAGAATAACGATTAAACCAAGTTAGCATTATAAAGAAACGACCCCTAACTTGCCTCTCCCAAGAAAGGTATGCCTATCCTTCTCCTTCCCGACTCTCCCTTAAAGCGAACAGCTCTACTTTCTGAAGCGCTTCTCTTCTCCTTGTTGGCACCGGATTTTAACGCCAAAGTGCTAGAACCCAAGAAAACAACATGCTTTCCGTATTTACTTTGCAATTTATCAATATGAGAGTATATAACTTTTGTTTTTTCGGCGGAAACGGAAGCCCCGAAGAGATCCGGCTGGATCACTGACTCCTCGCAGAGTTTTTCCAATACAACACCCGTTGCTCGATAGAAAACACCCTTCTGATAAACCCTGTCAAAAACTCTTTCCACCTGAGCGATGATGATCTCCGGTGTGGCTACGGCCCGGGACATCTTTATCTCAAGTCCCGCAGTTTTAAAGTCCTGCGTTTTAAGGTAAAAGTAGACCTTCTCGGCCGCCAGTCCGTAACGACGCGCCTTGATACAAGCATTCTCTATATTCTTGGAAAGATACGACAGGACAAAAGATCTCTCACATGAAGGTGGCGTAAAGGTCTTGGTCTTGCTGATAGATC
Organism: Minisyncoccota bacterium; assembly: GCA_046542915.1. Lineage (GTDB taxonomy): Bacteria > Patescibacteriota > Minisyncoccia > Phycocordibacterales > CSBR16-193 > SKVL01. The sequence goes on along the minus strand of JBKHAI010000020.1, from coordinate 8,342 downwards.
GGTATTCGGTCTTAGCTTTGTGATCAACTTCAAAAACAACCTCCCCCAAAAGCTCTCTCCTTATCTCCAAGTACGGCTTTGAGAGATTGCGCTTAACCCAGTCCGAGTCAGCAGTTACAAGATGGTAAGCGGTTTCAATACCATGCTTTTTTAAAAAAGCAGACGTCTGCGAACCTATCCCCCAAACATCCTCGATCGACAGTTTTTTAAGAAAGAGAGGCGCTTGAGCGAGAGGGACGAAGGTAAGACCATTTGGTTTCCGCCATTTGGAGGCAACTTTAGCCAAGACCTTGCTCGGAGCCAGGCCGACCGAGAAGGTAAGCCCCAACTCTGTGATCAGATCTTGCTTAATAGACTCGGCCATTCTCTCGTACGGCATACCAAGCGGCCGCCGAAGGCCGGTGAGATCAGCAAAACACTCATCGATACTGTACTCTTCAACTTGAGGTGTATACCTCCTAACTATCGAGTACATCCTTAAGGAATATAAGCTGTAACTTTCATAGTCCGATGGAAGTACGACAACATCCGGACAGATCTTCTTTATTTGCTGGATCGGCATTCCTCTCTTTACACCTCTGGCCTTGGCCTCATAAGTCAAAGCGGAAGCGATCCCTCTCTCACTACCGGTAACGACCGGCCGACCTTTAAGAGAAGGGTTCTTTGCCACCTCGCACTGAGCAAAGAACGAATCTCCGTCAACGTGTAAAACAGCCCTTGGGTATCTTTGAGAACTGAACGGTCTCATAGTTAGTATTTGCGAATAACCGCCTTTACGACCGCCGCGATGGTCAGACTCTCCTCAGGATAGATCGGTTTGTAATCTTTATTAGCGGGCTCTAGAAATACCTTTCCTTTATTTTTCCGGAAATACTTGACCGTCCACTCACCGTCAACCTCAGCGACCACTATACTTCCCTCCTGGTACTTTCCTCCACGTTCCACCAAAACCATATCTCCGTCGTGAATTCCGGCGTCAACCATAGAATCGCCCTTGATCTTCAACATAAAGGTTGCCTCTCTGTTGTCTATCAGATACTCATCTAAACTTATGGTATCGGAAAGCTCCTCTTCTGCCGGAGACGGAAAACCGGCTTCCACCAAACCTAAAATACGAACCGGTCCCAGTTGAACCGGTATCAGGTTGCCTTTACTGTCTTTTTTAATGAAGCCCTCTTTGATAAGACCATCTAGAGCATAAGACACCGCACTCTTGCTTTTATAGCCGGTCAACTCCGCTAGTTCACTAAAAGAAGGCATTCGCTTATTCCTATCGTAAAAATGAATAATCGCCTGCTTTATCGTTTTCATTCCCTTCATTATATTAGAACGCACGTTCTAACGCAAGGCCTTGACATATGCACCTCAAAAGAAACACGGTACTGACAGCAAAACACGCCTGACCGAAGCAGATAAAGAAATTGGAAAAGGGCAGTATAACTCCGAAAGATACGTGAAAAATACAAACTAAGACCGTTTCCAAGTAACGACAAAAAACGTTGTTTTAAGTAACAGGATGCTTTTGGAAAAAGAGTTTTAACTCAGTACTCCTCACACTTTATTTCATAGTAACTCTTGGGATGACTGCAAGAAGGACAAATTTCCGGAGGCTCAGTACCAAGAACGTGATACCCGCACTCCCGACATACCCACCAAACTTCAGTTTCTTTCTTGAAGAAACTGCCATCTTCAACCGCTTTTAGGATCTTTTGATATCTTTCTTCGTGATGCTCCTCGGCCTTGGCGATACTCTCCAGTCTTTGAGCTACCATCAAAAAACCTTCCTCTTCTGCCACCTTTGCAAACTCCGGATACATCTCGGTGTGTTCATAATTCTCGCCGGCAATGGCGGCCTTTAAGTTCTCCTCTGTTGTTCCGAAAGTAAAAGGAACGTCCGCCTCAACCATGGAGCTTTCAATATCTTCTCCTTTTATCTCGTTGATCATTCTCAAGAGCCACTTGGCGTGTTGTTTTTCTTGCTCTGCGGTTGTCATAAAGATCTCGGCGATCTTCTCATAACCTTCTTTCTTGGCAACGCTGGAATAAAAGGTATACCGATTCCTTGCCTGGCTTTCTCCAATAAATGCTTTTGACAGGTTCTTAATTGTGTTTTTCATATCTTTTATATTAATTATTTTTAAAGTGAAAAATGTCTAACCATTTATTGCTCAAGAGAGATGATTTGGATCCCTTTCTCTTCAATTTCTTCTTTCGGCCAGAAAAGTTCGTCTATCTTAAATTTGGAGACACCGGAAACTTTTTTCTTGACCTCTCTTCCGGTATACTCTTTTCTCTCCGGATCCCATTCTCTTAAGATCAAAGTATCTCCTTCTTCAGCCTCAAAGTCATTAAGTCTTAACTCAAATTTTTTCTTTCCGGACTTTATTTGCTCAAAATACTCCGGTTGGATCTTCTTTTCTATCTCTCGCATTTTTTAAATTCTTTACTAAATTATACCTTATATTTTCAACTAAAAGAAAATTTCTAACTCTTTCTGGAAAATTACCCAATAAATAGAGAAAAAATACTCGAACTACTTCTCCAGATCTAGAACTTCGTCAATTCTTATCTGTTTGATGAACTCGGGTACGTGACTGACGAGGACCATGGCCCCTTTATACGAATCCAAGGCCCTAGCGATAACCGGCAAGTGTCGGAAGTTAATATGATTAGTTGGCTCATCTAGGATCAAAAGTCCGGGCCTTAAAAGCACCAAGCGTGTGAAGGCGACCAGTCCCTTCTGACCCTCCGAGAGATCCCCCACTTTATTTCTCATAACATCGGCCGTTAACAAAAAACCCGCCGCGGTACTGCGGATGAACTCTTCCCTCGGATCTTCCATGGCACTCCACAAAACTTCAAACACGGTTTTATCCGGATCAAGGTCAGAAAAATCCTGACGGTAGTATCCCAATTTTATACTGCTATTTATACTGACGCCTTTAGCGGAGCCATCAGCGATTGAATTAAGTAAGTGACTCTTCCCTATTCCGTTCGGTCCGACGATCAAAAGATGCTCGTTCTTTTTCAAACTCAACTCTTTCTTCCTCTCTACTTCTTTTTGCTTTCTGAGATCCATTATATCAAAAGATCTTATTTCCATTACAGGAGTAACGGAGTGGTCTTGAGCCGGTATATTAAACTGCCTTATCGTCTTATCCTCCTTTCTAACATCAACCATATTCTCCTCCAGCTCTTCGGCCTTCTCCTTCATCCGCTTGGCCACCAATCGCAACCTTCCCCCTTTGTTGGCAAAGAAGTTAGCTTTATCTTTATTGGCCTGTGCGATCTTGGACGACTGAGCATTCTTTCGGTTCTCCTTTTCCTTCCGCGCCTCTATCTCATTTAGTAATTTATAATAGTTACCAACATACTGTTCAACTTTTCTAGTGTAAACATCCAAGTAGAGGATCCCATCGGTAAAAGAATTAAGAAACTCGGCGTCGTGAGAGATAACCAAGCAAGTTTTCTTGTACTCCTTTATGAACTTGGTCAGATGAGCGATCCCTTCTTTATCCAAGTTATTAGTCGGCTCATCCAAGAGGAGTATATCCGGATCCCGTATCAAAGCAGAAGCCAAAAGCAACCTCGCCTGCTGACCACCGGAGAGATCAGTTAGTTTCTTATCATAGTCAGTACTAAAATTAACCGCCTCTAACGCCTTCTTTATCCTAACATCAATGTTATATATCTTCTCATCAAAACATCCTTCAAAGAACTCCCTGACCGTTGAAGATAACTCTTCCTTTTTCATGACTTGCCTGGCTAAAGCGACCGTGGTGCCTTTGCTCATCAAAACCTCACCGTCCTCCGGCTTAAATTCCCCAGTGATCAGATGAAAAAGGGTGCTCTTGCCGGCGCCGTTTTGACCCATCAGGGTGATCTTTGATCCGCTGCGTACGTTAAAACTGACCTCATCCAGTATGGGTTTATTATGACCGAAATCAAACGAGACCTCATCAAAACGAAGTACGGTACTTTCTTTGGGCATAGGCTAAAACAGTACCATAAATAAAGACCAAGATAAATTACAACTATGACATATTACATAACAAAGACGTTTTTTAAGAAACAAACTCGGTAATACCTCGAAATAACAGGTGTGCTTTTCTTCTTCCACTTACTCTTCGTAATTTAAAAAAAGACCGAATATTTCGGTCTTTTTTTACTCTTACAAATAAAAATTGACACCATTCCGATTCTTTTCAATGACCTAACCGCGACAGAAGATCTTTTCTAACCTAGTGATCCCTGTCCCTGGATCTCATTTTGCCACAAATGTTAACCTTGTTTTTGACCTCTCTCTTCCGCTAGCTCCCTTTTCAACTTTTTTACTTCCTCCTTTAGTTCCTTCATTCGTAACTCCCTTCCAACCATAATTCTTCGCCACTTCTCCAATTCCTCCACTCTGTCTTGCAATTCTTTGGTTCTTTCTTTAACTTTATTTTCCAGCTCTTTTTTTAGTTTTTCCAATTCTTTATTTGTTTCCGATAATTTAGAATTGGTAATAGCGATTTCTCTATTCTTCACTTCTAACCCCCTACGTGAATACTGCATTCTGATCTCCCATTCATCACGCATTTTTTTAAAAGCACTCCTCACTTCCTTCAGTTCCTGTTCCTTTTGTTCCAGCGCTTCTTTTAGATCTTCAACAGAGGGGTTTTCTTGATCCATATCAATTTTTATCTTACTAACCACCCTCCGTCATTAGGTATTATTGACCCATGCACATTATTTGATTCCTCTGAAGCAAGCCAAAGCAGGACATTAGCCTGATCTTCAGGTTCGGCAAATTTTCCATAAGGTATGTCCGCCAAAAGCGCTTGACTCATATCCGGATCATCAACAAGTGCTTGAACCATTGGGGTCTTTGTCCAGCCAGGACAAATACAATTGACATTAATTCCCTTAGGGGCACACTCCATCGCGAGTCCTCTGGTAAAATTAACCACCGCTCCTTTGGTTGCGTTATAAGGAGCACTACCTTCCATCCCTACTAACCCCCCAAAGGAAGACACGTTGATTATCTTACCACTGTTTCTTTCTATCATATGTTGCAAAGCATATTTTGCGCAAATGAAAGGACCCCAAATATTTACCGCAAAGAGTTCGTCCCATTCTTCTTTAGTGGTTTCCGGCACCGAATGACCGCGGTAGATTCCGGCATTATTTACTAAAATATCTATACCTCCAAACTCTTCTAGCGTTTTTTCTGTCATCGCCTTTACTTCTTCTTCTATAGACACATCAGCTCGGTAGGGAATGGCTTCGGCTTCAGCCTTTTCGTTTTTGATCATTGCAACGGTCTCGTTCGCTTCGTCTTCGTGTTCATCATTTACGACCACTTTTGCCCCCTCTTTGGCAAAAAGTATCGCTGTGGCACGCCCGATCCCCGACCCGGCGCCGGTAATAATAGCAACTTTATTTTCTAATCTCATAATTATTTAGATTATATTTATAATATCGACCTTTTAATAATAATACATTGCCCCCTAGACGCCCAAGCGATAATATTTCACCGCTCAAGCAACTAAAATATTAGACTTATACACAATCTTGCATATTCCCCACCAACGTAGCCACCTTAAAAATAGCAATGATCTTCTTATTTTTCCTGCACGATCACTCGACCAGATAATTGAATTCTTTCGGTATAACTGGTACTGAAAATGACCGCCCTAACTATTTTAGTAAAAACTCCAAAGCTTTGTTCTTCCACTGCTCCAACTGATCCGGCCTTTCAAGATCATGGTCTCCGTTTTCAATTATAATTTGATCATCAAAACCTATATTTAAACTTTCGATCGGAACAGCTTTATCAGTTGTACCATGAACATGAAGGATCTTGAGATCCGGATCTCTAAACTTATCCAAAAGATCAAGATCTTTTCCTTCCATGAAATACCCTGACTCAATATAATTTTTCTTTGTCATTTTATCGTTTCTTTGGCAGTCTTTTTGAAAAGCACTCTCATCCAGATACTGCTTGTAATTATCCCAAGTTATCTCTAGATCCGGGTCAATTTTCTTCATTTGCGAGGTCACGAACCAGTATCTTAAAAGCTCTTTCTGATTTAAGGCTGGAGAGATAAGGAGCACTTATTTCTTCCTTGACCTCCACTTTCTCTCATTACAGAAAATCCTCCCAACATAAAATGCTCCTGATACTTCTTCACTACTAGCTTAAAAGCGATAGACATAGACCTTCTGACCGACGGCGGACCGGTGAATCGACTCCGGTTTCATCTGCTCCTCGGGAAAAGGAAAGTCAATTGAATAGACCAAAGAACCTGCCGGGAGTTCGCCTTGTAGTTTTGGCAGTAATCGCTCTGTCTCCTTGACCAACAGGTAAATTATGACATGAGTGGCATCGATGAGCTCTACTTCAAAGAGATCGGCTTGTTTAAGCTGAATGGTATTTCGTTTTTCGATCTTTTTTCGCCATTTAAAAAGCAGGGCCGGCCAGCGATGTTTCTCCACGCCTAGGTATTCGGCTCTCGGCTCTTTAGAATGCAGAGTCCGAAGTATCCGCCCATCACCGGCTCCCAGCTCAAAAACTCGACTTTGAGGATCTAATTCAATGATCTCACCAAGAAGCTCTGCAGTTGATCTTTTACTCCTTACAAAAGGTGATTCTTGGCCATTCATAGTTCGAATTAAACTGATACTCAGACTAATGACCTTTAAACCCAAGCCGATAATTATGATATAAAGCGTCAGTAAAACTATTATCTCGAGCATATGCAAATCTTTGATTTAAAAATTGGTCAGAAACATTTATTTTTCCTCGGTCTCCCCTTTTCCATCACTGTAGACTGTAATTTAAAATCGAGCGACCATAGCCCAATTGAGCTCGTATAAAGTAGTGATCTTCAAGATCTGCACGTTCTGCTCTAGGTATGATGAAGTTATTTTAGCATAAAAAACGCTCCTGACCTCATTTTGTAGCGGAAGCGGATCCAAGAGAAACAAACTCTGATTCCACCTAAAAGAAAAAGGTGGGTATTCTACTTCCCTTTTTATTTTAAACTATAAAAATAACGATTATCTTGGTTAAAGAGAGTCTCTTTCATTTCTTTGATCTGAGATAAGGTTATATTTTCAACCTGTTTGATCTCGTCTTCCGGATTTACAATTCCATTCCCAGAACTAAGCAGATAAATAGTAATCGCCGAAAGCTGATCTAGGGAATCTTTTTTAAGAATAAGATTATTTATAAAATAGTCCTTTGTTTTTTTAAAAAAATCTTCGGAAAGATCAAGATTCTCTATTTCATCGATCATTAAACTTTTAATTTTGTTGAAATTTTCCGGATCGGAAGAAACTGTTGCCTGATACTCGGACCTGAATAAGTCATAAAAATAGGAAAAATCCATGTCATAAAAAAGATCAGAGGATTCAATAATAGGTCTAAGTCTTTGATTGATCATGTGAGAGAGGAAGGCATAGATTATAAAATCTAAGTTAAAAGGTTTATCCAACGGATAAACAAGGGCCAAATAATTTCTATCAAATTTTTCATTTTCTATATTTAATTCTTTATTTTCTTTTTGCCGTTTTATTTTAATATCTGTCTTTGGATCCGTTTTAACTCGGTCTAAATTAAAATGTTTTTCTACCCACGCTTTGATCTCTTCGATCGCAACGTCCCCCACTACCGTAAAGATCATATTCTCCGGGGTGTAAAATTCTTGGTACCATTTTTTTAGATCGTTTAGATCGAAATTGTCTATATTATCTTTTGTCCCAAGTATTGGCAAAGCAATGGAAGTTTCGGGATAAAGATGAGCATCTATTCGGTTATTTAAGATCTCATAAGGGTTATCTTTGGTTTCTCCGATCTCTTCTTTGGTTATACCCTTAGTTATTTCTAAGACCTTTGAATCAAAACTTGGCTCAAAAACGATCTTTTGAAAAGACCCTAGAACTTCTTGAATATATTTTTTAGAAATAACGGCCTCATAATAAGTAAGATCTTTTTTAGTATAAGCGCCTACTTCCATGCCGAAGGGGTAAAGTTCCGGTTTTTTTCTATTATAAAAAAGTAGATGTTCTAAAAGATGAGAAATACCATTGTTTTCTTTATCTTCGTAAGCCGAACCGACTTTGACATACAAGGTCAGGTCTACTGATTCAAAACCCGGTCTTTTGATCACAAAGACAGTTAAACCATTTTCAAGTTGAATTAAATCATGATCTATCATAAAAAAATATATATCCACTTTAAAATTGGAGAAATAATACTAACGAAACAAAACATATCTCCTTAATTCATTTTATCACCATGATCTTCATTGTCATCAATTTACCATACCACTAAATGATCTTTTTATGTTCTATCT
>JBKHAI010000019.1:0-13162 GCA_046542915.1 Minisyncoccota bacterium | reverse complement strand
ACAGGATCTGTACACCTTTTGGATGTTTTTAAATGTGGGCGGGAGAGGACTTGAACCTCCACGGATTGCTCCACTGCGTCCTAAGCGCAGCGCGTCTACCAATTTCGCCACCCGCCCGTAAGTGTGACATTTGCTATATTAACTCTTTTTTCAATATTTTAAAACCCTAACAGAACACTTTAAAAACATCACAAAAGGTCTTGCGAAGCTCCATGTGTTCGCTTATCACCTCCACGGATCGCTCCACTGCGTCCTAAGCGCAGCGCGTCTACCAATTTCGCCACCCGCCCGATCAAACTTTAACTTTGTGTTAAAGCTGTCAGTGTTAATTGAACTATCAAAACTCGCAAAACTTTCTACCTTTGTCCGCCCACTAGGAATCGAACCTAGGACCTACCGGTTAAGAGCCGGTTGCTCTACCAGCTGAGCTATGGGCGGTCTCGTTATTAAAATGTAATGACAGATTAACCTGTTTGCGACTATTTTTCAACCTAGTTCACTACATTATGTGCCGGGGGCGGGACTTGAACCCACACGGGCTATTTGCCCAAGAGATTTTAAGTCTCTCATGTCTACCGATTCCATCACCCCGGCATAGCATCTATGCCGAATATAAATACTACCAATTATCAAACATTTTTCCAACAGATAACAGATAAAGGTCTGTATTTGGAGGCCTGGGGGGGAATCGAACCCCCGAATGTCGGTTTTGCAGACCGATGCGTTACCACTTCGCCACCAGGCCTTTTATTTCTAAAACAAGAGTAACACAAAAAGACACGAGCTGTCGAGAATACCTGTTATTGTTCGGACGGCTCGTTTCCCAACCTAACAGATAAAAGGCCGGAGACTCCGTTGGAATCCATCGTTACTCCGTATAAAACACCGGCTATCGCCATCGTCTCCCTGTTATGAGTGATAAGAATGAGTTGAGAGTGTTTGGCTAAATGCCTTATCATTGAGCCGTATTTTCGAGAATTGGCCTCATCCAAAGCCGCGTCGGTCTCGTCCAGGATCAGAAATGGCGGGGGATTAACTTGTGACATAGCAAATATCAAAGCGATAGATACCAGCGCCCTTTCCCCTCCGGACAGCATAAGCAGACCTTTAACATTCTTGCGAGGTAAGGATACTGAAATTTCCAGTCCTTCAAGATATTCACTCTCTTCCTCTTCGCTTCCGTTTTCTTCAGGATTCTCTTCGGAAGATTCCTTGAAGGTCTTGAGCTTTACCAACCTTAAAGACGCGGAACCTCCACCGAACATCTCTTTAAAGAATTCTTGAAACGTTTCATTAACCTTCCGCAATCCTTCTTGAAAGCGATTCTCTATCGTCTCTTCCAACTCGGCGATCACCGACCGCAGAGAGGATATTGACTGCTCCAGATCAGTTACTTCTTTGGCCAGGAACTCATCCCGTTCAGTAACCTCCTCGTATTCTTTCATTATCTCTTGATGAGAACCGACCGATAATTCTTCCAGGCGAACCTTTAACCTCTCTATATCCTTTCTTCTCTGTTCTTGATCCTCTCTTGGACTATTGGCTATCTCTTCTTCAGATAAGACCCTTCCTTCTTCATCTTTTATTTCATAATTTTTGTAATCCAAGATAAAGGCCCCTAAAAGACGGGCCGCTTCCTGTATTTCGTATTTAAAACCGGCATCCACTCTGTCTGATCTTGAAAGCTCTTCTTTTATTTTATCCAAACGTGACCGCAACCTTTGCTGCTCATTCATTCTCTCGAACATCCGTCTCTCCGCCTCACGGCTGGCACTGTGGTCATTAGCAGCTTCATCTTGCAGAGCTTTCCTTTTTTGCTTTAAATTTTCAGCTTCCTCCTTTATCCTCTCCAGGTCTTCGTTTTTGTTTTCCTTTTGTTTTTCCAGGGAAGATATCTCTTCTTTCAACTTAACCTTTTCCTGTTCTTGGCCCGAAGAACTGGCAGAAAAAGAGCCAAGAAAGGTCCTAACACGCTCACGAAGTGCTTCTACTGTCCGGTGAACGTCGTCAATGGAGGTTTCGCTTCGGGCTTTACCCAAATATCCTTCTACTTCCCCTATAAAAGAGGAGATCCTGCTCCAAGACACCGTCGGCTCAACGTTGGACTCGCTAACAATACGGCTTAACTGGTTTTTTTGAAACTGGATCTCAGCTTCTATTCTTCCCATTTCGTGTAAAAGGACCCCTCGTCGATCGTCCAGTTCTTTTTGGGATTCCTCCAATTCAATGATCTCGGAATTCTTGGACTCGGCCGCCTTGTCACGGGACATCTCCTCTTTCAAAGAGTCTATTTCTTCCTTTATCTCTTCCAGTCTTGCTTCCGGCTCTTTCCTCTCTCGTTCCAGCTTATAACGAGTGTAGTTTATATAAACATACTCTCTTCTTAAGAACTCTCTGTATTTATGAGTTAACTCATCTTGAATACTCCGGGCTTTCTCTATTTTGGTAACTTGTTCTTTCAAGAACTCCATCCTGGGAGCTAACTCTCTTCTTAAGGCCTTGACCTCTTTAAGGTTCTCTTCGGTTTTTACAAGCTTCTTTTCACTTTCTTTTCGCTTATACTGATAAACCTTCAAGCCCAAGGCCTCCTCCACTGTTGATCTCCTCTCCAGTGGTTTGGCGTTAAGGATCCTGTCGGTCTCTCCTTGGGAGATTATGTGATGAGCCGAAGCGCCTATATGAACCGCCGACAAAAGTTCTATTATGTCCTTAAGGCGCGCCTTACTACCGTTTATGTAATAGTTGTTGTCGCCGTCACGGTGTACAATTCGGCTTATTTCCACTTCGTCAAAATCAATTCCGGAAAAGCGACGGTCGGAATTGTCAAAGACCAGAACCACCTCGGCAAAGTTGGCCCTCCGACTATTAGCGGAACCACTAAAGATCATATCCTCACCACGCTTACCTCTCATTGACTTGAAAGACTGTTCCCCCAAGACGAACCTAAAAGCCTCGGCAATATTAGATTTTCCGGAGCCATTAGGTCCGACTATGGCGGTTACCGGAGAATTGAACTCCAGCTTACTTTTTCGGGCAAAAGATTTAAAACCGCATAATTCCAGTCTTTTTAATATCATAAGAAATTAACCACTCTGAAAACTCACTAACTACATCAGTATAGCAAAGAGTGTTTGTTTACGGGATAAGGAAAAGTTAACATCCTAACTTTGATCCCACCCCTTCTTTTCCAAAGCTTGACGAGCCGCCTGCTGTTCCGCTTCTTGCTTGGAATGCCCTTCTCCGGAAGCGATAAGTTCATCTCCCAAAAAAACTCCCGAGACAAAACTTTTATCATGATCAGGTCCTTTCTCCTCTAAAACTTTATAGACAGGTGTTTCCGAAACCACCTCTTGGGCTCTTTCTTGAAAATGACTTTTGGCATCTATCCACAGCTTCTCTTCTATAACCTCATCTATTCTGACCGAGATGAATTGTTCAATGAACCTTTTAACTTCTTGGTATCCCTGATCCAGATAAATCGCACCTATCAGCGCCTCCACGGTGTTGGCCAGAATGAACTCTCTAGCCCGTCCGGTATCCTTAGCCTCCCCTTTGGATAAATAAAGTTCTCCGTTTATCTCCAAACTCTCCGCCACTTGATGAAGAGAATAGGTATTAACCAAAGCCGCCCGAAGCGAGGTCAGCTCTCCTTCCGGTTTTTTGGGGTATTTATGAAAAAGATAATCGGTTATAACAAGCTCCAGCACCGCATCACCCAAAAATTCCAATCTCTCATTATGCTCTAAGCTGCTATTTCTGTTTTCATTGATATAAGATCGGTGGACAAAAGCCTGCCGTAAAAGCTCTTTGTCATTAAAGTGAACTCCTATACGTTCTTGAAATTTATCTAAAGAATTTTCCTTGCTACTCATCTCTTTTGTCTTTACTTTCTTCGCTGTTTTTGGCAATAAGTATGCCTACAGCTTTTGTGATTATAGAAACTATATCGTCATAAAAATTAAGCTCAACGACATCTTTCAACTTAAACCATTTGGCATCATCCAAGCCACCATCTTTTTTTAGAGAGAGATCCACGAAATCGGCTTTATTTAAAAAATAGATAACTTGTTTTCTGACCCTTTTTTTGTCCTGAGTCTTAGCAACGTATTCATTACTGCCCAATGAGCACTCCACCTTAGTATCAAGCCCCAGCTCATTTTGGACTATTCTTCTGACACCGTCCTCGGGGTTTTCCTTATCTTCCAGATGGCCCTTGGAAAGGGTCCAGTAGCCGAAAACATCATGAACAAAAGCCAAATAAAACTCTCCTTCATGTTCAGCGTAGATAACCGCACCGGTTAATTTTTCCACGGGAAGATCGCTTTTTTCAATCTCCTGTTTGTTACTTGATACTTCGTCTTTTCCGGGCTCCCCCATTTCTTTATAAACAGCTCCTAAAACCCCGTTCACGAACTTTCCGCTCGTCTCTCCACCGAAAGTTTTAGCGAGCTCTATGGACTCGTTTATGGCAACCTTAGGAGGTACGTCGTTGTGGTCAGAGAAAAGCAACTCAAAAAGACCCATTCGCAAAATGTTACGATCTATCACGGCGATCCTGTCCACCGGCCAACTGGGAGCAGCTTTGCCGATTATATCGTCAAGGTCCTCTTGGCGTTCCTTGACGCCACTAACGATATCCTCGGCAAAACCGGCGTCATCTTTAACTTCCGGAGCAAACTCCTTAAGATCTTCAAATAAAACAGAAAGGGCACTGTCGGGGTCGTTTTTCTCTCTAAAATCACACTCAAACAGTGTTTGCAAAACAATTGACCGAAGTAAATGACGGTTAGCCATATATATTTTTTAATAATGTACAAACAACGATAAAACAATATCTATGTTGATCTTATTATGCCACAAACATGATAAAGACAAAAGACGTCGTTCTCCACTTTTTTTATTTCTTCTCCTCTACTTTCTTTTTGTCTTCAGATTCCTCTTCTCCTCTTTCGGCCAGTTTGGCCTTCCTCCTGCGTTCACGTCGCTCAATTTGAGCGTTAACGTCAATGACCATCCTGCCTTTATACATTCCGCAGTTTTCACATGCACGGTGAGGCAGTTTCCGTGAACCGCATTCGGGACACATAATAAGTGTTTGTTTTTTATGGCCCTTATCAGAACGCCTGGACTTGGTCTGGGACCTGTTTATTCTCATTCTAACTACCATAGTCTTGCAGTATAAACTATTTTTTAAATTTCACAACCCTTTTTAGCCAAATTCAACATTTTAAACATTTTCTTAAGTGATGCCGTATTTACCTAAATAACTGGACCTGTGTATCTTAGAAGTACCAAATTTTTTAATAGCTTCAATATGCTTTAAGGTTCCGTAACCTTTATTGGAAGAAAGACCGTAGCCGGGAAACATTTTTTCGTAATTTACCATACGCCTATCTCTCAAGAACTTAGCTATTATGGAAGCCAAGGAAATGGGAAGCTCACTGCCATCTCCTCCTTTTATTGTTTCTTGGTAAATAAAACGAGGAGGCGCCCTCAAACCGCCATCTAAAAGAATTGGTGTCTCCTCTCTAACACCCAACCGAGAAAGCGACCTCACGACTGCTTTCGAGATAGCGCGATTTATTCCTTGAGCGTCAATGACCGAAGCAGAAACAAACGAAACCGTATAGAGAAGCTCTCCGGATATCTTTTTCTTTCTCGCCTCCTTAAAGACCCTTTCTCTGGCAAGGGGTGTCATCTTCTTTGAGTCGGTAAAAAAGAAGTGATCATGCAAAGAGGTAAAAAGATCACGCTGAGCCATAACTACACCGACCGCCACCGGACCCGCCACCGGACCTCGACCGACTTCATCAACTCCTACCACTAAATTTTCTTTTTTTATACTTCTCATTAACGCTTAACCTCTGGTATAGTATACATAAACTTATGCCGAAATTTAACCACCTACACACTCACAGCCACTACAGCTTATTGAACGCCCTCCCTCAAATACCGGAATTGGTACAAGCCGCTAAAGAGGACGAAATGTCGGCTTTAGCTTTGACCGATAACGGAAACCTCTACGGTGCTATCAAGTTTTATAAAGAGTGCCAAAAGGTCGGAATAAAACCGATCATCGGACTGGATGCTTACTTGGCATCCCGAACACGATTTGATAAACAACCCTCTCTGGACACTCGGCGTTACCGTTTGGTGCTTTTGGCCAAGGACAAAGAAGGATACCGAAATCTGATAAAGTTAGTAACCAGCTCCTTTATGGAGGGTTTCTATTACAAGCCACGGGTGGACCTTGAGCTTTTGAGAGAACACAAACAAGGCCTCATTGCCGTAATTCCCTCTTTTAGCGGGGACGTTCCGGTCTTTCTCAAAGAAGGCAGAGAGGAAGAGGCCGCAGAGCGCCTGAATTGGTATAAAGAGACGTTCGAAGAAGACGATCTCTATATAGAGGTAACCCATCATCCGGAAATACCGGACCACTCCGAGAGAATGAACGGTTTGATAAAATTCGCTCAAAAGACCGACACTCCAATGGTCGCCGCTCATGACGTTTACTATATGAAACCCGAAGATAGGCGCACTCGGGAAACCCTGATAGCTATCCAGACCAACAAGGTCTTACCGGAAGAAACCGAACTTGACGGTGCCGAAGATTTTTCTTTCATATCCCAAAAAAAGGCATCCGAATACTTCAAAGATCTACCCGAGGCCTTGGAAAACACTCAAAGGATAGCTGACAAATGCAATTTGGAACTAAACTTGGGTGAGTGGATATTTCCCGAGATAGAAGTTGAAGAAGGTGTAACTCACGATGACGCCTTGAGGAAAATGGCTTATGACGGCATTGATAAGAAAGGACTGGAGAGGACCGACGAGCTGATAGAAAGACTGGAATATGAACTTGAGATAATAAAGAATAAGGGTTATTCCACTTACTTCCTTATTGTCGGAGACATTCTGGAATACGCCCAAAAACAAGGAATACTGACCACTATCAGAGGATCAGTGGCGGGTTCGTTGGTAACCTATCTTGCCGGGATCACCAACCTGAACCCGCTGGAGTACGGACTGCGTTTTGAAAGATTCCTGAATCCCGACCGCCCCTCGGCTCCCGATATTGATATGGACTTCGCCGACGACCGGCGAGATGAGGCGATCAGGTATGCCAGAGACAAATACGGCGAAGACAAAGTGGCACAGATCGGTACTTTCGGAACAATGATGGCCAGGGGTTCGGTAAGAGACGTCGCCAGAGCTTTAGGATACCCCTATAGCACCGGCGACCGGATCGCCAAACTCATTCCTATGGGCAAACAAGGAATGCCGGTTACCATCAACCAAGCCCTGGAAGAGGTTCCGGAGTTGAAAAAAATATATACCGAAGAAAACGACGCTCAAGAAATACTGGATATGGCACAGAAAATTGAGGGCTCCGCCAGACACATCTCGGTACACGCCGCCGGAGTAGTTATGTCCCCCGATCCTCTGACCAACCATGTCCCCCTGCAATACGACAACAAAGGCGAACAGAAAGTTATCACCCAATATGATATGCACTCGGTGGAAGACGCCGGATTGATAAAGTTTGATTTTCTGGGACTAAAGAATCTTGCCATTTTATCCGACGCCATAAAAGCGGTTAAAAAATTATACGGAAAGGATATAGATATAGAAAATATTCCCCTTGATGACGAAAAAACCTTTCAAATGCTGGCCAAAGGGGAAACAACCGGTCTTTTCCAGTTAAACGGCTCGGGAATGACAAGATTTTTGATGGAGTTAAAACCAAACAGCATCCACGACATAAATGCCATGGTGGCACTGTATCGACCGGGACCGATGGAGTTCATTCCGGAGTACATCAAAAGAAAGCACAACCCTAAGCTGGTGGAATACCCTCACGAGTCACTGGCGGAGATACTTAAAAAAAGTTACGGTCTTTTGATCTATCAAGAAGATGTGATGATGACCGCCATCAAGTTGGCCGGATACTCCTGGCTGGAAGCTGACAAATTCCGCAAAGCCATGGGTAAAAAAATACCCGAGTTAATGAAAGAACAAGAAAAACGCTTTAAGGAAGGGTGTGTAGAAAACAAGATCCCTAAAAAAACGGCCAACGACCTCTGGGAAAGAATAAAGCCCTTTGCTTTATACGCCTTCAATAAAGCACACTCCGCAAGCTACGGCCGAGTGGCCTACCAAACCTCATATATGAAAGCTAATTTTCCGGCGGTCTATATGTCCGCCGTCCTGACGGCCGACTCCGGCGACGTCGAGAAAATAGCGGAAATAGTGGCCGAGTGTAAAAGAATGGGCATCAATGTTCTGCCACCGGATGTGAACGAAAGTCTTTCCGACTTTACAGTAGTCCAAGATCCCGAAACCGGCAAAGAAGAGATCCGTTTTGGATTGAACACCATCAAGAATTTTGGTAAAGGTATCTCCGAAAGCATTATTCGGGAAAGGAAAGAAAACGGAGAGTTCTCTTCCCTTTCCGATCTGATAACCCGAGTTAATGATAAAAATCTCAATAAGAAATCAATGGAAGCCCTCATTAAAAGTGGTGCTCTGGATAATTTCGGTGAACGTGGCCAAATGCTCGCCAATTTGGACAAGATCCTTCTTTATAAAAAAGAGATCTCCAAGACCAACGGAAATCAAGGATCATTGTTTGATATGATGGACAGCAAAAGCGGGGTCGGACTTGAGCTGGATGAAGCAGCCCCCGCCGGAAAAAGAGAGATGTTGACTTGGGAAAAAGAACTACTCGGACTTTATCTCTCCGGCCATCCTCTGGATGAACATGAAGAAAGACTAAGGAGGCATAACAACCCCGTCTCTAAAGTTAAAGAGAACTTACCGGAAGGTGCCCCCACAGTAATAGCCGGCCTCTTCACTGAGAACAAAAAACTTTACACAAAAAAAGGTGACCTTATGATGTTCGCCACGCTGACCGATAGGACCGACGAGCTGGAGCTGGTCTGTTTCCCCGACACTTTCGCCAAGTACAAAGATGTTTTGGTCTCGGAGAAATGTCTGGCCATCAAAGGCAAGGTATCAAAAAGAAACGGCTCTACCTCATTAATAATTGAATCGGTAAAGGATCTTGATAAAAAGAAAACAACCGAAGCCGATCCTTAACCTAAAAATTTTGCTAAAAATAATATAAATATATATAATCAGGATTATGTCTAAAAATGAAAAGATCACCGATCAACGCCATACTCTTTCGCATGTTCTAGCGGCCGCCGTTTTGGAACTCTTCCCTGAAGCCAAGACCGCCATGGGGCCGGCGACCGACAACGGCTTTTATTACGACTTTGACTTCGGCGAAGAAAAGATCCGTGAAGAAGATCTCCGGAAAATAGAAAAGAAGATGAAAGAGATCCTGCCTACTTTTGGTACACCCCAGGAAAAGAAGATGAACGAAAAAGAGGCCCGAGAATATTTTAAAGATAACCCTTATAAACTTGAACTAATAGATGAATTAACAGAAGCGGGAGAGTCCTTGACCTTTTATGCCTCGGAAAAATTCACCGACCTTTGCAAAGGTGGCCATGTCAGCGACATAAAGGACATCTCTCCGGATTCCTTTGTATTAAGCCACATCGCCGGAGCTTACTGGCGCGGTGATGAGAATAACAAGATGTTGACCCGCATCTACGGGTTGGCTTTTTCCGATAAAAAGGAACTTGATGAGTATCTGGATTTTTTGGAAAAAGCTAAAGAAAGAGATCACCGCAAGATAGGTAAAGAAATGGATCTCTTTACCTTCTCTGACGCTATCGGCCCGGGATTACCACTCTGGACCCCCCGAGGAACAGCAATGAGAGATGCTTTACTTAAAAAACTTCAGGATATTCAGAAAAAATACGGTTTTGAACACGTTACCATTCCTCATATCACCAAACCCACTCTTTACGAAAAAAGTGGTCACGCCCAAAAATTCGGCGAAGAACTTTTAAAGGTAAAAAGTAAAAGTGGTGATTTTGTTCTAAAGCCGATGAACTGTCCTCACCATACGCAGATATTTGCCAGCTCCGCTAAAAGCTACCGCGACCTGCCCGCCCGTTACAGCGAAGTTACAATGGTCTATCGCGATGAGCAGAAAGGAGAATTACTGGGGCTCTCAAGAGTACTGAGCATCACACAAGATGATGCCCATGTCTTCTGCACTCCGGAGCAAGTAAAGGACGAGATAACAAAAATAGTCTATATAGTCCAAGAATTCTACACTGCTTTAGGGCTTTACGAGAAAGATAACTTCAGGGTCTTTCTCTCAACCGACGACCCTAAAGAGCCAGAAAAATACATCGGCAGTAAAGAAGAATGGGATAAAGCTAAAAAAATACTGGAAGAAGTGGCTAAAGAGGAAGATCTTCCTTATAGCATAGAAATTGGCGAAGCCGCCTTCTACGGACCGAAGCTTGATTTTATGTTCAAAGATGCCATAGGAAGAGAGTGGCAACTGGCTACCGTCCAACTGGACTTTAGTATGCCAAAGCGGTTTGAGCTGGAATACACCGACAAGGATGGTAAAAAGAAAACGCCGGTAATGATCCACCGTGCCGTAGCCGGATCATTGGAAAGATTCTTCTCCGTCTTGATAGAGCACTTCGCCGGTTTCTTTCCGTTCTGGTTGGCTCCTGTACAGATGAAGGTCATCTCGATCGGTGGCGACCATAAAGAATACGCCCAGGAGATCCATAACCTGATGTCAGAAAAAGGATACCGCGTTGAGCTTGATAACTCGGACGAAAATCTTTCCAAAAAGATAAGAAACGCCAAGAAAGAGAAAGTGCCTTTCCTCTTAGTGGTCGGTAACAACGAAATGAAGAACAATACCGTAACCTTGGAAGGCCGTGAAGGTAAGATCGGAGAAAAGACCCCCAAAGAACTCTTGGAGTTATTGGAACAAGAACAGTAAAGAAATTTTCGTTAACAACTAAAGACCGGAAACTATATAGTTTCCGGTCTTTTTATTCACTAATAGATGCCGTTTTAAACAGTAAAAGTTCAAATGACATTTTAAACGTCCACGTTGGCTTTATCGGCGTTTGATTGAATGAAGGATTTTCGGGCCGGAACATCTGTTCCCATCAAAATATCAAATATCTTATCGGCTTCTACGGCGTCTTCTATTGTTATCTGTTTAACCGTTCTTTTTTCCGGATCCATGGTCGTCTCCCAAAGCTCCTCGGCGTTCATCTCACCCAGACCTTTATATCTTTGGAATGATATTTTGGGACCTGATCCTTTCTTTGTCTTGGCCTCCTCTTCTTCACCTTCTTCTTCCGATCCTTCTTCGGTTTCTTCTTCGTTAACACTCTCCTCTTCTTTTCCTTGAGTATCACTTACTCCATGCGCGGCCAGAAAATCCTCTTTTTCTCTTTCGGTATAGACGTAAGTTATCTCCTTGCCTCTCTTTATCTTATAAAGCGGCGGTAGAGCAATATATATATGACCCTCTTCCACTAAAGGATGAAAGTACCTATAAAAAAGAGTCAATAAAAGAGTCCTGATGTGAGCCCCGTCAATATCAGCGTCAGTGGCGATTATTACTTTGTCATACCTTAACTTACTCAGATCAAAAGTGTCCCCGATAGCGGTTCCCAGAGCTATGACCAAGTTCTTGATCTGCTCAGAGGCCAAGGCCTTATCTATTCTGGCCCGTTCAATGTTCAAGATCTTTCCCCTTAAAGGCAAAACAGCTTGATTCCTTCTGTCTCTTCCGGTCTTGGCGGTACCTCCGGCGGAATCTCCCTCTACAATGAAAAGTTCGGCTTCTTCCGGCGTAGTTCCGCTCTGACAGTCGGCCAGTTTACCGGGAAGGGTCATACCTTCCAGAGCACCTTTGCGAAGTACGCTCTCTTTGGCCGCCTTAGCCGCCTTTCTGGCCTTCAGAGCCAGAGTAACTTTCTGGATTATCGCTTTGGCATCATCGGGATTTTCTTCCAAGAACGCCTCAAAGCCCTCCGAAAAGACCGAGTCCACTTCACTCCTAGCTTCCACGGTTCCTAATTTGGCTTTTGTTTGCCCTTCAAACTGAACTTCTTTTAACTTCACCGATATGACCGCCGTTAATCCTTCCATCACATCATCGCCGGTAAAGCTGTCATTGCCTTCCTTTATTAGATTATTCTTTTTAGCATAATTATTCAAAGTTCTGGTTAGAGCCGTCTTAAAACCGGTGGTGTGAGTTCCGCCTTCAGCGGTATAGATATTATTAGCAAAAGGAAGAAGTCTGAAAGATATATCGTCAACGTACTGCAAAGATATTTCCACCGACTCATCTTCGTTTATATATTTCTCGGTATAAAAAATATTCTTATGAACGGGCTTAAAGGATTTGTTGTAGAAGCGGATCATAGAATAGATCCCTCCTTCAAAATAAAAGGTCATAGATGGAACATCCTTGACGGTCTCCCTTAAAAAGAAACTGCCGGCATCAGAAACGGGAACTTCGCTGACCTCTCGGAGGTCCATGACCGTTATTCTCAACTTTTTGACCAAATAGGCCTGTTGACGAAGATGTTTTACTATCTTTCTCCACTCAAAAGAAACTTCCGGGAATATCTCCGGATCGGGTTCAAACTCAATTATAGTGCCGGTGTGAGAAGTCTTACCGACCTTCTTTAAGGCAGACTTACTTTCCCCTTTTTCATATTCTTGCATATAGATCTGGCCGTCTTTGTGAACTACCGCCTTGGCATAGACCGAAAGAGCATTAACGACCGAAACCCCTACTCCGTGTAACCCACCGGAGACCTTATAGCCCTCGTTACTGAATTTTCCTCCGGCATGGAGTGTTGTCATTATGGTCTCCAGAGCCGAAAGTTTGGTCTGTTTGTGTTTATCAATAGGAATACCTCTTCCGTTATCAACGACACGGATCCTGTTATTGGGAAGCAGAGCAACTTCTACATCATCAGCGAAACCGCCCATGGCCTCGTCTCGAGAGTTATCAAAAACTTCCCAGATAAGATGATGCAGTCCATCCGGTCCGGTGGTGCCGATATACATCCCGGGCCGGCGGCGTACCGGCTCCAGACCTTCAAGAACAGTTATTTGTTCAGCGGTATAAGCATCTTTTAAATTGCTCTTTTTTTTCTTTTTTGAGTCCTTTTCCGCAGCCATAAAATAAAAATAAGTACCTTCAAGTACCCTTCTATTATACTACAAAAACCGCTCAAATTCCAATGAT
>JBKHAI010000060.1:0-2665 GCA_046542915.1 Minisyncoccota bacterium | reverse complement strand
TATTATTGACTGTACCAACCTGGGCGGTTATAATAATCCTGCTGTTGATCGCTTTAATAGTTTTTAGGTGTAAGAATTATGGGTACTTAACTGCCTTTAAGGATTATCAGTTTGATTATAAGTTAATATAAAAACTATGAGTAAGAACAAAAAAGAAGCAGAAAAAAGAGTGGTTCCTGTCGGGGACAGGGTCTTGGTAAAACCCTTTGAAGAAAGCGAACTTGAATCCAAGA
Organism: Minisyncoccota bacterium; assembly: GCA_046542915.1. Taxonomy (GTDB): domain Bacteria; phylum Patescibacteriota; class Minisyncoccia; order Phycocordibacterales; family CSBR16-193; genus SKVL01. The sequence goes on along the minus strand of JBKHAI010000060.1, from coordinate 2,432 downwards.
CCGCCTCGGGTATCATTATTCCCGAAACCGTGGAAAAGGATCGACCGGAGCAAGGAGAGGTGATCGCGGTCGGTAAAGGCCGTTTCCAAGACGGTGAACGTGTTCCTATGAGCATAAAAGAAGGAGACAAGGTCGTTTTTTCCAAATTTGGATATGACGAAGTTACCATCGAAGGAGAAGAATATTATATTTTAAAGGAAGACAATATATTGGCTGTTATTAAATAAATCCTAAGGAATTTAAAAGATTGTAAGTTAACAAAAAAAACTATGGCTAAAAAAATAAAGTTCAGTGAAGATGCCAGAAAGTCACTCAAAAAAGGCGTAGATATTGTAGCCGATGCGGTACGTGTAACTTTGGGACCGAAAGGCAGGAATGTCGTTTTGGAGAAAAGTTATGGCTCTCCCACTATAACCAATGACGGGGTAACTATAGCTAAAGAGATATCCCTTAAGGATAAGTTTGAAAATATGGGTGCGGAGATCACCAAAGAGGTTGCTAACAAGACCAATGAAATCGCCGGTGACGGAACTACCACTTCGGTTGTTCTGACCCAATCCATTGTTGATGAAGGAATGAAGCTGACCAGTATGGGGGTTAATATGATGGGCGTCAAAGTTGGTATAGAACGAGCCAGTGAAGAGACCGTTAGAGCTCTTAAAGCTCTCTCCAAACCGGTAAAAGATCAAGCTGATATCAAGCACGTATCAACGATCGCCGCGGAGTCCGAGGAGATCGGTGGTATTATTGCCGAGACCATAGAGAAGGTCGGCAAAGACGGCGTTGTTACTGTGGAAGAATCACAATCCTTCGGGGTAGAGTCCGACGTTGTTGAAGGTATGCAGTTTGATAACGGTTACGTTTCTCCCTATATGGTAACCGATTCTGAAAGAATGGAAGCCGAATTCAAGAATCCGGCAATACTGGTAACTGACAAAAAGATATCAAACGTTAAAGAAGTACTACCTTTCCTTGAAAGACTGACTCAAAGCGGAACCAAAGATCTGGTAATAATCGCCGATGACATTGAAGGTGAAGCACTGGCTACTTTTGTGGTTAATAAACTTCGCGGTAGCTTTAACACTTTAGCGGTAAAAGCTCCCGGCTTCGGTGACAGAAAGAAAGAACAACTCCAAGATATTGCCGCTACCGTCGGCGCTACCGTTATCAGTGAAGATGTCGGTTTAACGTTTGAAAATGCCGACATAGCGATGCTGGGAAAAGCTAATAAAGTTATCTCTACCAAAGATAATACTACTATTGTTGGAGGAGGTGGTAAGAAACAAGAAATAGACAATCGCATCAATCAGCTCAAGAAACAAAAAGAACAGAGCGAATCCAAGTTTGACATTGAAAAACTGGAAGAACGTATTGCCAAACTCTCCGGAGGTGTCGCGGTTATAAGAGTTGGCGCCGCTACCGAAACCGAGATGAAATATCTTAAACTGAAAGTAGAAGATGCTGTTAACGCGACCAAAGCCGCCATTGAAGAGGGTGTTGTTGCCGGTGGAGGAACCGCCTTTATTAAGGTCGTAGAAAAAGTTAGAAAGACCCTTGAAGCTGAGATGGCGGAAAGTCGTGAATTTGAAACCGGCGTTTCCATTGTGCTTCGCGCTCTGGAAGCTCCACTCAGGAATATGGTTGAAAACACCGGCAAAGAGGACGGTGCCGTTATCGTAAACCAAGTTAAGAACAGTAAAGCCTCGGCCGGATATAACGCTCTGACCGATGAGATGGTTGATGATATGCTGGCCGCCGGCATCATTGATCCGGTCAAAGTGACCAGAACCGGAATTCAAAACGCCGCTTCTGCCGCCGCCATCTTACTTACCACCGAAGCATCTATTGCTGATGAACCTGAAAAAGATGGAGGAAACTCCGACGCCGGAATGGGCGGAGGAATGGGAATGGGTGGAATGCCCGGAATGATGTAGTCTCTGAAAAACCGACAATAAAAAAGACCCCTAAATAAAGGGGTCTTTTTTATTGCTTGATTCCGATAGAAATAAAATATATTCTTAAATTAGAAGTACTTAAAAAAGGAGGTGATTAAAATGCTTGGTCACGGACAAGGAAAGACCGACAAAGAAGAGGTGTTGTTGAATTTTCTGGAGAGGATATCTAACGAGAACAGTCATTCGGTTTGGAAACAGCTCTTCCCCGAGTTTTATGGAGTTTGGGAAGCTCAGTCAGATGAAGACGAAAAGAAAATGATCATAGAACCCGATGAAGTCTCGGCAGAGGAGCTTTTAAACCGTTTGAGTGTTTTGGAGGGGTTTCTGGAAGAATTGCGAGCCCTAGCTGATTCGGGGATCATCTTTAAATTTCCCAACCTTCGTGCCAGACTTTTTGCCGAAAGAGGTTTTGCCGTTCAGTTGATGTATCACGGAAAGCATCTTTTGCAGGAGATGAAAGACAAGGAGTAGTTATGT
>JBKHAI010000059.1:0-2722 GCA_046542915.1 Minisyncoccota bacterium | reverse complement strand
GGAGCTTTAGTTATTGCTTCTCCGGTTACTGATCTGGAGATAACAAACGAGCAAATCGAAGATGTGGCAAATGCCGGAGCAACGGTGATAATAAACTGGAACACCAATATGCCCGCCACCAGTCAGGTTGTTTACGGGACGGAGTCCATAGATGAAGAGGATCTTAATATGAGAAGTGATACTTTTGGGTATCAAGATCAGACAATTGAAATGGATAGAGATCTGGATGACCATTATATGGCGGTGACTGACCTGGAGCCGGATACAGAGTATTATTTCAGGCCCGTATCAGAAGCTAAAGGTCAAGAAGCTATCGGAGTAGAGCTGTCTTTGACTACTCCTCCCGAGGCGGAAAGATCTCCAGCTAAAGATATAGAGTGCAGTTATCTTGAGGATTATCTCCGTAGAGACTTTGATAACGATCCGATCGAAGTTTACAAATTACAGGTCTTTCTGAACGAATATGAAAATATTGATACGCCTGTGAGTGGTGTTTTTGATCAAGCAACATATGAATCGGTTGTGGAGTTTCAAGAAAGGTACGCTGACCAGGTGCTTCACCCGTGGGGTCATACCGAGGGAACAGGTTACGTGTACATAACGACAAAGAAGTTAATAAACGAAATAGTTTGTGAAGACGAGATAACTCTCGGAGAGGGGGATCTGGCGGAAATAGAAAGTTATAGAGCGTTTATGAGCAATCTTGAGCGTGAGGGTCTTACACCTCCGTTCACCCAAGAGGAGGTAGACCGGCTACGTGATGAATTCGGTGACGATGTTGATTCATTTATTGAAGAGGACGAAGATACGGAAGAAGAAGGATCAGAACCTTATGACTTAAAGGAAATGGAGATCGGTCTGGAAGACGATGAAGATGAAGATGAAGAAAAAGATGAGGAAAAAGGCCTTATGGCGGGAGCTTCCTCGGCGTTAACTGATTTCCCTTCCACTTTACACGAAGCTACGGAAAATCTGATTATCTTGATCCTGATGATCCTGCTTATATATTTACTTACCATTTTGCTTATCCCGGTTTCTTCTGAGGCGCCTTCTACCGAAGATGAAAGAAGAACATCTTTTAAGCGAATCGTACTTTTCTCTTCCCTCGTTTTGGTTGCGTTTCTGGGAGTTTTAGCCCTATCGGTAAAGGGATTAGCGACACCGCTAGGGGCAGTATTGGCAATATCCGTGCTTGTGTTGATAATGAAACTTAAGGATAAAAAAAGACCCATAAATCAAGAACTTGATCTAGGAGAGAGCTAAGCTTAGCTGAATGCTGATATCAAGATAACTTTAAAATTCAGGGACACAAGGAGTTAATTATGATCCCCTAGTTTAATAACGCCTTTTGCTTTTAAATGTTTCGCTTCTTTAACGTCCAGAACGTCCTCTTTTCTGGTCTGTTGGACCACGAACCCTGCTACAGCGATCATACAAGCGTTATCTGTGGAAAGGTAAGCGTCCGGAATGAAAAGTTTTTTACCGGTTTCCTGCTCAACCTCTTTAAAACTCTCACGAAGGTATTTATTTGCGGAAACACCACCACAGACCAGTACTGAACGACTATTGCTTGCTTCTATGGCTTTCTTCATCTTTGATCCCAAAACATCAGCAACTGCATCTTCAAAGGCACGAGCAATAAAGGCTTTTTCTTCTTCTGTAATGTTTCCTTTCTCTTTTATTTTGTAAAGAACCGCCGTTTTTAGACCGGAAAAAGAAAAATTCAGGTCATCTGAGTGTTTCATCGGGCGGGGAAATACAAACGGGTTTTCTTTGTTATCTTTTCTGCTTTTTGCGGCAAGTTTTGAAAGGGGAGGGCCGCCGGGATACGGAAGATCCAGCATTCGTGCCACTTTGTCAAAAGCTTCTCCAACTGCATCATCAACTGTTCCTCCCAAAAATTGGTACTCGCCCCATTTTTTTATATTTATCAGCTCGGTATGACCACCGGATATGATCAAAGCCAGGGCCGGTAGTTCCGGCAAAGGCGAATTTTCCTTATTTTGGGCTTTATTGAAAAGAGTTGAGGCAATGTGACCTTCAAGGTGGTTTACGGCCAATACAGGCTTATTCCAAGCTTTAGAAAGGGCTTTTGCTGTGTTTATGCCGACCCATAAAGCTGGTTCCAGTCCGGGGCCGTATGTTACGGCGATCGCGTCTATTTCAGGTATCGGGGTCTTTTTTAAAAAGTTGTATATATTCTCGGCAAGACCGTCTTCGTGAGTGAATAATTCGGTTAGTTCATTCTTTGATATATTTAATTGGGAACCTGTTTTGTCTTGAGAAGTTACTTCTACTTCTTTTAATGTTTTTTCCAATAAAGGAACGATGTTTTTAGCGTGCTCTCTTTTTGCTAAAGAGGGAAAAACCCCTCCATACTGGCTATGTATCTCTGTTTGCGACAGTGTTACATCAGCCAAAGAGGAAAAACGCGGATCTGATATATCTCCTTCCGCTTTCAATATTGATACGGCGGTCTCGTCGCAGGAAGTTTCTATAGCAAGTATTTTCATTTTATTAATTCTATGACGGATTAAATGTACCAAAAATAGAAGTTTTAATCCATTAAAAATGTTTGTTATAAAATAAATTGCCGGACGTTCAAATGAACCAACAGGTCTTATTAGGAGAAAAACAATAAATTGCTTTTTTCTCAACTCACTCAAGAAAAAAGGCGTACTTATCGTACGCTCTTTTTTCTGCGAGTGACCCCACGGGGAAT
>JBKHAI010000058.1:0-2764 GCA_046542915.1 Minisyncoccota bacterium | reverse complement strand
AACTGTTTAGTGACTTCCTCTTTTACAAATAATTTTAGATCTAGAAAATGATCTAACAAAGAAACTCCTCTTCTCTCTTTTATGATCTCCGGTAAATAGTCATATCCTTGTGAGAAAAAATAATGAATGTCATAAATATCCCTTCCGGCCACAGTGCCACCCTTTTCCTTTCTATCCAAAGGTGCGATCAGTTTATGAGAGAACATTGTTTCAACAGTCTGACAGATCGCCGTTCTTTCAATGTCGGGTAAATAGAATGGTCTATACTCATTGGCAACATAAAAGTTATCCAACATTTCAAGCTTTAATGTATTTCTAAACCCTTTTTCTACTTGATATTTCAAAAAAAACTGTAAAGAGTTCTTACTCTCATCTTTAACTTCCAAACCAAGTTCTTTAAATATTTTATAAAGTTTTTGACGAAAAATATCCTTGTCCGCTTTTTCACTTAGATCAAAATCAAGATCGAAAGAAAAACGATCCAGAAACCCGAGCATCTTCGCACAAGTTCCGCCCTTGAAAAAAGCATTAACCGAAAGATATTTATCGTCCAAGATCTCAGACAGAAGCCGGTTCATCATTATTTCATGTTTTATATTCTCCTTTCGCATATCTAATACCCAACTATTTTTTGAATTTCTTTTACTCTTTTCCAGTTAATAAAATCCTTACCGTCAAAATGGTAATTCGGATTGAAATAGAGCATATCAGCAACAGCCCTTTCAACCGTAGCCTTTCTAACTCCGCTATCTAACTCCACCCCTTCTCTATTAAGACGATAGTCATCTTTCATTTTCCTCACTAAATATTTTATACCGTCTATCTCTATTCTTTTTGAAAAACTAGAAACCAAGGTAACGTACTTTATCTCCTGTGTGATCACTCCATGCTCGACAAGAACACTCTCAGTACTTACATATCCATACTCATGCAGTGCAACAACTCCTAACTCAAATGGATTAACATTGCTCAGAGGTACAGTAGAGTAGTATCCTTTATATATTCTGTTCAAATAACCTCTAGCAACATACCGACGGATGGTGGTATAAAGAGTGTTTGGATTATCTATACCCCACAAAACCGCCAGATCTTGAGTATGGTAGAGATCTCTTTTATCCTCCATCAGTTTTTTAAGTTTTTCACTCTTTTCTTTTATCATAGGTAGTTACTTATCCTGTACACTTATGTACAGGATAATACAACGGTACTATCAAGTCAACAAAACTTTATCTTCTAATGATCCAACCCACCGCCACAAAACGAAAGGATAAAAAAACGATATTTTAAAATTTTATAAAATTCTGGGGATGTCTGACATCCCCAGATCATTAATTTTCGTTTTCGGCTTGGCGGAGTACTTTTAAGTATTCGTTGTAATACATATCGATAAGTTCTTCTTTGGAGATATTTTGACCGAGTAAATACCGCCGATCGTTATTTAAATACTCATCAAGTTCTACAAAAAAGTCGGTGAACTTAGACAGGACAGAATCAGAGTCTCCGACGTGTTCTTAATACACGGGATGCACGTCATAGTTAAAGCGAAACCGCGCTTTGATCTCCTCCCCTTTCTCTATCAGATCCATCACGGAATCTATGTCTCTTTTGAATTGATCCAGCGACTTCATATTTAAAATTGATCTAAACCCAGAAGACCCCTAGCCACTGAAGAGACCTCGCTATCCGTATCCTAGGTTCAATTTACAGCCTCCTCATTATTTCCAGATATTCACCATGATCAATTCTTAACAATCTTAAGTTGTTTCTTATAACAAAAACCGGAATTTCCGTATCTTTAGGAATAACCACTGGTCTCTTTAAATCACTTCTCTTGTAAATTAGATGATCGCCTTTAGTTCTTTTATACTCACATCCCACATATTTAAGGAATTTCTCAAATTTTCTCCAGTGGACAGGAGTTATTTTAGACATAAAAATTAAACTTTAATTTCCTGAGATTCTTGAGAGACCACTAACGGAGAACTCCATTTCTTTTGTACCTTTGTCCAACCTAGATCACTTAAAACTTCTTCAGCATTCCCTTCATCGATTATTTCTTCAAAAAAAATAGAGACCGCTTCATTAAAACGCTTTTTTGCCTCTTCGTAAGTTTTTCCTGATGTAGACAAATCAAGAGCGGGAGTATATGCAATAAATCTGTTTCCTTCTTTTATCACTGACAGAGGAAGGTTCGTTTGTATTTGTAATTTTTTCATAGTTTTTTATGTTTTATCACCTTTTTGTTACATTCCGGCAATATTTTCAATATACTATCAACAGGGCCACCAGTCAAAATCAAAACTTATTCAAACTCCTCAAGCGAAGTAATTCTTCATAAAAGCTTTGGGGATGTCTGACATCCCCAGATCTAGGTATTCTAGAGTTTTGGGGATGTCTGACATCCCCAGATCTTCAAATACTTTTTTATTTAACTTTCACACCCTAATACTTGCAGCCACTTCTCTATCCAGTTTTTAACATCGAAATCTTTGGCACGTTTTAGAGATCTATCGGAATAACTTTTTCTTATTTCACCTTGATCACTTATCATTTTATACATTGCACCAGCTAACTGCTCCTCTTCATACGTTAACGGCTCATCAGCTTCTCGCCACTTACCGTCCGGAACCGGTGTTAAGACTCCGTACTTTCCATACTCTACCTCTTTTGCCTCTTCCCGAAAATCTGTATCCGGCGCAAGAATCTCTCTCGGACCACTTCGGCAGTCGGTTGAGATAACGGGCAGTCCGCAAGCCATGGCTTC
>JBKHAI010000057.1:0-2946 GCA_046542915.1 Minisyncoccota bacterium | reverse complement strand
GATCACCATCGCGATGGCGGTCATTACCGTGGTAGCCACACCTACTCCCGCAACCCGGGAGTTGAGTCTTCCTACCATCGCGGCAGGTCCCAATACCACCGGGACCGCCAGAGAGAGATGGAAAGAAGAGCCCGGGAAAGAGGCCGGGCCGGATGGTAGCCTCAACTTTCACCACCCCGTTTTTTAAAATTTTAAAAAACGGGGTTTTCTTTTTAGCTAAAAAGTTTCTTGATGTGCTTGTCGGCCTTTTTTATATCCTGCAACATACCGGCCGGTATCCAGAGATTAGCCCTTTCAACCCTGACCCGATGAACCTGTGCCATTCGGGCTATTTGTTGTAAGAGGCGGAAATCGCCGTCTACTGACTGTTCCATTGGAAAATCAAAGACCCTTTGATCTAAAACATAAAGACCGCAGTCAACATAAGTGCCGGCCTCCCTTCTCGGTCTTTCCCAAGCACCTTTCATAAAACCGGAGGCCTCTTCCACCATTCCGAACCCCTCCGAGGCCTCCAGTCTTTTTATTAAAACACTAAGTTCATACTGCAGACACTTTTCCATATCAATCCTTAAGTAGAGATCATCACCCATAAAAAGAAGAAATCTCTCTTTCGCCAAGGAATCTTTACAAACAGACAAAGCATGAGCGGTACCGAGACGCTCTTTCTGTTCTATGAACTTGACCGGTCTTCCGTAGGCGGTCTTTCCAATATAGTTTTTTATTTCGTTCTTTTGATTGCCAACAACTATTATCACTTCCGTTATCTCATCCGGTAACTGAGAAAGATTATGTTCCAAAAGGGTCTTACCGCCCATCTTGACCATACAACCGGGAACCTCTCCTTTGGATCTCATCTTTATTCCCTTCCCTGCTGCGAGTATTATAGCTTTCATTTTAATATTTTAGACAAAAGGATCCCGCAACATTTTTTTTGAATCAGTGTGTACTACCATATCAAGTGGAAAACCCCTACCGGAGAGATACTCTTTTACCATGAACTTTATATCTATATCACGAAGTTCTTCAGCCCCCATTTCATTTATCTCCTTTTCCGAAAACCACTTCGTCTTTGAAACATCATCTGCCAGATCCCTTTCCGGATCTGAAGAGATACTACCGGTAAATATCAATTTAATGGCATGCGGATATTCCCCCTTGTCGTTTTCAATATCATTTCTTATTAGAGAATAAACGCCCAGCAGGCCCTCAGGCGAAAAGGAGTAACCGGTCTCTTCCGATACTTCCCTTTTGACCGCCTCCAGAGGTGATTCACCGACATCTATCCCGCCGGCAGGATGATTCCATTTGCCTTGATCAGGTCCGGGATCTGCTTCTTTAACAAGTAGGAACTTCCCTTCTCTCTCTATGATCGCTCCGACCACTCCAAATGTCTGCGTTAAAACTCTCTCCATATATCCACATATTAGCATTTATTTATTCATACTGCAGTGCCTCAACCGGCGACAGATCAGCGGCTTTCTTGGCCGGATAAAAACCAAAGATGATCCCGACTGTTGCCGAAACAACCAATCCCAAAAAAGCGGCGCTTAGAGGGAACGAAAAGGTCCAGTTCATATCAAAATAATGCGTCAGGACGAAAGACGTTAAAAAAGATATTAAAGCGCCAAAGATGATACCCAAAAAACCTCCGACCATGGTCAAGATGATCGCTTCCCAGGCGAACTGTTTTAGTATGGCGGACGGTGTCGCTCCCAGCGCTTTCCTTAATCCTATCTCTCGGGTTCGTTCCGTTACCGAGACCAGCATTATGTTCATAATACCGATACCACCGACCAAAAGCGCGATAGAGACAACAAAAGCCAAAAAGTTGGTCAGAATATTTAAGATGGTATCTATCTGATCCCTTAAGCCCTGTTGGGTCATTACTATAAAATCCTCTTCATTTTCTTCATTTATCTGGCGAGTTTCCCTTAAGGTGTTAGTAATATCAAACTTGACCTTATTAATATTCTCAACACTATCGGCTCGGACGATAAAGCGATCAAAATCATTGTGTCCCAGTAGATAAGACTGTGCCGAGGTATAAGGAATAATGACCAGATCATCTATATCAAACATTCCTTTTTGTCCGACCTTGGGATAAACTCCAACTATACGAAACCGAGAATTATCTATTAAGATACTTTCTCCGACAACATCCACTCTTTCAAAAAGCTCCTCCGCCACCCGATGACCGATAACCGCCGAGCGGGAACGCGAGTTTATCTCAAAATCGGTAAAATTCCTCCCCTGATCGGGGTGTATCTCAAAGGTCCGGGAAAAGAACTCCGCTGAAGCACCGATCGTCATAGCACTTCTGTATGTCTTATCACGGTGTTTTAACTTTCCGGACACCCAAACCAACGGCATAACATCTTCAAGGTTAGGAACATTGGCGGATCTCTTTATGGCATCAAGGTCATTCTCGGTTAAAAGCTCGGCATACATTACGTCCGTTATATCCATGGAACCCGTTGAAGGGATGACCAGTACCGTCTTGGCTCCCATCTGTTCTACCTCCGAAAGGATAAGGTCGGTCGCTCCTTCGCCCATAGAAACCACCGAAATAATGGAGGCCACCCCGATCAAGACCCCCAAAATGGTCAAAAAAGACCTCAATTTATGAGCCAGTATGGAGTCAAGTGCTGAAATTAATGTGTGTTTTAGATTCATGATCTATTTTTCATACTGCAAGGCCTCTATGGGGTCTTTCTTGGCGGCTTTCCATGCCGGATAAAGGCCAAATATCAAACCGACAGCCGCGGAAATACCTATTCCCAAAAGAGCCGCTTGAAAAGGAAAACTGAAAGACCAAGTCACGGCTAGAATTTTGGTTAACAGGAAGCTAGCCAGTAAAGAAATAAATATTCCGAAAACAATACCAATAACACCACCCAGGACCGTCAAGGTTATCGCTTCCCAGACGAACTGTTTTAGTATGGCGGA
>JBKHAI010000018.1:0-16396 GCA_046542915.1 Minisyncoccota bacterium | reverse complement strand
GCCGCGATCTTGCCTAAGATGGTCTCTTTTCCGGTCGCCACCACTACAGCTTTCAACCCGCCTCCCGAGAGGTGAGTTCCGTTCCAGACCATATTCTTTCTATCAGCCAAAGCAACGTCTCCGGATAAGGTTTCGGAGGTCTTCTCGGAAGCCGTGGATTCTCCGGTAAGAGATGACTCTATGGCACGGCAGTTGGATGCCTCAATTACACGAGCGTCAGCCGGAACGTGGTCTCCACCTTCTAAAGAAATGATATCACCCGGAACCAGCTCGGTAGCCGGAATGTCCTTTAGTTCACCATCTCTGACAACTCTGGTCCTTAAAACGATCATTTCCTGCAAAGCCTCGATAGAGCGTTCCGCTTTATATTCCTGGATCAAGCCAATTATCGTATTAAGGATGATAACCGCGACTATAACCCAAAAATCCAGGTAGTGTTCCACCCAGAAAGAAACTCCGGCCGCCACAACCAGTACATAGATGAGAGGGCTCTTTATCTGCTGTAAAAGTATCTGTAACCAAGACCGGCCCGATGTCTTTGGTATCTCGTTAAGACCGTATTTTTCTTGAAGTTCTTCTACTTTATTCTTTTTTAGTCCTTCTCTTGAGCTCTGGAGGTCATCTAAGATCTCGTCGATATCTGAGAGGTGCCAATTATCCTTTTTCTCCATAATTTAAATAATTTATAGGGACCTAATTCCAACTTTAAATGGCCCTAAACATCAGCGAGGAACTTAAGGAGCGTATGTCACTCTAATCTAATACCTCCACTTTATCTATAGTGATCTCTTCCGAGGGTTTATCATTCTGTCCGGTTTCAACCGTAGCGATAGCGTCAACTATATCCATTCCGTCTATTACTTTTCCAAAAATAGTGTAGTCATAAGGAAGCGGATAATCTTTATGCATTATGAAGAACTGACTGCCGTTAGTGTTCGGTCCACGGTTTGCCATCGCTAATGTCCCGCGCCGATAACCCTTTTGAGCGATCTCCGAACTTGGATCCAGTTCGTCCTCAAAAGTATATCCGGGACCGCCGGTACCGGTACCGGTCGGATCACCACCTTGGATCATAAAACCCTCTATGACTCTATGAAAGATGACCCCGTCGTAAAAACCACTTTCGGCAAGTTCTTGAAAATTCTTGACCGTTTTAGGAGCCAGTTCCGGGTAGAACTCCAGGGTAATATCTCCTTTTGATGTTTTAAGTGTTGCTTGCTTCATATGTATATCTTCAGGGTTAATTGTAATGTCGCTTGTATCTTCTTCTTGGCTTTCACTGTATTCATCTTTTTCTTCTTCGACATTTGCCGGTTCATCCTCCGGCATACTCATAAAGACAAACAAAGATCCGGCAGCTAGAGCTATAATTATGATAGTAAACAGGATCGTTTTATTCATAAGGGTAAGTATAACAAAATTGAAAAATATTTGGAGTCTATTTATCTTCTTTTGATCTTATAAACCTCCGAGTTCTTATAAGCTTTAAAAGGTAACTTAATACCGATATCCTGTCCTTTATGAGCTTGATCGACCTTTTTGTTCTCTATCTCCATCTCTTCCACTATTACTTTATCCACTCCGGTATCCTTGTGGATAACAACGATCTCTTCCCCTGTTTTCAGTTCATCTCTTAATCTTATCGCCACCGTACCGGCTTTAGGATAAATATGAACAACTTCTCCCAGATAACTCCTATAAAGATCGGACATTGAATTTTCAACCTCGGAAAGATCTTGAGGGGTCGGTTTGCCGAGATAAAAACCGGAAGAAAAACCTTTGTTATAAACTCCTTGGAGTTTTTTTACCAGTTCAACCACTCTTTCTTTGCTCAGTTTATTGTCCAATGCTTCTCTGTAAACTTCGGTTACGGTCTTAACATAGATCGGATCACGGTTCCGGCCTTCTATCTTGAAAGCTTTAACTCCGGCTTTCTTAATATCTTCAATGAACGGTAACGTACAAAGGTCCTTGGCGGACATAACTTTATTATTCTCCAGTTTCAGAGTATGTCCGTATTTATTATCTATAACAGTATAAGAGCGACGACAGGGTTGAAAACATTGACCTCGATTAGCCGAACAATTATGCAAGAATTGACTGGTAAAACATCTTCCCGAAACCGAAACACACATTGCGCCATGAATAAAAACCTCAAGTTCCAAGCCCTTAACTTTTGATATCTTCTTGATCTGCTTCAGATCAAGCTCTCTGGCTAAAACAGCTCTTTTGGCGCCGAGTTTTTTGTAAAATTCGGCCGACTCACTATTGGAGATAGACGCTTGGGTTGAGATAAAGAAAGGTACTTTGTATTTCTTACATAACATTATTACCGCCGGATCCCAACAGATCACCGCATCCACTTTTCCGGGGACTTTCTTGACCAAAGACTCTAACTTTCTGATTTCCGAGTCATAAACAATGGTGTTCAAAACCAGATATATCCGAGGTTTCCTCGGATAAGAATCACACACCTTCCTTATCTTCTTTAAGTCTGAAAGCTTAAAATTACGCTTCCCCGAGCGCATGGTAAAATCTCCCAGACCAAGATAGACCGCGTCGCAACCGGCGTTACAAGCCGCTCTTAAAGCGGCAAAACTACCCGCCGGTGCCATAAGTTCAAAACTGTTTCCCTTTTTCATTGTTGGTAGTTTATGCTAAATGTTCCAATATATCAATTGCTTCTTCTGATAGGGCATTCACCTCCTACTTACGAGAAGACCGTATCCGTCTAAGTCTGGATGGTAACGTACCGGAAGAGATCATCAACATACTGTTAACACGATATTTGTAGCTCTATTTAAAAATAATACTGATTAAATGATAGAATAAAAGTATGGATCATCTCTTATGGAAAAGGGTCTTTAGTTTTAAAGACGTGATAAAAACGTCACTATTTATTCTGGCCCTTCCGGCCGCCACTTTGATCACGCTTTATTTTGTTGAGGTTCCTTTGAAATATGCCACTTTAATTTTTGAAACGGTGTTTATTTTATCTATTATCGCCGTCTTCTTTATATACGCACACAAAAAAAAGATCCCGCTTTCTAAGCTTGGCTTTAATAAAATTAAACACAAATTCAGATGGATGCTCATCAGTCTTGTCCTTGGACTATTTGTAATTTTTATCGGAGGAGGGCTAGCTGCCTGGGTCGATGAGATGTTAGAGATAGGCAGATCAGAGCAATTGACGCTTCCTGACGGTATGGATAACAACTGGCTACTTTTCCTGCACTTCCAGATATTCATCGGTGTCCTTATTCCGATAGCTGAAGAGATCTATTTTAGAGGCTTAATATTCAGATACCTAAGGCAATATAAACCGTTTATTTTTTCGGCACTTTTAAGCTCTTTTATCTTCGCGGTCCTACACATTCATCCTTCCTTAATGATCTTTGCGTTCATATTAGGTTTAACCTCCGCTTTGGTTTATGAAAAGAGCGGAAACATAATACCGGCTCTGCTTGTGCATATAATAGTAAACAGCACAGTAGTTAATGTTTTCTTATTATCTCAGCTAAGCTGAGAAAGACCCGCCTTTCGGTCAAGACGGGCCCTAAAGAAGGTTAATGGTATCTTTTTACAAGAATATCACAATAATCTTTAACGGTTCTAGGATGATCCACTCTGAGAGCATTTTCTTTCTCCAAGGTCAGATCCAACTCCAAAAGCTCTTCGGTAATTATTAAAAGTTCTCGGGGTTGTAAGCCAAGATCAAGTAAACTTAAATTAGGATCTACTAGATTTTCGTCACTGCACTCCTCGTCTTTTCTTAAAAGATTAATAATGTTAAGACCGATCGCCCGACATTCATCCTCATTTTTGGACACAAAAAACCTCCTTTTTAAAAGAACGATCGTTATATAACAACAACGACGGCAACACTTCGATCTACCGCCTTAACGACCCATATTCTTTATACCAATACTCTGCAAATAATTCAATCTGAATTAGACATCCGGAATGTTCTTTTGGTTGACAACCATTTATTTCGATGCTTTACTAAAAATAATGAGAAATTTAAATAACATCAGGGATCTCAATAAGGAAATGGTCTCCCCGACCGGAGAATATTCCTTATTTTGTTCAGCCGATGTTGTTTAAATAGTCCATAGATCCAATTGAACCACACCGGCTGAACAAAAGCCGGTTTTTTGTTTGGCAGTTCTTTAAAAAATGAAACCAAAGGAGAAGAGAGATGCAAAATTCAAAAAGAGCGATCTTTCGCAAGGGAGAAAAAGTTTCTTTAGGCCCCGTAGTAAAGGAAGATCTGGAAACTTTAGTTATTCATATTAACGATGAAGAGACCTCCAGATTCTTGACCGTCAATTACCCTATCTCTTATGAGATGGAAAAGGATTGGTTTGATCGAATTAATAAGAGTACCAATGAAGAGATACACTTGGCGATCATCGAGAACTCTAGCAATGACCTGGTCGGTGTTACCGGATTACATAAAATAAACCACATTAACAGAACTTCCGGATTCGGAATTGCGCTTCGTAAAAAGTTTCACCAAAAGGGGTACGGCACGGAAGCGGCAACTCTGATCATTCGCTACGCTTTTAACTACCTTAACTTAAGAAAGGTTTGCTCTTCAGCGTTTGCTTTAAACGAGAAAAGTTTAAAACTCCATTTTAAACTGGGTTTCACAAAGGAGGGAGTAAAAAAGGAACAGTTCTTTAAACAAGGAATATATACTGATGAAGTTATCTTGGGCTTGTTTCGTAATGACTTCTTTAAAGTAGTTAACGGAAGTTAAAAAATATCCGGCGGATCAAAAAAAGATCCGCCGGATCTTAGTTCTCTTTCTTTAAAGGAACTTTCAAGACATTTGCCAATTCTTGGATCTTTTTATGAACGGTTTGATCTTTCAGGGATACCTTGGACATATCGGAAACGCCGGAGAGAGTAAAATAATACTGTCCGATAACAACCTTCTCACCGCCTTTCAATTCCAAGGCATAGAGATGAAAGACCGAGTCCTCACTTTTCTCGGTCCGATCACGGCTTCTCCTGTTATCCCAGTACGATAACGACTTGATGTTATTCATAGGATAAGAAAGATCAGAGTCGTTTTGACCTGGCCTTTTTATCTTGACGAGACCGACATCTCTGTTGACCACCATCTTAAAACACGGCACTTTAATGAGATGCAAAACTCCTAATATGGCAAGAAAAAAGATAGATAAAAAGAAGAGTAGGAACAAAGCTCCTTTAACCACATCGATCACGTTATGAAACAAAATATAGCCAAAAATAGCCAACAAGATCGTCATCACAGAGATAACAGACACCCCCAACAAAAAAGGCACATCAGCTTTTTTATGAGCCTCAAAGACCATCTTGCCGTCTTTGGTCTTTTTGAGACCAAACCCCGACAGCTTCTTGGGCTTTAATTGCTTCCGCATCTCCTCATGAGTATACGGGAGCCCGTTTACTCCCCTGCTTATCATATGCAAATATTATTTTCTTAATTAAAACACAAAAGCTGATCGCGTAACAGAGGAACATAAGGAAAAACCCGGAATAACTTCCGGGTTTATTATAACGAACAAATAAATTTCAAAGACATATCTCCGTGCCAACCTTACGACCTTCAACAAAATCAAGGATAACCTTTTCACTTACGCCGGCAACCGCCACTTTCTTGACCCCGTTCTCCAAGCATCTTAACCCTTCTCTTTTTTTGACCAACATTCCGCCGGTGCCTTCTTTACTGAAACCGGACAGATCCAGTTTTTGGGAACCCTTTATTTTATTCAATATCTTGGCCTCCGGGTTCCTTAACGGATCACGGTCGTAAATACCACCAACTGCAGTAAGAAAAAGGACGGCGTCAGCATTTATCAAAGCGGCGACCATTCCGGCCAGCTGATCATTCTCACTGATCCCCATTTCCATACTTTTGATCTCTTCATCGGATATCCTGTCATTTTCGTTAACAACCGAAACAAAACGGGAGCCAAGACAATCCAAAATACCTTTTCTGAGGTTTTCTCTTTCGTTTTCGTTACTCCAGTTGGCATAAGTAACCAGCGTCTCACAGACCTCCAGTCCATAAAAGTTCAGAGCATCGCCCCAGAGATCCATTAAATGGCGGCTTCCGATACCGGCAATGTCTTTTTTATTGAATCTCTTTAGTAATTCCGGATAAACGCCGATCCGCTCGGCGGCTTCTCTGCCCGCTTGAATGGCACCGGACGAAACTATGACCACCTCTACTCGGCGCTTTACCAGCTCCGCGACCTGATAAGCGATCTCTCGGAATCTTCCACTATCCAGACGACCCTGTTCCGACATTAGTGTTTTAGTACCTAATTTGATAACGAGGCTTTCCATATGATCCTCCTTTGTAGTCAAAATACAGTATGTGCTTATCTAAATAATTCTGCTAGAATTCTAAGATAAAAATTAAATTTAGCAATATGTATATTTTATGTTCTGATCTGGAAAGTGTCTTAATACCGGAGTTATGGATAGAAATAGCGGAAGAGACGGGAATAGACGAACTGAAACTGACGACCAGAGACGTGGCCGACCTGGATCTTTTGATGCAAAAACGTCTCACCGCTTTAAAAGACAACAAGATAGGAATTGAAAAGATAAATATGATACTTGAAAAAAGTGAACCGTTTGAGGGTGCCAAAGAGACACTGAACGAGATCAGAGAGAATATGCCGGTTGTCATCCTTTCGGATACTTTTTGGGAATTCGCTTCCCTGATCATCAAAAAGTTGAATTACCCGACCGTTATTTGCAATTCTTTAGAGATAGACAATGATGGATACATCGCAAATTACAAAATAAGAGAAAACGGCAAAAAAAGAGCAGTCAGAGCTTTCAAGGAACTGGGGCTCCAGACCATAGCTATGGGAGATTCATACAATGATACCGGAATGCTGAAGGAAGCCGACAAAGGAATATTCTTTAACGCCTCTGAAAAAACCCGAGCCGATTTCCCGGAATTTCCGGCCATAGAGAATTATAAGGAATTAAAAGAATATCTTAAAAATTATAAAAACGGGAAGTAGGAACTTCCCGTTTTTGACTTCAATGAGCTTTATCTTAAAAGTTCAAACCAGTTATCTTTCGGCTTTATCCTTGGAGAACCTCTAAGACATAGTGGACATTCATCGGGATGCCAATTTGCCGCTTTCATTTCCAAAAGAGATACCAAACCACAGCTGTCATAACCTCTAATGTTAATTTCCTTAGGTCGATGAACTATGGCTCCAACATAAGGAAACCATTTAAAATGATCGGAATTATCGCGTTCCAAGGTCTTCCTAACCGCCGATAAAGTACTTCCAGTGGCCACCAGATCCTCAACCTGCAAAACCTTTTCGTTCCCTTCAATTTGCCACCTTTTCCAGACCATCCCGGTTTCGGATATGCTACTTTCCTCAGGAAAACCGCTCTTGGCACCGATCAAACGTGCAACATCGTGAGCTAAGGTTATGGCCGCATAAGGAGAACCAATGACCCAGTCAACTTCCGGTATGCTACCCAAGGCATAATAGAATTTATTAAGCAATAAAAAAGCCAGAAACTCCGAGAGTAGTGGTTTGTTAAAAACGTTAGAAAAGTTAACATAACGATCACTACACTTATCTCCAAACTGCACATGAGGTTTATTAACGTCTCCATCATGCATCCAGAACGCCTGGTTCTCTTGTAAAAGGTCTTTGATAATATCTCCGGGATAAGGTCTCCAATCAAAAATGTTACTACAGTCCAACTTGTGTTCTCGGATAAAACTTTCAACCATCTCGGTCGTGCTCATAAAATCCTCCTTTATTTTAAGGAACTTTAGAAAACCGATGATCTGAGCCGAGTTTATACCAAAAAATACTACAGGTCAAAGTAAAGGGCGCTAAAATGCGCCCTTTTAAAAGTTAAAGGTAGATGGTCTTTCTGTCTTCTTTAAATCTATCCCTTTGATCCTCAAAGACAAGTGACTCGGAACCGGCGGCACAAAGCGGACACAGATCAGAATACCAAACCCTCATATCAAGCTCCGATAAGAAAATAAATTCCCTTTTTTTGCTAAAAGCCAAGGATCCCACAAAACTTGGTACGAACAAAACGGCAACATAAGGCAACCAGTTGATAGGGTACAAATTATCTCTGTCCAGAGTCCTCTTGACCCTCTTCAGATCTAAAGCTGTGGCTGCCAATGTTTCTACCTGCAACACATTCTCGCCGGGAAAGATGGTTTCTTCTCTCCAAGACATTCCCGTCTGAGAAGAGATGTCTTTGTCGGGTGCACCGCTTTTACTGTCCATTAAACGAGCCAGATCGTGAGCCAAGAGAGCACCATAGCCTGGGGTGCCTATTATTCGAGTTACTTTAACGCCTTCTAAGACCTCTTTCAGCTTCAGCTTCAGTTTTTCGGCAAAAAAATCAACCAAGGGAGGAGTATTGAACAAAACAGCAAAGTCAACATAGCCGTCAACACAGTATTCATCGTTTGATCTAACATGCGGTTTTTCGTGATCTCCGTCAAATTGCCAGAAAGCCCCCCTTTCTTCCAAGAGTCGGGTATAAGCACTTTTGTTTAAATTCTCGGAACTCCAGATCTTTTTAAGATCAACTCTCTCTTCAAAAAAACGGCATACTATACAATCGGATAATCTCATCACCACCTCCTTAAAAGAACATTTAAAAGAACAATCTAATAAAAGAAAACGAGATACTTAGTTATCCGCCCCTTTTAATATTAAAATGATCCGAGCTCTGAATTGGATCTATATGTATTAAAGGTCATTTGACCGAGAACGACCTATTCCTGCATAAGTTTCTGGATCTCGCTTTGGTACTTCCTCATAACCTCCATAGTGGCCGCCATCTCGGTTTTTCCTTCTTTGGTCTTCTGCTTCACCTCGTTTCCTATTTTTTCAAATAATTTAGGGTTTTTCTCCACCAGTTTCATTATCATCTCTTGCTGTTCTTCGGGAACATCCTTCATCTTGGACTTCATATATTTTTTAAGTACATAGTTCTTTATACCCATATTTTTTATTTAAGATATTAACTTTACCAGTATATAAAAAAGAAGCGACTGACACAAGCTCTCTTATTTTTTTCAGAAACTCTTTAGGATCCGATGATACTCCACAACGTGACATATTAAAATAAATATAATACTATTTTCTAAGAATTATAAAGGTACTTTAAAAAAAGGAGGTGGGAATATGAGAGACGGATCACTGAAAGAGTACGGAACATCCCGAAGCAATGACAAAAATTCAAAAATGAGACCACCGTTCATTATCTATTTGGACATAAGCAGTGATTGCTCATGTCCGAAGAGTTGTTTGGATAAAAAAAGAACAATAATGAAACCAGAAGAATTGAAAGAGGTTCTCAGGAGTGTAAATGAAGCCGAGGTCAAAGCAGTGATCTGTAAAGGAGATCTTTATGCGGTCAAATATGAGATCTGGAACATCATTGCTTACGCTAAGAATATCGGGATAGATATTTACTTTCTTAATAAAGACAAAGTCACGAAAATAGCCGACTGGAAAAGAAGCCGACCTTACAGACGATCGTCTTTTTACGTTAGTGCCAAAACCACGGCACACCTCCAAGAGAAAGAAATGATAACCGGTAGTAGCAGCTGTGGAGCCGGTATAACTACTTGCCATATTTCTTCTTGTGGAATTGTTACACCGTGTTCTAGACTTCCTTTAAAATGTGGCGATGCCCGTATGACAAATTTTTTGGATATTTGGAATAATTCGGAATTAATGAGGCAATTCAGAAACTTAAGTTCTTTACCGATTTGTAATGGTTGTGAGTTCTTAGCATAAAAAATCCCGGTCGGAGATATCTCCGGCCGGGAATTTTATTTACTTAAAATCTAAAGCTGCAAATCGACATTCCGACAACCATCTGTCGGGGATCGGATGTAAGGTGAGAAACCTTCTTCCCGTCTTGCCAAAGAGAGTGAAAACATACGAAAGCTCATAAGGACCTAGAACGGGCTCATGAACAAAGACGATCGGCTTTTTCATTTGCTCCTTTGGATACATGATCCCGAAACGAATAACGGCTTCATGAACTTGGTCATTTTTAGGGATCTGATACCCAGAATACAAAGCTCTTTTTTCAACTTGACTATGAGTGGGGTCCTCATAAAAATCAGCTAAATAAGCGATCTCCGCTTCACACGCTTCTTCTTTGGCGGGAAATCTCCGACTTGTCATCCATCCGCAAGAGAGATCAAATCTACCAAACACCAGAAGCTCCTCGATGGACCGATCACCTGAACATTTAACCTTAAACCGGGCTTGCGGGTGAAACCTTACGTCTCGGTTCTTTTCCATTACGGCGGGTGATGCCATAAGTCCCATAAATTCCTCCCTTGTTATATATTTTCAGCTTAAATGTACACCTGAACTAAATAAAGAATGCTTTAAAGAAAAGCAAAAGTCAAGCAAAATAAAACCCCAAGGATCTTGGGGTTTTAAAAACTTTCAAAGATTAAAAAAAGAGGCAAAGAGGCAATCTTTTGACCATCGGTTCGGTATTTCGGTCAAAAGAACCATCCTCTTATTAGGAGGAACCGGCTTCAATGCAAAAACATAATTCTTCTTTTTTGGCCCAAGTATGGGCTTATGGATAAAAACAATAGGATTTTTCCATATTTCTTGGTAGTACTCTATACCAAAAAGAAGAACCTCCTCATGGATCATCTTTTTATCCACTCTGAATTTATTTTCTAAAGCTTTCCTGACAACCCCCTTATGGGTCGGATCTTTTTGAAATGATCCGACATAAGTTATTCCAACCCTGTTTGTTGAGTGTCTCTTAACCGGAAATTTCTTGTCCGTCAACCAGTCCGGCCACCAGCAATAATAATGAATTAGAAGTTGAGAAACTGGATACTGTCCGGTAGAAAAAACCGGAAATACCTCTAACCTGTTTTCCTCGAGACCCCGAGTCGCGGACGCCTCCATTACCTCCATAACCGAGCCTCCTTTTTATTCTTTGTATCTAAATAACAAATAAACTAAGATGATTATTTGTCAAAAAAGAAGTTTTGTCAATACTAAATATAAACAAGTACCTCGTTTAGTTTTCAACTTGCCGGGAAAGAACCAAAGCGCCGTATATTCCCCCGATCGCACCCAGCTCGGCCTTCTTGATCTTCGGCAACTCCGGTAGAAAGTCTCCGAATTTCTCAATATGGTATCTGATCCTGTCTATAGGTATATCCGGATCACCAACTACCATAGAACCTCCGACTACGACCGTATCCGGCGACCAAAAGAGTATGGCGTTATATATGCCAACGGCGCTTTGGAAAGCTAACCGCTCCCAAACTTCCGGCTCTTCTATCTCCACCGGATCAACTCCCATCATTCTTTTTAAAGCGGTGCCCGAAACATGCCCTTCAAAGGTAGAGCTATACTTTTCATCACTGCCGGCACCTTGCTCCTCCAATGGTGTATAGTTAATGATATGATGACCCGGCTCAAATCCGGACTTGGCCACATCAATACGTCCATTCACTATTCTGGCTCCGCCGACTCCGGTACTTATAGTTATATAAACACAAATACTGCTTCCTCTACCGGCACCATGGTGAACTTCTCCCAGTCCCACCACATCGGCATCGTTGCCTACAACTAAAGGAGCTGAGAATTTTTCTTTAAATAAAGCCGGAATATCCTTGCCGACCCAACCTTTCATATTGGGTGAATACACCAGTCTGTCTCTTTTTTCATTCCATACTCCGGTTACACCTCCCCAAAAACCCTCTATCTCTTTATCGGCTACCATTGACCTCACGGTATGGGACATTAGCTCTACACCATCTTCGGCGGTTTTTGGAGTTCTGTGAATTACGGGATCACAAAAACTCTCCCCGTCCTCTGTGGCACTTATCCTCATCTTGCTCCCACCGATATCAAAAAGGAACTTCATACCACTATTCAATTAATTTTTTAAATTTCTCAACCATAGGGACATTATCAGCATCAGTGTCATAATATGAACGCGAAAGTTTTAATGCCGTCCAATCGGCAACCAGTAAACTTCTAAATATCTTTTCAGCTTTATTATCCCCTTTTAACTCTAGTCGTAAGGTCTTGATCCTTCGCTCTCTGTAGATCTTCTCTGTTTCTTCCATCCTCTTAATAACTCGAGGGTCATCATCTATGTCGGAAAGAAAACAAACTTTAAAGATCGAGCTCAATTCCTTCGTGGTATCTATAACTCCAAACCCTTCCATCTCGTTATGATTAAGTTCAGGAAAGAAGTTATAAAAAGAAGGTATCTTGCTGGTTTCGTTGAACTTTATTTTCCAGTTATAAGCAATGATCTGATTTGCTTTGGAGGAGTAGATCAAAGGAACCAGGTCATGGACTTCTTCGGCGACCTTCTCGCCTTGCTCTCTTTCTTTTTCGGGATCAAGTTTCTCCGTTAGTTCACGCATCTCTTCAACAGAACTGCCATCACTTAAAACAGTGGCTAACGAGATCGTGGAGTAGCCCACGGCATTCCTGGGCTGAATACCAATGTCCGGCATGATCACCGTCGGAACTTCGGCCTCTTTAGCCATTTTGCCGAGTTTACCACCGGTCGTTATAACGACAACATCCTCGTTCTTTGACCTTGATGACTCAAAGGCATTAATAACTTCTTCAGTATTTCCGGAATAAGAAACCAGAACGAACAAGGTCTTTTTTCTTAAGGATTCCGGTAATTCCGGTAAACCGTAATCATTGTGAATAAGTAAGGGTAAGGTCGGATTAATAGCCCCCAGTATGCCACCGCATAAATGAGAACCACCCAAGCCGACTACAACTACAAGTTCCGGATCGGTCTTTAACTTTTCTTTATTATCTATGACCGGCTTAAAATTGAACTGCGCCGGTAGTCCTAAGATCGCTTCTTCCATCTGTAAAATATTACCCATTAATACAGTTATTATAACCCAAAAAGCCGGATCGGGTTGTGTATATTTATCTTATCTTGGCTTTTCTTGTTCAGGTTGATCTTCTTTTTTCAAGATGGGGGTAAAATGAATAACGTGATCCATCACTGCTTTGACCGAGCTTCTCTGATCGGCATTAATTCTTTTTATCAATGAAAGGGTGCGGAGTGACCGATCAAGATCCTCCGAATCGGAACTAGTTTCCTTGATATTTTTATATAAATACACCTCCAAAGAATCCAAGAACCTCCGAGCTCCGGCCTTATCACGATCTTCAATGATACTTTTTAAGATCTCGTATCTTTGAGATATATTGGCTCTTAAGAATTTCTCAACAGACACGTCCGAAAAAGACCCTCCTTCTATGTAAGAAACCGACATTCGCGAGAACAAAGTGGCAAGAAGAACGTTCCTGGAAGGAATGATCAAAATAAAGCAAACTTTATCAGAAGAACTCTCAAAGGCTTTCAAGAGAGCGTTTTGTGATTCCTCGGTAAGGCCGTAGGTGTCGATCAGGCAAACTTTACGTGGCCGTTTAACCGGATTTGCGGCTATCCAATCTCTCAAAAATAAAGCGTCCTCAATATTGATGATCTCTTTGGAATAAAAAAGCAGATCCGGATCTCCGGATAATGGCACATTCCAAGCCGAGGACACCGCATTTAAAACCATTTCTTTACCCTTGCCGATATCTTCGGAGATAAAACAGTAAGCATGATGCGAAAGCTCCAAAAAAAGCTCCTTTATCTTTTTTTCATTAAGATACCGCTCTCGCTTATTCAAGCCGTCTGATCCATTAATGTTTTGAGCTGATGCTTTTCTTATAGACATCAAGATGTTCTAAAGCAATTCCCGTACCCCGAGCCACGCAGTACATCGGTTCTTTGGCTAAACGAGCATTGACACCGGTACGGCGGTGAACCAACTCGGTCAGGTTTCTAAGTTGAGAAGTTCCACCGGTCATTACGATTCCTTGGTCAATTATATCAGAAGAAAGTTCCGGTGGTGTCTCTTGTAGGACCTCTTTTATGGCCCGAACCATCTCGCGGAGATCTTTAGAGATGGCTTTAAGCAGTTCATTGCTTTCTACTTCTATTGATCGAGGTAAGCCGGAGACAAAATCACGTCCTTTAATGGTCATAACCAGATCCTCCTCCAAAGGGATCGCCGAGACAACTTGTATCTTAATGTCTTCGGCGGTCTTATCACCGATCCCCAAATTAAAGGTCTTTTTGACATAATCGGCTATGGATTGATCCAGTTTATTACCGCCGTATTTGACCGACGTGGAGGCAACTATGCCACCCAGGGAAATAACGGCCACGTCCGTAGTACCGCCACCAATATCCACTATCATATGACCGGTCGGTTCATGTATGGGTATACCAGCCCCAATAGCCGCCAAGATCGGCTCTTTGACCACATAAGCATTACGAGCTCCGGCTCTTATAGCCGCCTCAATAACAGCCCTTCTTTCGGTTGAAGTAACTCCGGCCGGCACCGAAACCAAAACATCGGGTTTCACTATATTGATCTTTCCTAGTGCCTTATCCAGATAATAGCGAAGCATCGCTTCCGTAACCCGATAATCAGCAATAACACCGTCCTTCATAGGACGATAGGCAATTATGGACTCAGGTGTTTTACCTATCATTTTTTTAGCTTCAGCTCCTATGGCCATTATTTTATTATCCTCTTCAGAGACAGCGACAACCGAAGGTTCGTTCAAAATGATGCCCTTACGAGGAACATAAACCAATATGTTGGCCGTCCCCAGATCTATTCCGATCTTTTTTGAAAAAAATCCCATAAACAAATTAAATATCTTACAGAAACTATATCATAACCCAAATTATAATAAATAGCCAAATCCTGATAAGTGGTTTCAGGTGGATCTTTCAACTTGCGTTGGATTCATCAATAGTATAGCATATCTGCTATACTATTCATTATATTTTCTTATGAAAGACAACTCTTCGGAACAGCTTCACAAACTGGGATCAACGATCCAAAGGTTTCGCGAAAAACATAACATTACTCAAAAAGAACTGGCTAGTCGCCTGGAAACGACACAAAGCGCGGTAGCCAGACTGGAGGCCGGTGATCAAAACGTCAGCACCGCGATGCTCTCCAAGATAAACGAGATCCTGGGAATGAATGTTTTTCATATTGATCAAGGGTCGCTGACCATCAGGGTCAAAGGCGGCAAAAAATTAAAAGGAGAGATCGAGACCAAAACCTCCAAGAACGGAGCGGTGGGTCTTTTATGCGCTTCTCTTTTGAATAAAGGTAAGACCACCTTAAAGAACGTCTCGCGTATAGAAGAGGTTTTTAGGATCATAGAAGTTCTGGAAAGCATCGGAATGGAGATAAGCTGGAAAGGCAATGATCTGACCTTAACGCCACCCAAGAAACTATCTCTGAGCTCTTTGAACGAGAAAGCCGCCAGAAAAACCAGAAGTATTATAATGTTCTTGGGCCCTTTAATACACCATCGGAATTCTTTTGCTCTGCCCTTAGCCGGTGGCTGTAAACTGGGAAAAAGGAACGTGGAACCACACATCTTTGCTCTGGAGGATCTGGGGGTTTCTATAGAAGAAAAAAAAGGCTGGTACCGAGTAACTGCTCCCAAAAAAAAGTCTAATAACAGTATCGTCCTTTTTGAGTCCGGAGATACCGTCACCGAAAATGCCCTAATGGCAGCCGCCTGCACTCCCGGCACAACCACTATAAAATTTGCCTCCGCCAATTATCAAGTTCAAGAGATGTGTTACTTTTTAAAAGAGCTGGGAGTTGAGATAGAAGGAATCGGTACGACCACCTTAAAAGTCCACGGTATTGATAAAATAAATAAAGATATATCCTACAGCCTAAGTGAGGACCCTATTGAATCAATGTTCTTCTTGGCGGCCGCCATAGCAACCGGCTCATCAATGACCATAAAAAGATGTCCTATAGATTTTTTGGAAATAGAGCTTCTAAAATTGAAAAAAATGGGTTTCAAGTACAAAAGAAGTAAAGAATACTACTCCAAAAACGGCTACACTAAGCTGGTTGATATCACCACACATAGATCCAAACTGACCGCTTTAGACAGTAAAATAGAACCCAGACCCTATCCGGGCTTGAATATAGATAATCTACCGTTCTTTGCTGTCATAGCAACTCAGGCTGAAGGACAGACCCTGATACATGACTGGGTCTATGAAGAAAGGGCTATATATTATAAAGAACTGGATAAACTAGGAGCTAAGGCCATATTGGCCGATCCTCATAGAATTTATATAACCGGCAAGACCGAACTTAAACCCAACGAAGTTATCTGCCCGCCGGCACTTCGTCCGGCCGCCATTATATTGATCGGAATGTTAGCCGCCGAAGGTACTTCCATACTCCGAAACATATACAGCATAAACCGTGGCTACGAAAGCATCATTGAAAGACTGAACA
>JBKHAI010000056.1:0-3124 GCA_046542915.1 Minisyncoccota bacterium | reverse complement strand
GCTACCGCATTCAGCTCATTATTTTGGGGTGGCTAGAGAGAATCGAACTCTCATCGCGGGTTCCACAAACCCGAGTGTTGACCGTTACACCATAGCCACCATATCAAGAGGATACAACTTAACCTGCTAGAGCTCAAAGCCCGCGAGTATCCTACTACTTTATAACAGATAAACTGCTTTTAAGTCCAGTCTTCTTATTCTGACCAAATAAACCAAAAGATAACTTTAATTATTCAACCGACCTTGCCACCATAAAGAGAAGATCCGATAAGCGGTTTATATAGGACTTAATATTCATATCAACCCCTTCTTCCGACCCTTGATCCAACTCTACGATCCGCCTTTCCGCTCTTCTGGTTACCGATCTGGCTATGTCGAAATAAGCAGAGATCTCATTATCTCCCGGTGTAATAAAACCCCGTAGAGGAGTCATATTCTCCTCAAGAGAACGTATATGATCCTCCAGATCATCTGATCTTTCTTTTTTTAGCTCTTTTTTAAAACCAGCCAAATTGGCTTGTATTAGGAAAATGTCCGACTGGATCTTATCCAGCAATAACTCAAGATCTATTTCTCGTTCAGTTCTGCCCTTTTCACGACAGCGCACCTTACAAAGACCCAAAAAAGATGATAGTTCATCAAGTTCACCCAGTACTTCTATCTTAATATCACATTTGGGTATTCTTTCCCCCACAAAATCGGTGTTTCCGTCGTCACCCTTACAGCTTGAGAACATTGGCTGATCTTAAAATTAGATTCTTTTACTTCCAGACCCAGCCTGCTCCGGCACGAAGAAGGTCAGAAAGACCGGAAGAGATCTCAAGCTGTTGTTCTTCGTCATCCAAAGAAAACGGATCACTGCAGCTTTCTACATCAGACGAAAGCGGTCGTTCAAAATTTTGATCAACCTCGATTATAACTCCTTGGGAATCTGTGCAAGAGACCGACTCATCTTTTTCCGGGACCGCTACTACCCAATATTCTTCTCCGTCATTGCAGTAATCGGAGACCTCGCCATCCGCTCCGGCAAGATCGACAGCCTCTTCGATCGCCTCTTTCATATCCTCCTTTTCACAAATACCGCCATAAGACTCTTCATAAGACCGAGAAGCTGACTGAACGTCCTCTAAGGAGACTTTGACCGTATCTTCCTCGGAGGTTTGAAGAACATCAGAACGTTCCAGCTCCTCGTCACCAGAAGCCTCGTCGAATGTTTGGCCCAAAAGTTCATCTGCAGCCTCTTCTAATGATTTTTCAGCATCGGGCTTTTCAACGTCAAATCCTTTTCCGATATCGCTGAAACTACTAACAATAGAAAGATCCAGAGATAATTCTTCCTTGTCGATCATTGAGCTAAGGTCCTCGGCCGGAATTTCTCGAGACAACTC
The DNA here is from genome assembly GCA_046542915.1 of Minisyncoccota bacterium. Lineage (GTDB taxonomy): Bacteria > Patescibacteriota > Minisyncoccia > Phycocordibacterales > CSBR16-193 > SKVL01. The sequence continues at coordinate 1,736 of JBKHAI010000056.1, read as the reverse complement.
AAGTGAAACTTGTCTTAAATGGAGATCTTTTTTGTCTACACGTACCTCTAACGGAAAGACCAGATCAAAATCAGGGTGTTCTTCTTTCATATCTTTCAGATCTTCTTCGACCTCGTCAGCCCCTTCCAGGATATCCTGTTTGTGTGGCGCCAAAGGAGGAAACTCTTCCGGTAAAGCTCTCATTAATCCCGGCATATTCTCCATATCTATATCTATCGAGTATATTTTGACACCGTCTTTATCGTCTAATTCGCTTATAGTAAGAGCCTTCTTTTCTTGCCCCAGCTCCAAGAAACGTACACCGAACTCTTCTATGGCTTTTATAGCATCTTCTTCAATTTGAGTAATACCTCCCTCAAAACTAACACCGGACTCGTCTAATCCTTCTTCAACACCCATAGACAACCACTGACCCTCTAAAGGAGACAGGTCGCCGGCAAAAGGTATAGCCGGAGCTTCTTCCAGATAAACATAAGACTCCCCGTCAACAACACGAAGCTCGCCTTTTGCGCCTAAATTCATGGTCATTCCGCCTTCTCTGAAGACGAAACTGCCGTCAAATTTAAGATCCATTAGGTGATCCTCGAGAGACTCGGCTTTTTTGTAAGAACCGTCAACTAAAAGCTCTGCTTCAGCAAATTCATCTAAAGATAAACCCACTTCAGTAACGTTAGAAAAGCTATCCGCTTTAACATAAGATAAGACCGATTCATTTATGATCTCCTCTTTGGACATATCATCCATGTTTCCACCCATTCCTTGAACTATAAAATAAGCGGCAACACCGGCTCCGCCCAAGATAAGAAGTGTCACTATCACCAAAAGAGTGATCTTTAACATATTCTCACTACCTTGCTCGGGAAGATCGGCCATCGGGTCTTCTTTGACCTCTTCCTCTTGTCCGGTCTTAGCTGCTGCCACGTTGTCGGAAACACCGACCGACGGGGTTTCCGAAGCCGGAGTCGCTGAGGGTTTTGCCTGTTCGGCCTCACTTTCTGCGGCACCTCCTTCTTCAGCGGGCGTGTTGCTTTCTGTTGCTTCTTTGGCACCGGCAACATCTTCACTTTTCACTCCGCCTTCAGTACTTCCGGATGTTTCGCTTTTGGTAAAACCTGACGGCATAGCGTTATTATCGGAAGGTTTTTCCTCTGGAGAGGTCTCCGGGGCCCCTTCTTCACTTTTTTGTTTCTCAGCTTGTTGTTCCCCTTCTTCCGGAACATCATTCAGTGAGGATCCGAAGGAGTTGTCTTCTTCTGCTTTTTTCGGTTCTTCCTTACTCTTTTCCTCCGTTTGTTTTTGAGGGACATCCTGTTGCCCGTCAAGTTCACTGAAACCGATGGAGATGTCTTCTTCACTCCATCCGGCTTCACGAAGTGCTTTTTTTATGGCTTCATCGTTAACGCCTTTCTCTCTTTGGGAGCGGATATAGTCCATCTCTATTTTTTTGTTTTTCTCGTCCATAGATAAAATTATGACTCTTTTAAAATTAAAGTTATTTAAAATAGTATAACAAAAATTTTTATCTTGTGTTTAGCTTGTGGAGAACTTGCGGATAAAGAAAAAGCTCTTATTAAAAGAGCCCTTTTCTGAAACCGCTTAAAATGAGCCTGGGGTGGGGCATGATCCCACAACCTGCCGATTACAAATCGGCTGCTCTAGCCAATTGAGCTACCCAGGCTTTACAAATATCAAGAACCGCCTCCATTATACAAACCAACAAAAAAATGGCAACACTC
>JBKHAI010000017.1:0-18122 GCA_046542915.1 Minisyncoccota bacterium | reverse complement strand
ACCCACAGAAAAAACCGAGCCAAGCTCGGTTATCTGTGGGCGCTGTAGGACTCGATCCTTACAGGATCAGTACGGGTTTCCGCTCATCGCCTCCCTTCCGGTCGCCTCTGAGCAGGAGAACCCTTTCGCGTCCGCGTGACGCGTTTAATAAACGCTACGCCCGCACCCACAGAAAAAACCGAGCCAAGCTCGGTTATCTGTGGGCGCTGTAGGACTCGAACCTACGACCTATCCGGTGTAAACGGATTGCTCTAGCCAACTGAGCTAAGCGCCCGTGTATAGTAAAATAACGCAATATCGTAACTTAATCAAGTACCCCTGTCTCTTTATAAGTACTTTACTTTGAGTGGTACGTGTTCAATGATAAAATCAAAACATCATGAAGAATAGATCTAGCTTGAATACCTCTCTCAGCGTTGCTGTGATAATGGACGGAAACCGTAGATGGGCTAAAGAGCGTGGCCTTCTCCCTTATAAAGGTCACGTAGCGGGTTATGAAAAACTGTTAAGTTTCTTGGACTGGTCATTGGAAGAAAAAATACCTTATGTTACGGTATTTGCTTTTTCTACTGAAAACTGGAAGCGGTCCAAGGCAGAGATAGACAAACTTCAAGGTTTAATACAGAGATTTGGTAAAGAAGATAAGGACAATTTTACAAAAAAAGGCATAAAAGTGGTCTTTATAGGAAAACATGACGATTTTGATGAGGAAACCAGAAATAGCATAAAAAGAATCGAGGAAGCCACTAAAGATCGCAATGAGCTGGTCTTTACCGTTGCTCTTTCTTACGGAGGCCGGCAGGATATCGTCATGGCTGCGGAGGCATGGTCCAGATCCGGAGCTGAAGCCACCGAAGCCGATTTTGCCCGCTTTCTACAGACTTCTCATATTCCTGATCCCGATCTGGTGATCCGTAGCGGTGGAGAAGCGAGGGTGTCCAATTTTCTGCTGTGGCAAATGGCCTATAGTGAGATCTTTTTCACTGATACCTTTTGGCCGGAATTTTCCAAGGAAGAGTTTATGAGAATAATAGACGATTTTTCACATCGTTCACGACGAAGAGGGGTTTAAATCTATGACTTGCAAAATTGAGATTCTATACGAAAAGGATGGAATAGTGGTTATCAATAAACCGGCAGGTCTTTTGGTTCATCCGGATAGTTCAACTTCAGAGGAAACCTTGATCGACTGGATAAAAGAAAAATATCCCGAAAGTTCAAATATTGGGGAGTCCATGTTACTGAGAGATGGGAAAAAGATAGAACGTCCCGGTATCGTTCATAGGTTGGACAAAGATACATCGGGCGCTTTACTTTTGGCGATCTCAGAGGAGGCGTTTGAACATCTTAAGAGCTTATTTAAAAACAGGGAAATAGAAAAGACCTATTATGCTTTGGTTTATGGAAGTTTAAAAAAGAAACAGGGAAAGATAGACAGACCGATAGGAAAGAGTGCCAAAGACTTCAGACTCTGGTCGGCTCAAAGGGGAGCGAAAGGGAAGCTCCGTGAAGCTGTTACCGAGTACTCCGTCTTGAAAAGCGGAGAGGAGGCTTCTTTTTTAAAGATAAAACCGTATACCGGTCGCACTCATCAAATAAGGGTACATATGAAGGCCATCAACCACCCAATTGTCGCCGATCCTTTATATGCACCTAAATATGAAAGCATTCTTGGATTTAAAAGAATGGCTTTACATGCTTATGGTTTGAGTTTCAAAGAACTTCGTGGAAATGATGTCCATATTGAAGCGCCTTTTCCTGAAGATTTTTTTAAAGTTATATCATATTTTCAACTACAAGAAGATCTAAAAGTTGAACGCCCTAACACCTAGTTTCAACTGATTTTACGCTTGCGTCTTAATATTTACTGTGATAAAGTAGCCCATTATGAGTCAAGCAACAAAGATACATTCCCCGGTTGAGGTGGAGAAACGAAAAAAATTGGATATACGTGCAGGTGATACTGTGCGGGTATATATCAAGATCGAGGAGAAAGGAAAGATCAGAAGTCAGATCTTTGAGGGGATCGTCTTGGCTAGAAAGCATGGTAATGAACCCGGAGCAACCCTTACCGTAAGAAGAACTTCCGGAGGTTTTGGAGTAGAAAAGGTCTTCCCTTTATTTTCACCGACCATAGAAAAAATAGAAGTTGTTAAAAGAGCAAAAGTACGACAAGCCAATATCTATCACATAAGAGAAAAAGCTTCCAAGGAAGTAAAGAGGCATATCAAGAATGTTCGCATTGTGTCTGAAAGCGATGAAGATCAAGAAGGATCCGAAATGGTTGATGAACAGGAAGTGGAAGAGACTTCAAGTAATGAGGAAGAAGATGTTCCGGTTGAAGAGGGTGGTCAAACTGAGGAAGAAGATCAACAAGAAGATCAAAGTAAAGATGAAGATGAAGTAAAAGAAGAAAAGATCAGTAATTAGGAACATAAATTTTTAAATATATTATCTTTAAAAACACTGACTTCTTGAGGTCGGTGTTTTTTTAGATCTTAATGTCACTTGAAAATCTCAAACTCTCTAGTATAGTATTAGAGGATAAACAAAAAGCCCAGGTGGTGGAACTGGTATACACACACGGTTGAGGGCCGTGGCCTTCTAGGCATGCGGGTTCGACTCCCGCCCTGGGCACAAATATTGGAGCGAAGCGAGAATAGAGGTGCCCTGGAGAAAGAGCATTTCTGCTCTTTCGTGCGGAGTCGAAAGGCGGAGCGTTGTCGAACGAAGTGAGACCGCGAGCCCGGGCAGGAAGCGCTTAGCGAATTTCGAACAACGTGAGAAATGAGCTTAGCGACTTGACGCCGACTCCCGCCCTGGGCACAAATATTGGAGCGAAGCGAGAATAGAGGTGCCCTGGAGAAAGAGCATTTCTGCTCTTTCGTGCGGAGTCGAAAGGCGGAGCGTTGTCGAACGAAGTGAGACCGCGAGCCCGGGCAGGAAGCGCTTAGCGAATTTCGAACAACGTGAGAAATGAGCTTAGCGACTTGACGCCGACTCCCGCCCTGGGCACAAATATTGGAGCGAAGCGAGAATAGAGGTGCCCTGGAGAAAGAGCATTTCTGCTATTTTTGATCCGAGGTTCGATGGGCTTTGCTTTAAAAGGGTGGAGTAGACGAGGGAAAAAATCCAGAAATGATCGAGTGATCAATAACTTTTGTAAAAGAACATTTGGTTTTAAATGCTTTCAAATTTGAAGTTTTAATCAACATCTTGCTAAAAAGAGACAATAAGTTAAAATTAAAGCTATATACTAATTATTATTGGAAATATTATGAATGAAGAACATAACCAACTGCACCATGAAATAGAAAATGATGTAGCAAAAAAAGAAAGGAATAATGCTTTAGCACTACCTATAAAAGGACTTTATGAAATAGGGGGAGCGATACTGGTAGCTTTCGCCTTTCTTATACCTATATTTTTTATTCCTTCTCCTTTCTTCAACTTTACGGCCGGTAAAATACTGCTATTGATATCTTTTGTTTCAGTGGTCGCTTTACTGCTTGTGATGTTCATGTTGAGAAGTGGCAGGGCGGAGATCCCTAAAAATCCTATATTTTTAGCGGCTTTGTCCATTCCGATAGTTTATTTACTCTCAAGTATCTTCTCTGTATCCGGATTCTCCTTATCTATCGCCGGGTATGGTTCTGAGGCCTATACTTTCTCAGCCATTACGTTCTTCTTTCTTTTGTTCTTCTTAACATGGTTCTTTTTTCAAAAGAATGCTCACGTCTTTTATTTTTACTTAGCGGTACTGGGTTCCGGCTTGGTTTTAGCGTTGTTTTTCTTGCTGCGATTTATCATAGGATCGGATTTTCTTTCTTTAGGGTTCTTTGATTCCCTAAACGCCAGTCCTTTAGAGTCTTGGTCTGCTGTTGGTGTTCTTTTTGGTATTATCCTTGTTCTATCCATTTTTACCTTCGAGATGTTCAGAATGAGGTCTATATTCCGATGGATATTGGGTCTTGTGATGTTGATCTCTTTATTCTTCCTTGTTTTAACCGGAATTACTTGGTACTGGGTAGCTATTGCGATCGTTTTATTACTTTCAATTTTCTATCAAGTAACAGAAGAAGACCGAGAGGATGCTTCGGGAATTCCTTTTCTGTCAGTAGTAGTTCTTTTCATCTCCATTGCTTTCGTATTCTTCGGTAGTCCTTTATCCAACGCCCTTTCCGGAGTCATGGAGGTTTCTTCAGATGATCTACGTCCTTCCGCCGCCGCTACGGTCCATGTGGCGAAATCAACTATACTTGAAGATCCACTTAAAACTGCTCTAGGGGCGGGGCCAATGGATTTTTCTTATCAATGGATGCAACACAAACCTGAAGGAATAATGGGAACTCGTTTTTGGAATGCAGAATTTGGACAGGGCTTCAGTTTCTTAAGTAGTGTGCCAGTAACTACCGGTGTGGTCGGTGTCTTGGCGTGGGTGTCTTTCATTGTTCTTTATTTATTAGCTATTCTAAAGGGCTTTTTCCAACCTTTTAGGGATATTTTCACGCGTTATGTCTTCATTACTTCGGCGTCAGCGTCTATCTTGTTGTTGATAGCGTTGTTCATGACCCTATTACCCTCAGCTTTGCTGGCATTGTTCTTCATGTTCGCCGCTATCCCGCTTGCTGTTATGGCGCGCGAAAAGCGGTTGGCAACAGTTCCGTTAGAGTTTAACCGAAAGAACCGAAAGGGCTCAGTGAATATGATAGTCGCCATAGTTATGGCTGGTCTATTATTGCTTTTTGGAGCTTTTCTTGTCAAAAACACTATTTCCGGCGTTTTCTTTGAAAGATCTGCTTTCTCTTTTTATGGAGAGGGGGACGTTGAATCAGCAGAATCAAATTTCACTTGGGCGGTAAGTCTCTCTGAGCAGGACAGGTATTACAGGACGGCAGCCGAGTATCCTTTAGAACGTATTAGGGAGGCAGTAGCCAGAGTTCAAGCCGGTGATATGAGCGAAGAAGATTATGCCGGAGTTATAAGAAGCAGTTTCAATCTGGCTAGAGGCAGAGCGTCCGAAGCGACCGAGATCAGAGAGGTTGGCTACAGAAATTGGCTTACCTTAGGAAATATTTATCAAGAGATGTTGCCTTTTAATTTTTCCGACATTGATCCTTACCAGGAGGCTAGCCAAGCTTATGAGAAGGCCAGAGAGCATAATCCCAACAATCCCGGTTTGGTCTTGCAATTAGCTAGGTTGGAATTCACTAACGGAAATCTTGAAGGAGCAAAGAAGTACAATGATGAGGCTCTTGAGATGAAGCCGAATTACGCCAATGCCATATTCTTTAATTCAAGAATAGCTATTGAAGAAGGCAATTTGGATGAAGCTAAGGAATCGGTTCAACAAGCTATTAGTTTAGAACCCTATGACCCTGGGCTATATTTCCAACTCGGGGTTCTTCATTACGAAGAAGGAGAGATGTCTGACGCAGTCAAAGTCTTTAATCAAGCGGTTAACTTATCTCCTCGTTTTGACAACGCTAGGTATTTCTTAAGTCTTTCACTGTACCAAACAGGTCAGGAAGACGAAGCTATAACCGTCTTGGAAGAGTTGGTAGAGCGAAATCGTGAAACTCCCCCGCAACTAACGGCTATTTTAGATAATATGCGTGAAGGGGAAGACGATCCTCTTGAAGGAGTTGCTGATTTTGGTGAGCCAACTCCGGAGATGCCGATGGAAGAAGAAGTTCCGGGGCCGGAAGATCTTGAAGAAGGTGAACTTGAAGACCTAGAAGATGAAGAAACTGAACTAGAGGAAGAGGAGGTAGAAGAAGAATTAACGGGCGAAGGGTCAGAAGAGGAGGAAGAGGAGGAAGAGTAGCCCGACCTTGAAATACCATGGTTAGGCGCTTACTTAATCTGTTAAACAGAGAGATATTAGGACTTCATCAGGCAGCTTTTTTTCTGGGTTTCTTTGCGCTTTTTTCCCAATTCTTAGCGCTGTTTCGCGATAGACTACTTGCCCATAATTTCGGTGCCGGTATAGAATTGGATATATATTACGCTGCTTTCAGGATCCCGGATCTGATATTTATAACCGTTGCTTCGTTGGTCTCGGTGTCTATAATAATGCCTCTTTTGGTTGATCACCTAAAGAGAGGGAAAGAGGAAGCTAGATACTTTGTAAGGCAAGTATTTAGCTTTTTCTTCATCTTCGTTATTCTGGTCAGCGTCATTGTTTTCATTTTAGCGCCTCTAATATTACCTCTTATATTTCCGGGGTTTAATGGAGAGGAACTTGATAGTTTGGTTCTTTTGATGCGAATAATGCTTCTTTCTCCGGTGTTATTAGGGATATCAAACCTCTTTGGCTCTATTAGTCAAACCTATCAACGTTTTTTTCTGTATGCTTTAAGTCCGGTAATGTACAACCTCGGAATAATAGTCGGTATATTGTTTTTCGTCCCCACTATGGGAGTTACCGGGGTAGCGGTTGGAGTGGTTTTAGGAGCTTTTATGCATATGGTCATCCATATACCTTTCGTTCTTCAAAAGAAGTTAATGCCAGTGCCGACTTGGGGTCTTGATCTTTCTATTTTACGTACTGTCACTTTTCTTTCTATACCTCGAACTTTCACCTTAGGTATTACTCATTTTTTGCTAATAGCGCTTCTTTCGCTAGCTTCTTTAATGGCCGAAGGTTCAATTACTGTTTTTAATTTTTCGTTCAATTTACAGTCCGTAGTTTTAAGTACCATAGGGGTCAGTTATTCCTTAGCGGCTTTTCCGGCAATGACCAAGATGTTTGCCGAAGGAGATCTTAAGAGATACTGGAATTATTTAATTACCTCCGCTCAACACATTATATTTTGGTCTATTCCAATAGCAATTATTTTTATTGTTCTGAGAGCTCAGATAATCAGGGTTATTCTGGGAACCGGACGGTTTGAGTGGGAAGCGACACAGCTTACGGCCGCGGCTTTGGCGCTTTTTTCGGTGTCGGTGGTGTTCCAAGGGCTTTCACTTTTGTTTATTAGAAGTTTTTATGCGATGGGCAAGACCGTACTGCCTCTGTTGGTCAATTTGTTCTCCGGAATATTGGCTGTTGTCTCAGCGTTTGTTTTCTATTTAGTTTTTAAGAATTTTGAATCTTTTCGTTACTTTATGGAGTCCTTATTAAGGGTAGAAGGGGTAGTGGGAACCGAAGTTCTGATGCTTCCCTTGGGTTTTTCGATAGGAATGATAATTAACGGTTTGGTCTTTATATTTATATTTGAAAAACGTAGAAAAGGATTTTTCAAACCTTTGCTTTTAACCTTTTCTCAGGTCTTTGCTTCAGCGATCATCGGGGGTGCGGCCGCGTATTCGGTTTTAAACATCTATAGTCTTTTTGTAGAACTTGAGACCCTTTTAGCGGTCTTGTTGCAAGGAGTTCTGGCCGGATTGGTCGGGGCTTTAGTGAACATTTTGGTCTTGTTCCTCTTGAATAATAGGGAGATAAAGATCGTTCTGGAAACTCTTAGACAACGATTTTGGAAGGTGCGGGTTTCCGGAGTAGGTCATGAGATCTGATACTTATTTTGAGGTTTTTCTTTACGTGCCTATTTAGTTGGGTTAGTATTAGGCTGTAATTGAGTGAGAAGATTAAATATGAATGACAAGATCAGAAATTTTTCAATAATAAGTCATGTTGATCACGGAAAATCCACTCTAGCGGACCGCATGCTTGAGTTGACACATACGATAGAAGGAAGAAAAATGAAGGAACAGGTATTGGACAGTATGGAACTGGAGCGAGAGCGGGGGATAACCATAAAGATGCAACCGGCACGAATGATGTATAGTCCTTCATCTTCAGATCATAGAGAAGAGACTGAGTATATTCTCAATTTAATAGACACACCGGGACATATTGATTTTTCTTATGAGGTTTCCAGGGCCTTAAAGGCGGTAGAGGGTTCGCTTCTTTTAGTTGATGCCACTCAAGGAGTGCAAGCGCAAACATTAACTACTCTGTGGGATGCTCTTGAGGCCGAACTGGAGATAATCCCGGTTCTGACCAAGGTTGATTCCCCTCAGGCTCGTATTGAAGAAGTCTCTAAAGAGATCATGGACCTTATTGGTTGCCGGAAGGAGGACATTTCTCTTACTTCCGGAAAAACCGGAGAAGGTGTTGAGAAACTACTAGATCGTATTATTAAGGAAGTTCCTCCTCCGGAGGTTGGTGATGATAAGGGTTTTCGCTCCTTGGTCTTTGATTTTGAATATTCCAATCACCGAGGAGTGATGGTTTATGTCAGGGTTTTCGACGGTGAGGTCCGTAAAGGAGAGACCTTGTATCTACACGCCGGTAAGGTCTCTTTTAAGGCTTCAGAAGTCGGAGTTTTTTCACCTCAAAGAGTTCCGATGGAGTCTTTGAAAGTCGGGGAGATAGGTTATGTGGTTACCGGTATAAAAGAGCCGAATATTGCTTCTGTGGGTGACACTTTGTCTTACAAAGATCGAGCTGAGGATTCGCTGTCAGGGTATAGAACACCTCAGCCTATTGTTTGGGCTTCCTTATATCCTGAAGGGCAGGATGAGTTTGTTGCTTTAAAACAGGCCCTGGAAAGACTGAAACTTTCTGATTCGTCGCTATCTTTTGAGGAAGAATCTTCTCAGGCTCTAGGTAAGGGATTTCGTTGCGGTTTTTTAGGTATGCTTCATATGGAGATCATAACCGAGCGAATAAAAAGGGAATTCGAAGTTGAATTGGTAGTGACCATGCCCTCGGTGGAGTATGAGGTGCTTTATTCTTCAGGAACAAGGAGCCGGGTCTATGCTTCTCATTTGTTTCCGGATGACGAGAGGGGTATAAAAATATTTGAACCGTGGGTGAAGTTGCGTATTATAACGCCAGCTGATTATATTGGTGTTCTGCTTCCTTTATTGTATGAGCATGAAGCTGTAGTAGGAAGTTCGGAAACGGTCGGGAAAGACAGGACCTCTTTGACCGTAGAGATGCCGCTAAGGGAGTTAATGAGGAACTTCTTTGATAAATTAAAAAGTGTTTCTTCCGGTTTTGCATCTGTTTCTTACGAGATAATCGGCATGAGAGAAGCGGATGTCGTTCGTATGGACGTTTTGATCGCTGAAGAAATTATGCCGGTCTTTTCCAGAGTAATATCCCGACGAAAAGCTTATGAGGAAGCCAAAAAGACAGTAGAAAAACTTCATTCAATAATGCCGAGGCAGCTTTTTGCCGCCAAGATACAAGCCAGGGTCCAAGGGAAGATCTTATCTTCAAAAACAATACCGGCCTTGCGAAAGGATGTTACCGCACATTTATATGGGGGAGATATCACCAGGAAGATGAAGTTGCGTGAAAAACAAAAAGAAGGCAAAAAGAAGATGAAGGAAAGAGGGAAGGTCAATGTCCCATACGAGGTCTTTCTTAAGATGACCCAACAAGAAGAATAAAACCACCTACATGAGGTGGTTTATATTCATTTCTTTTTGATCTATTTGATCAAAAAGGAGTATAGAGGAAGACCATACTGATCGCTACGAAGATACCCATAACGATCATTATCCATCTTATTGTCTTTTGGTTCTTTTGTTTGAATATCATAATTTCTATTTTATAGTATCATTAGGGTAAAAATCAAGTCATTTACTACTAAGATATGTTGCAGTTAACGACAAAAAGAAAACTGAAGAAATGGGTTTGGTCGCGCTTATCTTTAGTGACGCTTTTGTTGTTGGTGTTTTTGATGTTTATACCGGTGTGGAATATGTATAATAAATACTCTGAGAGCAAAGGGGATCATTTGGCGGCTAAGGCACGTATGGATGAATTACTTTCTAAAAAAGAGAAGTTTGAAAGTGAAATTGATTATCTGGAGAGCAGTTTAGGAAAAGAGGCAGAAGTTAGAAGTTTTAATGCTGGTAAAGAAGGGGAGCAGATGGCCGTGATCATAGAAGATGAGCGTCTCGAAGAAAATGATGACCTTGAAGATAACAAAAAAGAGGGATTTTGGAAGAAGGTCAAGGGTTGGTTTACGAGTCTTTTTTGATCATAAGTTTTATTGAGAATTTTAGCGGTCGGTGTTATACTGATTTTTGTTATCATAAAAATTAAATTATCATGAAAGAAGTCATAATATATTCAACCCCTACCTGTGTCTATTGTGATATGGCCAAAGATTTCTTTAAAGAAAGAGGAATAGAGTATAAGGACTATGACGTTTCAGAAGATGCGGAAAGAAGACAGGAAATGATAGAAAAAAGCGGACAAATGGGTGTTCCGGTGATCTTTATTGGGGATGAGATGATAATAGGTTTTGATAAAGACAAAGTTGCCGAGATATTAGATAACGCTCAGTAGATCGCTGGACCATCTGGATCTTTTGGCAGTTGTTTTAAAGCCGCGCAGGTAAGGGGGCTTTTTAAGTATAAATTCCTCTCGTAGTTCAATGGATAGAACAAGCCCCTCCTAAGGGCTAGATGCAGGTTCGATTCCTGCCGAGAGGACCAGAAAGGCTACTTGAATTAGTGCAAACCCACCGCGCCAAAAACACAGGCGGCGAAGCCGCACCGCTCAAAACCGCAAAAGAGCCCGAAAAAACATCGGCGCGAACCATGTTTTGAATTGATGGGAAGAAAAATTTTTAATCCAAGAAATCTCCAAGGAAGAAGCCACAATTGTGCGGATTTTTTGTTGACCTTGACGCAAACCGCAAGTCATACTATATTTATGACTGGCCGATTGAGCCCTGGTGGCTTGATCGATTTTGCACATACCAAACCCAACCGATAGGGGGGTCGGCAAATGATCTGGTTCAAGAAAATGATGGTTGCTCACGCCATCGCAGAGCTACCCGCAGGGCAACGTGAGCAGACGAGGAAGATCTGGAACATCCTCAACCAGATCGAACTTCACTGGACGTGGTACCCGCTCAATGCCGCCATGGCGGTCACGTTCGGGTTCCTGGTCTGGCTTGGATTCGGTGGGCATATGCCGTTGCTCGGGCTTGCTCCGTGGGCCACCGGTTTTGCATGGGCAGTCATCATCTATCTGGTGATGTTCCCGCTAGCAAAGGCGGTGCTGCTCAGCCGAACCAAGCGACTGCTTCGCGAACTCAAAGTGGAGCTCGCAACTGTCGAGGGCAATCGCGCCGGGGAGCTCCTGAATGAGCTGGACCGAAGAGCATTGTGGGTGGCCAAGCGTGCTGCCCAACGCAACCTGTTCTGCTGGATCTGGTGACCATCCTGAATCGGACCGAGCAGACCAACTGCTTCCCGCCACGTCGCAAGACCTCTGGCGGGTTTCTTCTTTTTGATCTAATTTTCTAATTTTTATACAATGCATTTGGTGTTTGCTTCGCAAACTCAAATTTATTCGCCGTCAAAGAAATACTTGAAATTGTCAGCGGTGCGGCTTCGTCGCCTGTATTTTTGGCGGGGGTTCTGCCGCGCCGAAGGCGCGGTGGGTTCGCACTAATTCAAGTACCCTGCACATTATCAGAAAATGTCAGTAAGGTTTATTATGCATCTGTTGGAGTTGGCTTGATTTGTTGCTACTCGTTTTGTTATACTAACCACATGGAAGAGAATGATCGCGATGAGAGTTTAGCTGATGTGTATGAACTGGTTCGGGAGAATAACAAGATGCTGCGTCAGATGAGAGACGCTCAAAGGCGAGCCGGCCTTTTTAAGATATTATATTGGTTGATAATTGTTGGGGTTGCGGTAGTAGCTTATCTTTATATTGAGCCCTATTTGGATGACCTGGAAAGTCTTTATACGGAAGCTCAGAACGCTTCAGCTAGAGCCATAGAGACTTTTGAAATGGTTTCTGAAGAAGCAAAGAAAAGTGATCTTTAATATAGTAAGTATGCTGAGGTAGCTCAGTTGGTAGAGCATTCGCCTGAAGAGCGAAGGGTCGGCGGTTCGAGCCCGCCCCTCAGCACCAAAAAAGCCGTTTAATGTAAAAAACCTCATCTTTTGTTTAAGATGAGGCTTTTTGATCAAATTTTATTATTTATCCGGTCTTGACCCTTAGTTTTGTTTCGCGTTCTTTGTTGATCTTTGGTAGCTTAAGTATCAAAAGACCATGCTTGGCGATGGCTTCTGCTTCATCCACCTCTACTTCTTGAGGTAGGTCAACTGTTCTGGAGAAAGGTCCCCAATAGAGTTCTTGGATGTGGTAATTTGATCCCTCAAAAGCTCTTTCCGGAACACGGCTTCCTTTAATGGTAACTCTCTCACGGGTGATAGATATATCGAGCTCTTCCGGCTTTACTCCAGAAACTACGGTCTTAATAAGGATATCGTTGTTAGTTTCATACATATCCACCGCTAACTCTCCCTCTTCTTCACCATAATCAATACCATCGTCCTGGTGATCTTCTTCGCTTTGCTCTACCTCTTGATCTTCTTCATCTTCGTAGTCCTCTTCCTCTTCTTCGATATTTTCGGATCCGGTGAGACGCTCAAAAAATGACCTAGTGTTCTTTACCATAAAACTTTTATGTTACACATTAATTGTAGCAGATAAATTTTTTCCTAAAAGGGGAAATTGTGGAAATCTCATTGGTATCTTTTTATGATTTCAAACATGAAGACAAGTACCATAGCCCCCATCCAAGCTATGAAAAGAGCGACTATTATCCCCCCGACGTTCGATGAAGAGAGAATAGCGAGATTGAAAACGAAATGCAGAAGTGTTGCAAGAATTAAACCCAGTATCAGATAAGTGATCTTTTCTTTTTTAGTTTTATAAAAAGAAAAGGCCAAAAATATACCAACAGTTGCCGAGGTGACTATATGCAAGAGGGTGGCCCCTACAAATCTTAGGTTGGCTATGACAACACTATCCACTACCAATTTGTTGGAGATCGGGTCTACTAGAAAAAGGGTATTTTCCAAAGCAGCGAATCCTAACGCCGCCACGATCATATAGATGATCGGGTCAACCGGTTCATCATTGACCGGACTTTTCAATGCGGCGAAATAAGCGGCGGCGTATTTGAAAACTTCTTCTAAAGCGGCCCATAAAAAGTATATAAAGATAGGGAGGACAAACGGGAGTAAATGATAATATTTCAAGACGGCCACTTGGAAAGGGATCACTATAGGGACCATAACTATTCCCATAATAAAAACAAGGGTTATATACTGCCAGGGTTCAGGGTGTTTGTCTTCCCTTAACCAAAACCACATCCAGATCAGGGCCGGAATAAAGCCGCCGATACAGGCTAAGGCTATTACATCTGGATGTGATATAACCCAGGTCAAGATCTCTGTCAGCCAATCAAAAAAAGTTTTATCAGATGATGTTTCAACCGGCATATTTAACTGTTACTATTTTTTTGAGGCCATTTTTCTATAGCTAACAATGAACCTCGAGACAGAAAGGGGCTTTTTTGCCAGATCGTTTCGGTTATGAAGGGCATGAATGGATGGAGGGCTCTTAAGTTCTTGTCAAGGATGTCTCTCAGTGTGTACTTTGCAGCTTCTTTGGATTCATCGTTTTCCATATCTTTTTTGGCTTCTTCTATAATAACGTCTGCAAAAGTGTGCCAAAAGTAATGGTAAAGCTTTTCTCCGGCTAAGTAAAAACGGTAATTCTCCATATCTTCAGTAATATCTTTGATCATATCATCACACTCCTCGATGTATGTCTCATACTTTTTCGGAATATTCTCGGGTTTTTCCATTTTATTGTTCGGTGTGTTTTCAAAAACGAATCTGCTGGCGTTCCATATTTTATTAGCGAAGTGTTTGTAGGCCTTGAGTTTGTCGTTTGATATTCTGGAGTCATTTCCGGGTCGGGTACCCATTATTAAAGACATTCTGACAGCATCAGTTCCGTACTGTTTTGATGTATCTCTGGGGTCAAGGTTGTTGCCTAGGGACTTACTTAATTTACGCCCTTTTTCATCACGCACCATTCCATGAAGGTACACTGTTTCAAACGGTATCTCTCCTAACAAAGTGGTACTCATTAATATCATGCGGGCTACCCAAAAGAAAAGAATATCCGCTCCGGTTTCCAGTACGGTAGTCGGGTGAAATTCTTTGAGATCACCTTTCTTTTTTATCTCAGATAGGTCCTCTGATCTTTCTATATTTTCCGGCCATCCCATGGTTGAGAAAGTCCACAAACCGGAGGAGAACCAGGTGTCTAGGGTGTCAGGATCTTGTTCCCATCCTTCTTCTTTAGGGTCATTGACACCGACATACACCTCTGTCTCGGATGTCTTGTCCTCTTTGTACCATACCGGTATTCGGTGTCCGTAAAAGATCTGTCTTGATATGCACCAGTCGTGAAGGTTTTCTATCCAGTGATAGTAGGTTTTATTAAATCTCTCGGGAATTATGTCTATATGACCTTCTCTAACGACGTGTAGCATTAATTCTTTTAGAGAAGTCTCATCTCCCGACCTTATTCCGGGAATTGAGGAATAAGGTAATTTAAATTTTTTATTTACATCAATAAACCATTGTAGTTTTGGTAATGGTTCTATTACTCCATTGCTTCGGTATGATACCGAGATATTCTGTTCCACTTCTTCTTCATTTTCCAGTAAACCTTCTTCTTTTAACCAATTTACGATGACCTCTCTAGCTTCCGTGGTTTTTAATCCGTTAAGCTCAGGATTCGAGGTTTCCATTTTGGCGTATTCATTGATCACTTTGATCCAAGGAAGGAGATGTTTTTGAGCCATATCCCAGTCAACTTTACTGTGAGCCGGGGTTACACCAAGAGCTCCGGTTCCAAATTCCGGATCGACTGATTCGTCTCCTATAACCTTTATCTTTAGCGGGCAACCTGCAAATGTAACTTCATACTCTTCTCCTATGAATTTAGTGTACCTTTCATCTTCCGGATGGACGGCCACAGCCGTGTCCCCAACTTTTGTTTCCGGTCTAGTGGTGGCGATAGGGATAGGAAACTCCTTGCTGTATTTGAAGGTGTAAAGTGTTGCTTTGGCTTCCTGGTACTCCACTTCATCATCCGATATGGCCGTTTGCCCCTTTGGGTCCCAATTGACTATCTGTTGGCCTCTTTTTATCAATCCGAGTTCATAAAGCGATTTAAAAGCGTGTCGTACCGCTTTTTCTCTTTGTTCGTCCAAGGTAAAGGCCTCACGACTCCAGTCCACGGAAGCTCCCATTTTTCTGATCTGATCTTTTATGTTCTTCCTGCTTTCTTCAACGAATTCGTCTATTTTTTGAAGGAATTCCTCTCGGGTTAGATCGGATCGCCTTATTTTCTTTTTTTGGAGCTCTTTGTCAACTTTTGATTCGGTGGCAATGGAAGCATGATCAGTTCCCGGTATCCAGAGAGTTTTTCTGCCTTTCATTCTTTGGTAGCGAACCAGAGTGTCTTCAATGGCAAGCATTAAGGCACTTCCCATATGTAAAGAACCGGTAACGTTAGGAGGAGGAAGAACGATAGAGAAATTTGGTAATTTATCGTCAACTACACCTTTCCTTTGGCACTCTTCAGGGCTAAAGACTCCTTCTTTTTCCCACATTTTGTAAATATCTTCTTCATGCTCCGAGGCGTTATATGGTTTCAGAAATGCTTCGTTCATATGTTTGTGCATCTATGCCTTTTTACTTCTATTAAAGGCATAATACCATAATTTTAAGTTTTTGCGTTTTTTTGAAAAAAGATCAGCAACTGTTTAGTTTTTAAGAAAAGGATGTCAATAAAAGACACTTAATGTCTTAAAAATGTCTTTTAGAAAAACAAGACAAACCAAATTCCCTTTATTTAAAGTCCTTTATAAAAGACACTAAATTATATTGTCTTTTACATAAAAGACATAAAAAATATCGCTTAAAATAGAGGTTTTTGACCAATTTAGACCATTGACTTTTTTAAAAAGAGTAGTATATTTTTATCTACATTATATTTATTCAGAGGTGTAAATATTTTTTGGTTCTTTCAATTAATAACAGTAACGGTAGTAGTTCTTTTTTAAGGAGTTAAGAGTTTAGTTTTGTAAAAAGCCAAAACGAAGATCAGAAGATAGCGGCAAACAAAACAAAGAATTATTAAATTTAAATACTAAATATGAAGGAATCATTAGAAATAAGGGATGAAGATGTAGCGGGCAAAAGAGCTGCATATCATCCGGTTATAAAAAAAAGATCTACTTTCCATAGAACTGTTGAAACAGAGGTTGATTTTACTGAAAATACTCATAGTAAGGGCTGGTCTTGGAATGGGTTTGCACCAGTTGCCTTTTTATTTTTCTTTTGGTGGGCTTCTCTCGCGTTTACCGGTGGAGCAGCGCCGGTTGCACATGCTGATTTTGATGAAATAAGATCTGACCTGTCTTCTTCATCTGAAGAAGTTGTTTCTTTTGATGAGAATAGTGCTTCTGACGCTGATTGTTCCGGATCCGAGTGCAGTGAAACTTTTGAGGAAATAGAGAATAGAATGGAGGAGGAAATTGATCCAGACAATGGCGATGATGTTGATGATCTTGCTGAAGAAGATGAAGGAAGCTGTGAAGGGTCCGAGTGTGATAACAGTTCTAGTTCTGTTGTTACTACCTTAAAAGACAGGGGGAGTGAGGACCTTGAAGAAGACGAGAACAATGGAATGGAAGAGGAGATAAATGAAATGTTAGACGAAGATCGTGACGATTCGTCTTGCGATGACTCAAGTACTATAAATGAACTTAAAAATAGGCTAGAAGATGATTTTGACGGGGACCACGGGATAGATGAAATGGATAAAAAGATAGAAGAGATGTTAAGTGGTAGTAGTAGTGATCCTATCTGTTGTGACTCGGATATAATGAACGAAATAAGGGATAGACTTGAAGACGAGTTTGATGATTATGAGAATTTATGTGATCCCTGTGACGATGTGGATATCACCGCCAACATCTCCGCTGACCCCGAAGAGGTCTACGAAGGGGGATCCACCACTTTGGAATGGAGTTCCGAGAACGCTACCTATTGCGAAGGTGATAACTTTGATGTCGCCAGTTCAACCAATGGATCCACTACTGTGGATAACATCCAAGATGATACTACTTTCACTCTTAACTGCTACGATGATGAGGACAACCAAGCCGACGATTCCGTTACTGTTACGGTAAAAGATGAACCTACTCCTCCCGAACTTACCGCCAACATCTCCGCTGACCCCGAAGAGGTCTACGAAGGGGGATCCACCACTTTGGAATGGAGTTCCGAGAACGCTACCTATTGCGAAGGTGATAACTTTGATGTCGCCAGTTCAACCAATGGATCCACTACTGTGGATAACATCCAAGATGATACTACTTTCACTCTTAACTGCTACGATGATGAGGACAACCAAGCCGACGATTCCGTTACTGTTACGGTAAAAGATGAACCTACTCCTCCCGAACTTACCGCCAACATCTCCGCTGACCCCGAAGAGGTCTACGAAGGGGGATCCACCACTTTGGAATGGAGTTCCGAGAACGCTACCTATTGCGAAGGTGATAACTTTGATGTCGCCAGTTCAACCAATGGATCCACTACTGTGGATAACATCCAAGATGATACTACTTTCACTCTTAACTGCTACGATGATGAGGACAACCAAGCCGACGATTCCGTTACTGTTACGGTAAAAGAGCAGAAAAAAGACGACACTGGATCAATAAGGATCTGCAAGATGATCGTGGATGAAAATGGTGATATCGTTACCGATTCAGACGGCTTACCTGATGGAGAATTTGAGATCTCCCTCTACAATAGCTACGAGCAAGGAGATGAAATTGCTTCCTTTGCTCTTGAAAGTGGTGATTTTACTCCAAACACCTCTATAATCGGTGATGAAAACGATGCTCATTGTGAAACTTTTGACGGACTTGAACTGCATTCCGGTTCTATTGATCATAAAAATGACGGCTTCTTTTACACGGAAGAAGCTGTAGATGGTGAATTATGGGAGAGTGTCGGATATAATGACCAATTTAATACTGATGTTGAAAGCACGGGAGACTTTTACTCTTATGATGATCTGTTTGTTGGAGGGGAACTAAAACAAGATAGAAATAAAAACTCCGATGGTCATATCACGTTAAGTGAGAATAATTCCGATCGTACTCTTGTGGTTTTGAATAAGCACGAGGAAAAAGAACCTACTCCTCCCGAACTTACCGCCAACATCTCCGCTGACCCCGAAGAGGTCT
>JBKHAI010000016.1:0-18221 GCA_046542915.1 Minisyncoccota bacterium | reverse complement strand
TCTTCTTCTGCTCTCTTTTCTTCTTCCGATATTTTTTCTTCATTTGGCTTCTCATCAGCCATTATTAAATACAAGCCTGTAATTATTAGAAGGATCAAGATGATCAGAGATAAATTTTTCATAATTTTTTATAAATTACTTGTGTTGTATCCTTAAATGTTCATAAAGATGTCAACATTTTTAAATGTCAGATAATTAAAATTTTTGTATAATTATTATAAATGTTCAGAAATCCGATGTCCATCCTTAAAGGTAGAAATAAAGGGTTTACCTTAATAGAGCTTTTGATCTCCCTTGCCATTATCGGAGTTTTGGCGGCCATAATTTTAGTGGCCGTATACCGAGCTTATGATGAAACCTATAAAGCCAGAGCAGAGTTGGAATTACGTACGTTGCAATCGGCTATGCATGTTTATGCACTGGATCTGGGTCATATGCCTCCCGACGTGGATAGAGATCTGCCTCCGGGATTGGAGCATTATCTACCTGCCGGCAACTGGCCCGAAGCACCATGGCCGGGAACCGTCTACGATTGGGATCATTGGGAACCTGATGAGTTAACTCATTCACCTGATGATGACAGGGTTATTCAAATAACTGTCAGATTTTGTGATATGGGTGACCCCATAGATGAGTGTAATTTTCCACAATATGAATGGGCGGAAGACTTTGATGTGAACAGTGGATTTTTCTATTGCATTGAAGGAAAGTGCCGGTCGCATTCCGACGAACCGTTGGACTATCCCGGCTATTGTGTTAACTGTCCTGAAAATGAGGCACCTTTTGGATTTGATTAGTTATTTTCCAAAACTCCTAATATTTTAGGTTCAGAAAGCTTCAGTTATCCTCTTTTATGATCGAAAAAATTTGCTTATTATTTAACATAGGACTGAAATTTAAAACTCCAGTCAAATTATTAGTAATTAATATTTTTTATGGAAGAAGAAAAGATGGATAACGAGGAGTCGGTTGAACAAACACCCTCTTCTCAAGAAGATCGGCCCGAGGTTGGTAATTCTTTTGAAGAACCATCCTCAAGAAATGCTGTTATTTGGGGGATCGGGGGAGTAATGATCCTAGCTTTGATCGTTTTTGCTGCCGCTTATATGATAATGATTGGAACTGGTAACGAAGATGATGAGCCGAATGATGATGAAGGGGGATCGGAGAATGGTGTTGTTGATGATAGTGATGTTATAAGTTTTGGGGTCTTACCTTTGCATAATCCCAGTAAGATGGTTGACCGATTCGGAGCTTTGGAGAACTATATTAATGAGGAAACTGATCTTAACATCAAACTGAGACTGTATCCGGTTGAAGGTGAAGTTGGCGGATATTCGGCTGCGGTGAGGGAATTCGTGGAAGGGGAGACCGGCTTTGTTTTCCTGGCATCGGTTACGACCGTTCAAGCATACGGTTATCTCGAGGATGACCTGGAGGTGATCGCCTGTGGTGAAAAGGATGGTTCACCGACATACCAAGGAGATCTGGTTGTAAGAGATGATTCATCATATGAAAGCATCTGGGACTTGGAAGGTGAGAAAGTGGCCGGTACCAGTATATCCTCAACTTCCGGAGGACTGATGCCGGAAGGTATGCTTATGGAAGAAGGCATAGATGCTGAGACCTTCTTTGAAGAAGGTGGAATTACATATCTAGGATCTCATGATAAAGCCCTGGAAGCGGTTGTTGCCGGATCCGTGGAAGCGGCTTTTGTTAATGAACAGACCATGAACAAGTTCTTGGAAAACGGTGCCGACGTACGATCAATATGGCGTCATGACCCGGTTCCGGAATTTCCAATACTGGCAAACAAAAGTGTCGTTTCGGATGAAGAAATAGAAAAATTACGGGAAGCTCTACTTGCCGCTGAAGAGAAAGAACCTTTGGCTTACGAGCGAATTGATAGCGATTACGAGAGGTTTGTAGAGATGTCTTGGGAAGATTACCTTCCTGTTAAAAAAGCCATTGATGAAGTGCACGGAGAAGTATTTTATGATCTTGACGAGTGGGGTAAAGAAGATGAAGAAGAGTAAACTGTTTAGCTAAAAGGAGGGAAGAATAATAGATGAAACCACTAAAGAAAAAATATTCTTTAAAGGCAAAGCTTCTCGGTGCGGTGGGTGTTGAGGTGCTGTTGTTTCTTGTTATAGCCCTGGCTCTGCAGATACAGCAGACCGGGGATATCATCAAAGAACAGCTGGATATATACGGTAATTCAATGAGTGTGGCTCTGGCCGATTTTTCTATCGAGGATCTGCTTTCAAGTAACTATCCGGCGTTGCAGTTGTCCGTTAATTACATCGGTGAACAGGATACCCAGATCTTGGGGATAGAGGTATATAAACAGAATCGGATCGTCGCACGCTATATCTCCGAAGAAGTAGATGAAGAAAATTGGAATGATCCGGAAAAGTGCGAGAAATGTGGTAATACTTATGTTGCTCCGGTGATCTATGAACCTATTGATCAACCTCCTATGGATCTGGGGGTGGTGAAGTTTTATCTCTCAGATGAGATGTATGAGGAGTTCCTGGCTACTCAGATAAGATTGATATGGATATTGGGAATATTTCTATTACTTGGAGATATAATTGCTTCCTTTTGGATAATAAAGTTGTTGGTTTTATCACCGTTAAAGAAAGTCTCTGAAGGTGCCGAGATAATGAGTAAGGGTGATCTGGATCATCGGATAGAAGCACCGACGCAAGATGAGATCGGAACTTTAGCTAAAACATTGAATAAGCTGGCAAGCGATCTCCAGGAAAATTATGACCAAATGAAAGATCAAACGGATAAATTAAAAGAATCAGAAAGGGAGCTACAAGATGCCAAATCATCTTTGGAAGATAAAGTTGTTGCCAGAACGAAACAATTGGAAGAATTGAATAAGAGTTTGGAGGGGAAAGTTCAAGAGCGTACCAAAGAATTACAAGACAGAGTTAATGAATTGGAAAAATTCCATGAATTGACAGTTGGTAGGGAAGAAAAGATGATAGAATTGAAAGAAAAATTAGAGGAACTGGAAAAAGAACTGAAACAGTATAAAGATGAAAGCGGAGGTTCCGTAGATGAAAATCAAGAGTAATAATTGGGGAAAGTATGATCAACGAGCGGGAGTTATATCCCGCTCGTTTTTTTGTATGAATCTCGGAACTAAAGATCTATTGATCGGTATTCCTGTTTTTTAATAAAAAAGCGGCGATGATGGTTGTTATCGGAACCGCCATTATCAGTCCGATACTGCCGACCAAGGTTCTGGTTATCTCGGTGGCGAATATCTCCATATTAATTAAGTTCAAAAAACCTTGTTGGCTTTGAGTTACCAGAAGCAGCAAAGGCAGTGATGCTCCGGCATATGCTAGCACCAAGGTGTTAATTAGAGATACTATATGTTCTCTACCGACGGAATGGGCTCTCTGATAGGCAGTTTTAATGTCTAGTTTAGGGTTGACGCGGTAAAGTTCTCTTATCGTCGCCGCTTGGGTGATAGAAACATCATCCAGTATTCCCAATATACCGATAATTATAGCTCCCAAGAGCAGCCCCGACATATCTAGGAGTCCGCCGGTCTCCAGATTCAGAAAGAGCGCCTCATCAGAGGAAAGACCTGAGAGTTTTCCGGTGGTTACGCTTAAGTAAGATAGTAAACCGGTGAAGATCAATGTTATTACGGTTCCTAAAAAAGCCGCATGCGTAACTCGGTTAAATCCGTGAGTTATGTACATTGCCGAGGCAACAATAAGGGAGGCAAAGAGGATGGAAGTGGAGACCGGTGGGGCGCCTTCAAGTAGTTTCGGTAAAAGCAGGAAAAGAATTATGGCAAGACTAATAACCAAACTTAAAATTGAACGTATCCCTTTCCAGAAGCTAAAAAAAAGAATAACGGCGACAAAAAACAAAGAAAGGAACAGCAAAGGAATGGTTCGGTCGGGTTGGTCAAAAACATACCTGTATTCTCCTTCACTTTCTTCTATTGCCTCTAAAAAAATAAGGTCGCCTTTACTTAAAGAATATGATTCATTATCTACTTGTGTTTTCTCTCCTTTCTCTTTACCTTCCAGGATCTCTACTTCTATTTTTTGATAAGAAGTCTCAATATTGGTTCCCGGAATGAAACGATGACCTTCATCTATGATCTTGGTAACTTCGGCTTTGACGGGTTCTTCACTTGCTTGAACTTGAGCCTGCAAGGAAGCCGGAGTTATTTGAAGCAGTAAAATAAAGAAACCGACAAATACGCCTATCTTTTTTATTCCCGAATAACTTATTGAAACTGTGGATGTCATACAGAATGATCAATTAATTCTAAACGTTTTATCAGACCGCTTTTGTGAAATATATACCGAAAAATAAAAGATCAATTAAATTAACATATCTCAAGGAGTCAAACCGGAAGAAGACCTTATTTATTTTTGTCCTGATCCTTTTCCATTTCCGCCAATTTATTTTCCAGCTCTTTAACTCTTTTTTTCAACTCCATCATCTTTATTTCTCGACCTTCCATAAAGTGGTTTATTTTCTCTACTTCCTTGATCTTTTGTTTCAGTTTCCTTTCTTTTTCTTTGATCTCCCTCAGGTCAAAGAAAGAGAAAAATAGTCCGCCTAAGAAAGCATCATCCTTTTCATCGTTGTGTCTTAGGAAGGCGGAGATCGGTATCTTTTCGCCTTCTTTGCCTTTTAATAAAGTTTCCCAGTTTTTCACCGAGTTTTTTACTAAATTATTTTGAAAATCTTCTATTTCTTCCTCAGCGAAGAAGTTTACTAACTTTTCTCCTATTATCTTTTCCTCCTTGTAGCCGGTTATTTCCATAAAGGCCGGATTTACCTCCAGTATTATTGATTGCGGATTGGCAAAGCAGACAGGGAAAGGAATGAAAGAGAAAAGATCCCGCATATCCTTGACGTAGGTCTGCAATAGAGCAATATCTTCGTTTAGTTGCTTGATCTTTTTATTTTTTTCTACCATTTTTCTATGAATTCATGATGGTCATCGCCTCTGTGAATACACATTGTCTCTTCACTTTCCATTTCTTCGCCAATACCCAGTTTTGCAATGAATTCCAGATAGGCGGCCAGATAATCACAAAATATGGGATGAAGATCAATGTCGTAGAGGGCACATTTTAAAAACCTTTCTTCATGGTTTATCTCCAATACCTTTAATTCTCCCACGGTGTAATGTTTTTGCCAGAGCTCTCCGGCTTTTTCCATTATTGTTCTTTCTGATATCAAGTATCTCATAAAGAACCTTAATACCGAGGAGAACTTGGGAGCCGTCCTTCCCATCTCTTTGACGCCTTCTTTATCAAGGTCCAGTACTCGGCTTACGGCTATTAAAGATAAGGAACGTACACCTATAGGGTGGAAATTAAGGTCGGTGGCGTCTCTTTCATAACTGAAAGGGTATCCCATTTTTTTCATTTCTTCTTCAGCCTTCTTTACGCCTTCTTCCCCGGCTTTATCTTTTAAATAGTGGTGATCGGTCTTAAAAACGACACCGCGTACTTCACCTTCAAGACCTAATAAACGCTCTATCTCTTCTGGGGGTATTTCATAACTCATATGATTTTTTTAACTCTTTATTTATTTTAACTATAAATTTTTATCTTGGGAAACCGTTTATGTTAATAGACATCAAAATGATAATGTGTTAGTTGATACAAGATATATCAAAGCTATGAAAGTGGCATTACCCAGAAGTACTGTCAAAATGATCCATTTTAATTTTACTCTTCCTAATCCAAGAGTGGTCATCAGGATATCTTTAGGCAGTGGCGCTACGGAAGTGTAGGTATATGTTATGAACAGAATTAGCCAGAGCGGTTTTTTATTTAGCCAAATAGAAAATCTTTTTATTTTCTCTTCCGTGACTTCACTTAAGGCCAAATGCCCTTTTTCACCCAAGTAGAAAAGAACCAGATCTCCGAAAGTTCTGGCGGGAGACGCAATGATGATCATTAGAAAAGGGTTATATCCTTCCGCCACCGAGAGTATCACCAAGGTAGCATAAAAAGGCGCCGATGAGAGACCTGATATGCCTAGTAAGGCGGTTAGAAAAAGGACTAGGTAGGCGGTTTTCGGGGATATCAATTCAGTTATATCTTTGATCGGTAAGAAATTGACCGCGATCGTCAAAGTAGTAATGAGTAATATTAGAGAAATGAAACCAGAATGATCTACGATGAACCTTTTGGCTTTAGTGCAAGAACTTGCATCTTTTTTTTCAAATGTCATGGTCTTAAAAGATAGAGCTTCTGGATAGGTGGGTTATATAAAATTGATATCAGATATTTATCTGATCTCTATAAATAATAACACACCCTTGAAAAACTTAAGGAAATGGCCGGAGACGGGAACAAAAAGGTGGTCAAATGTAGATATAGTGAATTTATGTCGTATTTTCTTCGTGTTATAATTTTAGTAAAGAAAAATATGGAAAATTTTGAAAAAATACCCAGAGGAGATGAACTGATCTCGCAGATTTTTAACAGTCAAGAAGACTTCAGAAAAAGCGTTAGAGAAGCCCTTGAGTGGAGTAAAAACGGTGGCCCGGAGATCGGTAGTTCTTCTTTTATAAAAGCGGTTGTTGGAAACATTAAGATGGAGAATGATGATTATGCTTCCATCAAAAAAGCGATCCTTAAAGAGGTTGCGAAGATAGATAAAAAGAATGACGGAGAGGGAGAGAGAAAGAAGAAACTTAAGGTTCGTGATCTGGATGGAGGTGCTAAAACTTTCTCAAAAAAAGAAATGAAGATGATGGTGGATGACTCCCGAAAGCAAATATTAAAAGAAGCAAGAAGATCCGGAGACGATCCCGATCTAAATGAATTATATCCCAACAATTAAGTATTAAAGATATATTTACAAAACAGAGTCGGCTCTTTCTTTGGCAATTTCTTTTAGATCGTTCAAGGTTTCCCTGTGTACTGATTGAAAATTCAGCACTTCATCATGATATCGGGAAGGGAACATCTCTTTTACATCACTACTGTAATGGGAACCGTCTTGTGGTTGTCGGTGGCCTTCAACACTATCTCCGCTGAGAGAAAGAACAAGTGGTAGTGAAGCCGCTGTTCCGGTCCGGATCTCTCCGTCTTTATTGTAATATTCTGCTATATATGCCCAAATAAAGAGATGTTCTTTATTCCTGCCGAACTCATAGTATTCAGCGAAGATCTCTCCGTTATAACTCTCTGAAATAATATTATTTTCCAGGTATTTAAGGACGGCGATCTTATCAGGTGCTGGCGACTTTCCTTCAGTTATGGTGTTTTCTGTTTTTTGGTGCTCGTTAATATTTTCTGATCTGTCCCATAAAAAGACCTCCGATCTGTCGGTATGATTCGCGAGACTGAAAATGATCAAAAGGGGAGATATCAAGATAATGAAAGATATTAATATGATCAGCCAAAACCACCACTTTTTATAAGCAGGAGTATCAGTTTGAGGATCAAAGTCTTTTTTGGGAATTATGATGACCGCAATTATATAGACGATCAAAAAAGGAATAAGTCCGGAAACCAAGAAAAGCAAGATCCCGACTAGGCGCAATAGGACCGGGTCTATTTGGAAATACTCACCCATTCCTCCGAAAACACCGGCTATTACTTTGTCTTCAGGGCTTCTTTTCAGTTTTTTCATTTTTTTAGAATGATGCTTTTTAAGAATTGTAATTTGACCATGGAATTATAACTTAAATAAAGCAAAATGGGTAACCAATCAAACGTTTTAATGTTAGAATAGCAAAGAAGTTATAAGATATAATTTGTAAATATGAAAGAAAAAATAAGTTTTGAGGATTTTGTCGCTCTTGATCTCAGAGTAGCTTTAATTAAAAGCGCTGAATTGATCGAAGGGTCATCCAAATTGGTGCGCTTGCAGGTTGATGTCGGGGAAGACACAGAAAGGCAAATAATAGCCGGAATAGCCAAAAAGTACTCGCCGGAGGATCTGATCGGTGAACAGGTTACGGTTCTTAGCAATCTTGAACCCAGGGAAATATACGGTTATGAAAGTAACGGGATGATATTGGCAGTCGGGTCTGAAAATGGTCCTGTTCTACTCTCTCCGCTGGAAGAAGTGAAGCCGGGTAGTCCGATATCTTAGGGATTTAGTTTTATAGAGTTGAATATTTTAGTGATGTCTTCAACGGGATTGGTCGAGCTGGCAACTATTATCGCGACAGGTCGCGTCTTGTCTCTGACCTTTATCTCAAAAATGGCCATTCCCATATTTTCAAATTTTTCTCCATTATGAGGTATGAATCCGCCTTTAAATTCCGGGAATTCTGCGAGGTCGTGTTTCGATTCTATCTCTCGATGATCGGCGTCCAAGTAGATGGATCTTAGTTCTCCGCCACTTATGTTAAGCAAAGACATCCTATTAAAGTATAAATACTTTGAAAAGGTGGTTACATCTTCCAAAGTGGAGACGTTGTCTTGACCACCTTTAGGGTCCGGGATCTTGGTATCTTCCATCCCCATAGCATAGAGGTAATTCTTTACAAGAGAAGTGATCTTTTCTTCTCCCAAGTGTTCTATAATGGCTTCCGCCGCTTCGTCGGAAGACTCTATAAGCATTACTGCCAGAAGAGTGAACAGTGATACTTCCTCTCCTGATTCAAAACGGTCATCGGTCTCTTCCTCACTTTCTTTTTCGGGTATATTGACCGGGCTCCTAACAAAAAGTTTTTCTCCGGCTATTGTTGCTAAAAGAAGCTTGGAAAAACCTCCGATAGAAACTTCTTTTTCCGGTTCCTTTTGGGAGAAGATAAAGTTACTTTTTATATCTATTGCCAGATATGATCCGGCATCAAGAGTACCGACGCTTTTGAAATAAGCATAGTCATCACTCTCGTGATCTTCTTCAAAGACCAGAACCGGCATTCCTTTTTCTGCGGCATTATATAGTTTACGGGCATCTTCGGTATCCAAGCGGATACAACCAGCAGAGGTGACAGAAGAAACCGGACGGCCGTCGGGGTGGTAGGGCCAGCCGTGCATAAAGTAGTTCCCGAAGAACTGAATACTATAAGGCATAGTTACGTCGTAAAGAGTGGAATGATGAGTACCGGCTTTCCATTCTACGGAATAAAGTCCCGCCGGTGTTTCGGTCCAGGTTCCGTCTTGACCCTTGGCCGCTATCGGTAAAGTAAATTCAAGTTCTCCCTTTTTATAAAATTCAATTTCCATTTCTTTCAGATCAGTTAGGATGAAACTAACTTCTTTTTCTGTAAAAGTTTCTTTTACACTAGTAAAGTATTTTTCATCTTCAAATGAAGGCCGAGGGCCGAATTCTAAGGATGAAGATCTTTTACCTTCAAAGGACGGTAGGTTTATCTCATAAACAGCGAAAGTATGTGAATAAACATACAAGAATATGAAACCCCATATAGAGATCCCGTAAACGATAATGATCAGCCATAAAGGCACGCGGAAAGAAGCTATTCTGGACAAAGTTTCCATACTGGTCATAATACCATATCAACTATGGATCTTTATCTAATAAAAGAAGTGCCTCCTGAGTTACTCATTTAAAATTTGAATTTGCGAGCGTATTTGCCGATAATGGGTAGTTCCTTCTTTTCATTCTTTAAGACATTGGTGATACCCAGGATCACAAAGATGATCCATACAAGATAGATGAAATAAGAGATCAAAAATCCAATGTAAGGTAAAGGCATAAAGCCGATGAACATTCCGACGGAGAAGATCAAAAACACAACAAAGCCTTGTTTGGCGTGGAACTGAGCAAATGGGTCTTCCTTAGCGGCTATTAAAGGGACAAGAAAAAGAATGATTAAATAACTTACAAGGGCCATGGCGTTAATTTCTTCCTCTTGTTTGTTCTCTTTGTTTTCGTTCTCTTTTTTTTCCATATTAATTATTTATTTTTACTTCTAATACTTTTTATTGCCTTTAATAATAAATTTTTTATCCGGTATTGACAACATATTAATTTTCTAATGATCTGCAATAATAAGATCATTGTGTTTCTATACTGGCAGATTCCGTACATTGAAATGAACTTTTATCTGAACTAAACTTAAGGAGGTTGTTATGGAAGATCAAAGAATCAAATGGACAAAATTGATCAAAGAAAAGATCAAAGTTGTGGGATTTTTGAGTGAAGAAAAACCTGTGGTTGAGGCTATGGAGTGTATCACCGGATCATTTTCCGAAAAGATCTTGCGTTCAAGGAAGGTAAAGGATCTCTTTGAGGAACAACCTAAAGGTAAAGGGAGCTCTTTACCTGACTCTCCCGCTTCAGAGATCCAAAGATATGTGGCTAAAAGAATGGGTGATATTGATAAAAGCGACGCGCTGGTTCCGGCTTTTTCTTAATTATTCCAAAACTCTTGTTTTTTCAACGGCTTTTAAGATCAAGAGAGCCGATATTCCTCCGATAGACGCGGTTAGAAACTGCATCCATCCCATCATTGAGCCAACTAGGGCGGCAACTTGTTCATTTGAGAGGAAAAATGAGGTTATTAACGATCCGGAGGCGAAAAGGAAGGCAAATTTCAAAAAAGCCGCCGAAAAGACCGCTCCTAAAGTATTTTTCTTGCTTACGTAAAAAAATACTATTACAAGTATGGCGTTGGAGATCATAATAAAAGGTATCATCGGCATAAGCGGTGCCGGTAATAATCCCGAAAGAGCGGCGAAAGAGCTGGGTAGCAGACCTATGATCAGGGCTATATACGGACCTAGTAAAGATGTTGAAAGTATTAAAGCCATATTGACAAGTGATCCGGTTATTATCTGAGAGTGTATCAAAGTGGGAACATAAACTGATAGAGTTATCAAAACTGCGAATATAGCGATCTTCTTACGGGCTGTTATTGCCTCAAAGGCCTTTAGGGTAGCCGCTTCAACTTGTATTTTATTGATCCTATTCATATTTGTTTTTAGGTGAATAATATGTTTCTAATAGGGCTCTCCTTTCCTCCTCGGAGAGTTTGCTGATGTAGTTTTCAAAAAGATCTCTTACTATCGGGTTCAGATGTGCTTTTCTGAGATCCATTCCCGAGTCCATTTCATAGATACTGGCGATCCTTTTCTTTACTATCTCATCGGTTGTCGGTATCGGTTGCCCACCGCCACCGATACAGCCGCCGGGACAGGCCATTACTTCTATATAGTCGTATTTATTTTTGCCGTTTCTTATATCTTCAATTATTTTCGCGGCATTTTTCATTGTCGCAACGACGGCCACTTTTAAGATATTGCCGGCGATGTTCACTTCCGCTTCTTTTATGCCTTTCATACCTCGGACCGACTGAAGATCAAGTTTGCCCAACTCTGACCCACTTATCTTATAATAGGCGGTCCTTAGAGCGGATTCCATAACTCCGCCGGAGGCACCATAGATGGCCGCGGCGCCGGAGTATTTCCCCAAACTATCGGCTTCTCCCGGTTCCATATCGGAGAGGTCTATGTTGTGTTTTTTCAAAAGGGCTCCCATCTCTCTGGTTGTCAGAACAAGATCCACCGGTTGCAAACCGTTTATCTTTAGTTTTTCGTGCCGGGCCTCGTATTTCTTGGAAGTACACGGCATAAAAGAGACCACCACAATGTTTTTCGGATCAATGTTTTCCTTTTCTGCCCACCAGGTTTTGTAAACACCGCCACAGTGTATCTGCGGAGAACGCGAGCTGGTCAAGAGATGCAAGAGGTCGGGATGGTAAAACTCCATAAATTTTACCCAGGCCGGACAGCATGATGTGAACATCGGCAGGTCACGACCTTCTTTAATTCTCTCCACCAGCTCTTCGGCTTCCACAATGGTGGTAATGTCAGCACCGGTGTTTACGTCAAAAACCTGATCAAAACCAAGTTTCCGAAAAGCGGTGTAGCATTCTTTGGTTAATTCGGTCCCTACCGGTTTACCGAATTCTTCGCCGATACTGACTCGGACCGACGGCGCCATCTGGGCGATCACTGTTTTATTGCTATCTTCAAGAGCTTCTTCTACTTCCTTTATTTCACTTTGTTCACGAGCCGCTCCGACCGGACAATGAACAGTGCACTGCCCGCAATAGACACAGTCCTTGTTCTCTTCATGGGTTTCACCGGCGTAGGTGTAGGCGTTCCCACCTTTAAGTTCCAGAAAACCAATGCCGGTCTTTTTGCATATCTCAACGCAATTATTGCAAGCGATGCAAAGGTTCGGGTCAATTTCTGCGGCTTGGCACAATTTATGCGGTTCTAGGTGGATGTAGGGGCGTTTATACTCTTTTCCGGAGATACCGTACTTCTCCATCGTTTCCATTACTTTACAAAAAAGACCTTCTTGGCATTTGGGACACCTTTCCTTATGTTCAGCAAGTAAAAGCTCCAAATTAGTTTTCCTTAAGTTTAAGATCTCCGGAGTTTCGGTCTTAACGGAAAGACCTTCTACCGCTTTTAGATCACAGGAGGTGGTTACTTTGCCGTTTGCCTCCACTAGACAGGCTCGACAACGGGACTCTAGAGGCAGGTCTTCATGGTAACAGAAGTGAGGAATATCTATTCCCGATCTTAGGGCGATCTGTAAAATACTTTCATCGGGTGAAACAGAATATATCTCACCGTTTATTTCAATTTTTACCTCTGTCATCGTTATTTAAAACATTTGAATAAAAAGATCTGATCGGGTTACTTATGGAACGTCCCAATCCGCAGAATGACGCCTTATCAGTGTTGTCCAAGATCTTGAATATCTTTTCCCAAGGTATATCATGATGGTTCTCTGTCAACTCTTTCAGATTAAACGACCCCTGGCTGCAAGGTATGCATTTTCCACAACTTTCCCTTTGATAAAAGGAAAACCATTTCAGAAGTAATTCTCGTGGGTCGGAATTTATATGATAGACCTCCAGACCCCCGGCTCCGGTCATAGTGATCTCTTTGATCTGTCGGCTGTTATAAACTACTCCGGAGGCACTTCCCCCGATCTGGACAAAGAAATCAAAAGACGGAAAGTTCTCGGTCTCCCGAAGTATCTTCTCTATGGTCTGATCTTCCGGCAGGTGATAGACTCCACCGTTTTCTACGGCGCCCGAGATACAATAGAATCTCTTACCTTCGTAGGATCCTTCTTCGACAGAAGCCACATTGAAAAGGGTCTCAACGTTGTTGATGAGCGTGGGTTTTTGATGGAGTCCTTTTTCTGAAGGGAAGGGGGGTTTCAATCTGGGTTCGGTTCTTTCCCCTTCTATGGCGTTCAAGAGAGCGGTCTCTTCTCCTCCGATGTAGCTCGGTTCTTCTATAAAAGATCTGATATCGTAACCCTCACGATTATATTCATTTGTTATCTCTTGCAGACGACCACCGACCCGGTCGTAGTAGTTTCTGTTTATATTGAAATACGCAGTTTCGGCACCGATATAGTCTAATGCCAGGATGACCCCTTTTACAACTTTTTCCAGATGGTTTTCTAAGATGTATATATCCTTAAAAAGCCCGATCTCACCTTCACTGGCGTTGCATATGACATACTTCTTATCACTTTCCATCTCCTTAACTTCCCTCCATTTCTTGGCGGTCGGATATTCGGCACCGCCTCTACCGACCAGTCCGGCCGCCTCTATTTTGTCCGTTATGTTTTGAGCTTCTTCTTGACCCATCTTTAAAAGGTTAACTTTTATTGCTTTATTATATAATAAAAAAAACGGATGCTGTTGTTTATAAATCAACAGCATCCGTTAAAGATCTTGGGGACCTTATGAAAGGTTAGGGGGTAACAGAGATTTTTTTCTTTAATTTTGGGCTTCTTCTTCCTTTTCAAGAATTCCCAAAGTCAGAAAGTAAAAGATGAAAGCTGATACCATAACCGGGATGATCAAGGCGGTTATTAAAAATACCACCAATGAAGGACTGATCCCGAAAGTGAATAGGAAGACTATTCCTATCATTGCGATGAAAAAGATGAATATAGCTGTAAAGGAAAAGGCGCTTAACTCAACAAAATCCTTTTTGTTCTTGATAGCTTTTCGGTCTTCTATGGCATAAGGGAGCAGGGTGGTTATTAAAAGCAGAGCCCCGACCCAGAACAATGCCGAGACCATTAAGGAGTAGTCACCATGGGTGCTTAGTATATTATTTATAATAGCGTTAGTTAAGAACATATATATGGCCGCAATAACTCCATACTCTATCGCGACATTCTCGTTGATCTTTTCTGCTTTTTCTTTTGACATTTTGCTTCTCTTTATTACTTTTAAATCATCATTATATTAACATATATTTTAAGCCGTGACCTCGGGTAAGGCCAGATATATGGAAAGTGCTTCCAGGTCGGATAAACTTTGACCGTAACCAATTAAGCCTTTGTCTGATATATACCACCATGCGTCTTGTATTTCAAATCTTTGTAAGCGGGTCACGTCGTTATCTATGTTCTTTTGAGAAAACGTCAAGAGGTCTTCGGTCTCTCCAAATGTTTCTCCCTTTTCGTTTACCCCGAAATTTTCCGGCTTGGGATGAGTGGCGTCCACGATGTTGTCGTTGTCCAGTGTAAAGGTGTACCCATAAGATATAGACGGAGTAGATAGTAAAAATATTACTAAAAGTATGTTTTGTATTTTCATGACCATTATATTAAGGAATTCTATTTAACAACATATAATAGTCATTTGTCAAGTTTTTTGAAGCTATGGATCAGTTCTTTTTCCCGAAGTATTTGGAAGATATTATAAAAGCGATAAAAAAAGCCAACCCGCCCAAAATAGCCGAGAGTAACTCTTCCGTGCCAAATATCGTAAGCCAGATAAGAAAAATATTATAGATCCGATAGATCCCTGAAGATGATCAGTTTTTATTCTTGTTTTTCTAGCTCCGAACAGAACTCTATCATTTCCTCCGCCCCCATTTGCAAAGCAATATCACAGGGGTCATCTTTACAGTATTCTCGGGTTTCTTGTTCGCTTGAGGATCGGTCGTATTTAAAAACTTCCGTCTCCGGATCCCATCTATAAACCTCGGACTCACATCGGTCATCCTCATTTCCATATATCCAGTATTGGCTGAACCGGACCGAATTTCTTTTTTCATCCAGTTGTGTCTTACTTCCATATCTTCCGGCACCGCCACCTCCTTCAGAAAATGAAAGAGTAACCACCTCACTCTCTTTGTCTTTAAAGTCCGCCACTTTTGGAACACCGTCTTTCATTCTAAGCAAAACAAGCTCACATGTAGTGGCACCACAGGACGTTCTGACCAAGGCCTCCGGAATAGCGTCTCCGGTTAGGTCACCTTTTTTGTAGATACTCAGGTCGCCTTTTCTAAAAGCAGTATCGGGGAAACCCTTCTCTAGTGCTTGTAGGATCTCATTTTCTTGGTTTTCCCATAAATTCTTGTCCGGCTTGTTCTTCTCTTCTTCTTCGGTGTCTTCATCTTCTTCCGGAGTCTCCTCTTGCTCCTCGGTCGGTTCCGTATTCTCCGGTTTCTCCACCGGTTGCTGTTGATAAGATCGGTATCCGAAATAAACCCCTGCTGATATAAGCAAAAGCAAAAAGATAATGAAGGGGGTCAGACCGTAATCTTTTTTCTTCTTTTTAGATCTAGCCATTGTTTAAAGATATTTTATTGCGTCTCAGTTTCCTTCACGCTTTGAGTTACTTCCTCTATTTTTTCTTCTGTTTTCTCTTCCCATTCTATTTCTATCTCTAGTTTTTTCTTGGTGGTCTCTTTTTTGACCTCCTCTTCGGCTTTGATCTCTAAAGTCACCTCTGGTGGTATTTTTAAGGCCACCTTTTCGGCTTCGGCCTTTAAGGTGATCTCACCGCTTTCCAGTCTGTCAGCCATTTCCCTTAAGGTTTTGGCAACTTTTTGGAGGTCTTTTTTTTCTTTGTTCTTGAAAAGCGTGGTTTCCATATTTTTATTATTTTATTTATAAACTACTATCCATTTTACCTCTCATTAGCTTTAGTGCCAAATACTGTTTTTCATTGAGATCCTTTAGATAAAGACCTTTTGTTGTCTCCTTTTATAGATAACACTTGTAAAACAATTGCCGTGTTTGATTTTTAAATAGTTTTTTGCCAAGATAAAAGAGTTGCATTATGACGGTGAGAAGTTGGATATCTGAAAAGATCAAAGGGGTATTAATAAAAAAGGAAGGTAAGAACGCGAAGGTGAAGATAGATAAAGCCGATCCCGGAGATGTTTACGAAATAGCCAATGTTTTTTACAGAACCTGGCTAAACACTTATCCCAATGAAGAGTATGGTATTTTGGTAGATGATATTGAAGACCGATTTCAGAACGCCTTCTCTCAAGAGAAACTGAACAAAAGGGCGGAGGCGATAGCCAATTCCCCCGATACTCAGATGATGTTGGTGGCGCGAGCTGGCGATCAGGTTGTCGGACTTATAGATGTAAAGAAAGACCTTGAAAAGAATGAACTAAGGGCAATGTATGTTCTGCCCGAGTATCAAGGTCTGGGTTTAGGAAAAGCTCTCTGGAGCAAAGCAAAGAAACATTTTGACAAGGATAAAGATACGGTGCTTTCGGTTGCTTTATATAACAAAGCGGCGATAAATTTCTATAAAAAAATAGGATTTCAGGAAACCTACGAGATCTCTTATCCTGAAGGATTCAAGATGAAAAGCGGAGCGGTTATTCCGGTAACAAAGATGATAATGAGGAAGAACTCCCGTTGGTACTAAAGATAGTATAGCCGAAGAAAAACCGCCATTTATATCTAAATGACGGTTTTAATATCATTAAATTACTTTATAAGATCCGAACTTCTATCTTTTGAGCTTCTTCTCCTTCCTCGGTCGTGTGTATCAAGACATAGATATTGTTGTTATATTCCTGGTCAAGGATCTCTGCCGAGAAGTTGAGATCGTAGGCGTCTTCTTTGGCATCCGTTCCTTCCGATTCGTAACCTCTTTCCTGCAACATTTCTCTTATGTCTTTAACATCGTCAGAAGTTATGGGTCGGTCAACAACGTAAGAAAGGATCAAAATATCGCCGGTTTCAACAAGCTTTGGTTCTTTTTCAAAAACCTCTTCCAGCACCGGAGCGAAGTCTTCATGCATTGTGGTGTTTAGATCTTGGACGACCTCGACTTCTTCAGCGTTTGCGTAAGGGTCATCAGTTTCACTCTCGTCAGCTTCCTCGTCTTCTCCGTTTTCCTTGTCTTCCTCATCTTCTCCATTTTCCTCTTCCTCGTCTTCTCCGTTTTCCTCGTCTTCTTCATCTTCCTCATCTTCTCCATTTTCCTCTTCCTCGTCTTCTGCTACTTCTTCTCCGTTCTCATTATCTTCAGTCGGCTCTTCCGGTTCTTCTGATTGGGAATAGATGTACCAGCCAATGGCAAGCAGAGCCAAGACAATAACGATGATAATTAATATTTTTTTCATATTGTAATGGATTAATACTTATAATTTATGATCATGAACTTTTCAATATTCTAAATTATGCGATCGTATTCTTTTTTACGGCATTTCGGCCGGCATCTCCATTGGTTCAACTCCTTCCGGTAACTCAAATTTATCATCGGAAATTTCAGCAAGATCTATATTTTCTGCTTCTATGACCGTATTTTTTGACTCTACTTTTGCAGGTAGGCCGTGTTCTTTCCAAACCCATACTTTACCGGTGCTACCGTCGTCGTGGGTGTATTCAACTATGACACAATCCATTCCGTTTATTTCCTCTTCTCCAACCACCTCGGGGCTACGGTCCGGCAGTTCCGCCGATCGTTCTTTCATTGAACCGTCTTGTACTTCTTCCACTTCCGTAAGGGGTGCTTCTACAGCCATGTTGTCATTCGGCATATAAAGATAAGCGGTCTTGTCTTTATTGTCTATTATCACTACGGTTTCTTGACCTTCCAGTTCTCCTTCCATTCTGATGTTTTGCCCTTTTTGCCAAAAAGTACCGGTGATCGTTTCATCCGGAGATTTTATCGTGACATCATATTTCATAGAATCCAGCTCGTTCGCTTTTTCTAATGTTCCTAAAATGTCAAGATCTTCATCCGCTTCCGATGTGGCCTCTTCATCCTCTGTTTCCTCTTGGTCGTTTTCTTCCTCTTGGTCGTTTTCTTCCGCGTCCTCTGCGTCTTCCGTGTCAACTAAAAAGTATAGACCGCCTCCAACAATAAGAAGAGCTCCTAGAATGATAAAAATATACCTCATAATTAATTATATTACTTATAACCTCTTTTTTCATTTTAACTTACTTAAACGGCTTTCTTGTGGATAATTTTGATTAAAATG
>JBKHAI010000055.1:0-3461 GCA_046542915.1 Minisyncoccota bacterium | reverse complement strand
TCAGAAGAACCGGATCTTTATAATCAGCTCTGGCTATATCGGCACCTATGACACTGTCTCCTTTCTTGACATTAATAGCTCTCACTCCGGCGGCACTACGACCCATTAGCCGAATATCCTTGGATTCAAATCTGATACTCTGACCTTTGGTAGTAGTGATGACAGCGGTATCTTCCGGACCTATAAAAGAAGAAGAAACCAACTCGTCTCCATCCTTTAATTTTATCGCTATCAACCCGCTTCTCCTGACCTCATAAAAATCGGTTGCTTTTACTTTCTTGGCGACCCCTTGTCGGGTCGTCATTAAAACGGCGTAATCCTCTTCCTTTTTAATTTCTCTGGGCATGGCAAGAACCGAGTTTATCTTCTCTTCGGCAGCTAGCGGTAAAAAGTTCATAATGGACTTTCCTTTAGTGGATCTTTTTCCTTCCGGGATCTCATACATTTTTAACTTATAAACCTTTCCGGCATCGGAGAAGAACAAGATATCACTGTGAGTAGTAGCATTTAAAAAGGTGGTTACAAAATCTTCTTCTTTGGTGCTTAGGTCCATTACTCCGACTCCGCCGCGCTTTTGTGTGCGGTATTCTTGAGGACTGGTTCTTTTCACATAACCCCCGGCTGTCATAACCAAAACATTTTCCTCATCGGGGATCAGGTCCTCCATAGAGAAAGATTTAGCTCCGTGAGGCGACACAGTGGTCACCCTCTCATCTCCGTGCTTTTCCACTAGCTCTTTTGTCTCTTTGCTTATGATCCCTCGAACCTTTTTGGGACTATTTAATATAGCTTCCAGTTCTTTAATGAGCTCCTGGGTATTCTTCAGATCCTCTTCTATTTTCTTTCTTTCCAAGCCCGCCAATTTTTGCAGCTTCATCTCCAATATGGCTGTAGCTTGCCTGTCGGAGAATTTGAACTCTTTCATTAAATTAACATGAGCCGTTTTGGTGTCTTTTGAGCTTTTGATCAGTTTTATGATCCTGTCAATATGATCTAGTGCCTTTTTAAGACCAATGAGGATATGCTCCTTATCGCGAGCCTTAGCAAGATCAAACTCGGTTCTTCTTCTAATAACCTCAAATCGATGCTTAATAAAGTGCTCCAAAACCCCTTTTAGAGAAAGGGTCTGCGGAACACCTTCAACAAGCGCAACTATGTTTACATAAAAAGTATCCTCTAGAGGAGTGTGTTTATAAAGAGAGTTAAGCACAGTCTGCGGATGAGCGGTATTTTTAAGTTCAACAATGACCCTGATGTCCTTGGTTGATTCATCTCTTAAACCTTTTATGCCGTCTATCTTCTTTTCTTTGACAAGGTTAGCTATCTTCATTATGAGGTCTGCTTTATTGACTCGGTAAGGTATGGAAGAGATCAGTATATACTGGCTTCCGGCACGGCCTTCTTCAATAGTGGCATGACCTCGGGTGACAATTCCCCCTCTTCCGGTAGCATAGGCCTGTTGAATGTCTTCTTTATTAAAAGCTATCCCACCGGTGGGAAAATCCGGTCCCTTTATAAATTCAAGTAACTCTTCCGAAGTTGCTTTAGGGTTTTCTACCATATGCAAGATAGCGTCCCCTATCTCTTTTATATTGTGTGGCGGAACATTAGTAGCCATCCCGACCGCGATCCCTAAAGTACCGTTAACCAAGAGATTAGGAAAAGTGGCGGGCAACACAGTAGGCTCCTGTTTAGTGCCATCATAATTGGAACGCCAATCAACGGTCTCTTTTTCTATATCCTTGAGGCTCTCGCCGGCCAATTTGGACATTTTTGCCTCGGTATACCTCATAGCGGCCGCGGAATCACCGTCAACAGATCCAAAATTTCCCTGCCCTATTATAAGAGGATAACGGTAAGTAAATGGCTGGGCCATTTTTACCAAGGCATCATACACAGAAGAATCACCATGAGGGTGATAATTACCAAGCACTTCACCAACAATAGCGGCCGATTTCCTGAACTTGGCCGCAGCGGTAAGATTCATGTTATGAGCGGCATAAAGGATCCTTCTTTGAACCGGTTTCAACCCGTCGCGAACATCGGGTAAAGCTCGCGATGTTATGACCGACATTGCATAATCCAGATAGGAATCTTTCATCTCCGAAACAATATTGTGAGGAATAACACTCTTACCTTCAGGTGGAATGTATTTCTCTTTTTTCTTTTTATTATCCTTATTGCTCATAACTATCAGTAAAAGTATAACAGATTATAAATCAAATGATCTATTTTAGCTATTCATTACTTGTTTCCTCATCTTCCTTATCTTCCTCATCTTCCTCGACCTCACCGTCTTCTACCGGATTATTTTGATCCTTCGGGGTCTCATCATCAATTTTCTCCCTTTCCTTTATATATTCGGATTTATTTTTGTTTTCTAGCCCCGCTTCTTCGGCTTCCTGAATTTCATACATTAGATCATCTTCCCAAATTTCTTTTGTTCCAGAAAAAAGTTCAGAAACTTCGGCTTTAATTTCTCCCGCGTTCTTTTGGATCACCCTTAACGGACTGTGACCTACACTTTGTGCGCCATTATCTCCGGAATTTTCTGATCCATCGGATAGGCCGTGCAAATAAAGGCCGGATACCCAAAAAATAAATATCAAAAAAGTGACCCCTCCTGATACAGTTACCGCTATGAATTTCCTTTTATGTTTTGGTTTTTCCCTTAAATTTTCGATCAACCACAGCATACTCTTATTTAAAGGGTCTTATTTAGAGGGTATAAGTATCTTAACCTCTCCGCTTTTGCCCTCAATATCCTTTTTTTTGACCGTGTACTTTTCCACCGATTCATTATCGTCTTCTCCGCTCTCTTTTATGAACTCAGAAACACAGTCTTCTTTTACATCCGTATAATGACAAGGGATTATGACACTGGCTTCCAGTTTAACCGAAAGTTTATAAGCTTCCGCCGGCTCCAAGACACTTCCTCCCGCGATCGGAGCAAAAAGAATATCAACCCCGCCTACATTCTCAAAGATATCCGAAGGTACTTCAGCCGTGGACAAGGCCCCCAAAAAACAAAGATTCATTTGCTCCAGTGTTAATGTATAAATAGTGTTGAGTGATCTCCCCTCGTATTGAGCCGGAGAGGAGAAACCGGCAACAGTGATACCGCCTACTTCATACTCCCCGGGCCCGTCTATCACAAAAGGGGTCTTGTGGTTTTTGGCATTATTCTCAACTCCGTTAAAATCCGGATGTGCCACACTAACCAATGATATATCAGCTCCAAATTTAACAGGCTGTTTGACGTTTTCCGACTCCTTAGAAGCGGGATTGACAGCTATCACGGTATCCCCGAACTGGATCTTAAAGGTCTGTAATCCGGCAAAATTTATTATCATGTTTTTATTTTAGCACAACAACCAGCCGTTTTAAAGCAGTGATCTTCAGACATCTATAATTTGCCGATATCTAAATAATATAGTATACTCCCGCAAATTATTAACAAT
>JBKHAI010000015.1:0-18767 GCA_046542915.1 Minisyncoccota bacterium | reverse complement strand
GCTGGCGCGCCCGGGAGGACTCGAACCCCCAACCTTCTGGTCCGAAGCCAGACGCTCTATCCGTTGAGCTACGGGCGCAGTTAGTATATTACATCTTTATCAGCAAAAATCAAAACAAAAAAGCCAAAAAGATACCTCAGACGGTTTTTGTCTCCAGACCATTTTTTCTTTACCCTTAAAAACAAAAGATGTATGATAACCTTGTCAACCAGAAACGATAGATGAAAAAAGAAAAAATAAAAACACCCCAAGAAGTCGTGGATATCACCAAAACTTTAAAAAAAGGTGGTTTTGAATCATACCTTGTGGGAGGATGTGTCAGAGACATGCTCAGAGGGGTTGAGCCCAAAGACTGGGATATCGCGACCAATGCTACTCCGGAGCAAATAATCCCTCTTTTTGAACACACTTATTACGAAAACGACTTCGGAACCGTCGGAATAGTGAACGAGAATACAGAAAAAGAAAGTGTAAAAGTTGTTGAGGTTACCCCGTACAGAACAGAAAGCGGTTATTCCGATAAAAGACGGCCCGACAAGGTTCATTTTGGAAAAGATATTAAAGAAGATCTGAAAAGAAGGGACTTTACCATTAATGCCATAGCTTACGACGCCGAAAAACATCTTTTTGTTGACCCCCATCAAGGACAAGATGATCTTGAAAAGAAGATATTAAGAGCGGTTGGCGACCCTTTGGAGCGTTTTGAGGAAGATGGTTTAAGGATACTGCGCGCCATACGATTTCAAGCGGAGATCAATTTCACCATTGAAGAAGAAACCCTGAACGCCATATACGAAAAGCGTGAAATCCTTACTTATATATCCAAAGAGCGCATACGCGATGAATTTAGCCGTATTATCAACTCCAAAAATCCGGCAGCCGCTCTGGAGTTGGCCAGAAGATTGGATATATTAAAATTTATAGCCCCGGAACTTGAAGAAGGATGTGGTGTTAAACAATCGGGAGCCCACCGTTACGACGTGTTCACCCACTCTCTTTACTCTCTGCAACACGCCGCAGACAATGACTGGCCTTTTGAAGTAAGGCTGGCAACTTTGTTTCACGACGTAGGAAAACCTCGAACACGTAAAATAAATAAACAAAAGAAAGGTTTTTCTTTTTACGGACATGAAGTGGTTGGCGCCAAATTAACCGAAAAAGCTCTAAAACGTTTGAAATTTCCCAAAGAGACCGTTAGAGAGATCTCGACGCTGGTAAGATGGCATATGTTCTTCTCCGATCCTGATAAGATAAGTTTATCGGCCATAAGAAGACTACTGCAAAACGTCGGAGAAGATAAGATCTGGGATCTTATGAAGATCAGGTTTTCCGACAGAAAAGGAATGGGAGTTCCCAAAGAACAACCCTACCGACTAAGAAAATACCAGGCAATGATAGAAAAGGTTCTCTCCGACCCTGTTTCTGTAAAGAATTTGGCAATAGATGGTAACGACTTAATTGAGTCCATAAACGTGAAACCGGGACCAAGTATCGGATTTATTCTCCACGCTCTTCTTGAGGAGGTTATTCAAGATCCCGAGTTAAATAAAAGGGATCATTTATTAAAACGTGCTAAAGAGCTATCCGAACTTGATGAAGAAGAACTTAAAAAACTAGGCCAAAAAGGCAAAACCGCTCTAGAAAAAGTGGAAAAAGAGCGCGAAAACGAATTATTAAGGCGATACAACGTCAAATAAGTTTCACGTGAAACATATTAGACGTGCTGAAAACCGTTTCACATGAAACGGTTTTCTTAAGATATTTTGTTTCTAGTGAAACAAAAGAGTCCTCATTCATTAAAAAACCAAAAAGAATAAGGACTATCTAATTAAGAATGCTTCGTTAGAAAGAATGTTTTGGTCTGTTTTGTCGGCATTTTGCCAAGACTAAAAAGTTTAATTAGGAAACTTTCTTTTTTAAGGTCCCGTATGTTTCACGTGAAACATTATTTTGATATTTAAAGCTAAAATCGCCACTAAAACTTATAGATCAAACACTTTATAATATTTACTCACTAAAACAAACATTGTTTCACGTGAAACAAAAACCTTTAAAGAAATAAAGCAAAATTAAAAACATTTATTACTTTCAAAGAGTTGATGCGGATCCTTGAAAACGTTTCATGTGAAACGTATGAACAATATAACAGAAAAATTTCCTAAAAATTCAGATATTTCAAAAAAGACCATATTTAAAAGCAAGAAAATAGTACTTAAAGTTTCATATGAAACCGTTGGTATTCAAGAAAGAGGGTTTTTAGATATAAATAAATAGATCACAATTAACACAAAGAACTTATTTCTGATCTTTAAGTGTTTCACGTGAAACTATGGCTTTATACAGATCTAGTTTGCTCGAACTTGATGAGAAAAGGGTCTTTGTTTCACATGAAACGTTATTTGGTCTGTTTTATCTCTTTTTCAAACAAAAAAGAACAAAAAGCTGAAAAGAGAAAGATACCGGTTAGAAAACTTTCGTTGTTTCACGTAAAAATAACATTCGAACACAGTATCAATGAAGATTTCCGTATTCTATATATTTAAATGCACAAGAACAAAGCTGACATTGATACTAAAAACAGATCTTTGAAAGGGTCATATCGTCTCAGTGTTTCATCGGAAACGAATAATTACAAATGATCAAATAACAATTTCCGGAGATAAAAAAGTTGCTTTTTAATTAAACGGTTTCACGTGAAACGTATTTTGATCATCGCGATAAAACTAAAAAAAGAAAACCCCTCAGTAAGGGCTTCCGAGGGGTTTATAAGGGCTTTGAAGCTTAAGGAGAATTAAGAGGTGTAGCTTATTTATTTTTTCTTCAAAGCAAGAGACGCCGGCTTGGAAAGAACAGGAAAGAACAGATCCGCTTTTTTTTAGAGAAGGTCTGTGCACGGGATCTTCTCTGCTGGATAGCAGTCTATCATTAAAAAAAGACATTTAAAAGACATAAGATGTGGATAACTTACAAATGTCTTTTATGATGTCCTTTAAACATCCGGTCGTTCTTATTCTTCGCTCTTTTGATGAAACCGTTTATGCACCTCTTTAAGATACGTGTCACTGACGTGCGTATAAACTTGAGTAGTACCGATATGAGAATGTCCCAACAATGCTTGAACCGACCTTAAGTCCGCTCCGTTTCTTAAAAGATCAGTAGCAAAGCTGTGGCGAATAATGTGTGGAG
Source organism: Minisyncoccota bacterium (assembly GCA_046542915.1). Taxonomy (GTDB): domain Bacteria; phylum Patescibacteriota; class Minisyncoccia; order Phycocordibacterales; family CSBR16-193; genus SKVL01. Next base: position 15,581 of record JBKHAI010000015.1, on the reverse strand, counting down.
TTACTTTTTTTGTAATTCCCGCTTTTTTGGCATACTTTTGAACTATCCTTTCAACCGAACGAGGTGTAAGGCGCTTTTCCGCCTTGTGTTCTTTATTTTTACTGAGTTGAACAAAGAGAGCATCATCAAGATCAACCCGTTTCTCTAAGTAATCTTTGAGAGCTTCTCTGGCATTTTCGGAAATAAAAACTATCCTCATTTTATCTCCCTTGCCTCTTATGGATATCTCTTCGGCGTTCGGGTCCATATCTCTGGAAAGAGAACAAAGCTCGGAAACCCGCAAACCGGTAGAAAAAAGAAGCTCCAGTATGGCTTTATCTCTTTTAGACATCAGGTCATCTCCGTCAGGGGCGGACATCAAACGATCCAATTCGGCGGAAGAGATGAGATCTAGCGACCTCTCAGGAACTTTTGCCAATTCTATACGCTCAGGCGGTAACGAGCTTATTCCTCTCCGCATCAGATATTTCAAAAAAGACCTTAAAGCTATGAGATAATAGTTTTGTGTTTTCTTTTTTAAAGTGGTTGGCTGGCCTTCTTGCAACTTACCTGAACTTTTTCTGTTCAACCACAGCCTGTAGGCACGCAAAACCTCATCGTTTATCTCCTCAGGGCTTGATACTCCGGAGAAAGAAATGAAGGCCGAGAGATAGCGGTCGTAGTTTTCCACGGTCTTCATACTGCGACCTCTTTCTATTTCCAGATATTCCAAAAATTCTCTTTTGAGTTCTTTTATTTTCATTACAAGACCTATTTTAGCATAATTTTGCGTCGCACAATATTAAGATATCGGGATCTGAAATAAGAAAACAATACAAAATAAAAACTTGTAAAATTCACCTTTTATGGTATACTCCCCAAATATGATCACAAAATCAAAAAAGAAAAAGTTAGTAGAAAAAGTTAAAACCCATGAGAACGACACCGGATCACCGGAAGTACAGATATCTATTCTCACGGAGAGAATACAGGAGGTTTCCGATCATCTCAAAGAGCACCAAAAGGATATTCACTCCCGCCGAGGATTGCTGCAGTTGGTAGCCGACCGAAGGAGACATATGAACTACTTGCAAGAAAAATCCCCCAAGAGATTTAATGCTCTTATGAAAAAACTAAATATAAAGAAAAAGGCTTAAGAAGCCGACTATGGCTGTTATAAAACACAAAGAACAGCGTGTGGGTGTTTTTATTGACGCGCAAAATCTATACCACAGCGCCAAGCATTTATATAAAAGAAGGGTTAATTTCGGCAATGTTCTAAAGGACGGCCTCTGTGGTCGTGCTTTGATAAGAGCTATTGCTTACGTCATCACCACAGAAACCGGTGAAGAGAAAGCTTTTTTTGAAGCTTTGGAAAAACTGGGGATAGAAACAAAAACAAAAGACCTTCAGGTGTTTTACGGCGGTGCCAAAAAAGGGGACTGGGACGTTGGTATAGCTATTGACGCCATAAAAGCAGCTCCGAAGTTAGATACCGTGGTATTGGTTTCCGGGGACGGCGATTTTGTTCCTTTAGTTGAATATTTGAAAATAAACGAAGGTTGCCAAGTGGAGGTCATGGCATTCGGTAAATCCGCTTCCGGGCGCTTAAAGGAAGTGGCCGATGATTTTATTGATATGGACGTAAACTACCGGCGTTACCTTATAGGCACTAAGAAAAATAACGGTTCATAAAATAAAAAGTTATGAAAAAAGAAAAATATACTACAGAGATATCAGGAAAAACCTTAACAGTTGAGTTTAACGACCTGGCAGAACAAGCCGACGGCAGTGTTATGGTCTCTTATGGCAATACCACCGTACTGGCAACCGTCGCCATGTCCGATGAACCAAGTAATGCCAATTTCTTTCCTTTAATAGTGGATTATGAAGAGAAATTTTATGCGGCCGGACAGATACTGGGAAGCCGGTTTATGAGAAGAGAAGGGCGTCCTTCAGACGACGCGGTCTTAAGCGCCAGACTCATTGACAGGACCATAAGACCTCTTTTTGATAAAAGTATTAGAAACGAAGTTCAAGTGGTCATAACAGTACTATCTATCGCTGAAGACGACCCGGATGTTTTGGCCATGCTGGCCACCTCCATCGCCTTAAGTACCTCCCGCATCCCTTGGGACGGACCTGTTAGCGCTCTTCGGATCGGCAAACACAAAGGAGAAGAAAATTATAAAATAAACCCGGAATACGGCTTTCGTTCTGACGAAAACAACGAACTTGACCTGGTCGTCTGCGGTAAAGGTGGAAAAGTGACCATGTTGGAAGCGGAAGCTAAAGAGACATCCAGAGAAGACCTTTTAAAGGCAGTTAACCACGCCAAAGAGGACCTGGAAAAACTTCAAAACTTCCAAAAAGAGGTGATAGAAAAGAAAGTGGTGGAAAAAGAAACCATAGAGAAACCCAGCATTTCATCAGAAATTAAAGATCTGTTCACTAAGGAAATAGAGCCGAAACTTAAAGAAGCGGCTTTTACCAATACACCGGGCAAAGAAAAAGTTGAAAAATTAAAAAAAGAATGGAAGAACTTAGCGTCTGAAGAGTTGCCCGAGGAAGACAGCTCCGAGATCTCTGACTATTTTGAAGAACAGTTGAACCTTTTGATCCACAAGGAAGCTGTTAATAACAAAAAAAGACCGGACGGTCGTTCTGTTGACGAGTTAAGACCGCTCTACGCTCAAGCCGGTGGCGTCTCGGAGGTATTGCATGGTTCGGGAATATTTTATCGCGGTGGAACCCACGTGCTTTCGGTGCTAACTCTCGGAGGACCCAACGACGCTCTTTTGGTAGACCAGATCGAATCCCAGGATGTCCAAAAGAGGTTTATGCATCATTATAATTTCCCTCCTTTTTCGGTCGGGGAAACCGGTAGAATAGGGGGCTTCAACCGAAGAATGATAGGTCATGGCTCGCTGGCAGAGAAGGCCCTGAAGGCGGTAATTCCACCAAAAGAAGAATTCCCGTACACCATAAGATTGGTCTCGGAAGCCCTTTCTTCAAACGGCTCCACCTCAATGGCCTCTATCTGTGGTTCCACGCTGGCACTAATGGACGGGGGAGTTCCCATAAAAGCTCCGGTGGCCGGAATAGCGATGGGCTTAATGGTAGCAGAGAACGATCATGTTGTTTTAACCGATATCCAAGGCCCTGAAGACCACTACGGTGATATGGACTTTAAGTTGGCGGGTACCAGAAACGGAATAACCGCCTTACAAATGGACACCAAACTCTCCGGCATACCGATGGAGATCATAGAAAAAGCCGTTTCCAAATCCAAAGAAGTCCTGGAAAAGATCTTAGACACCATAGAAGAAGAGATCAAAGAACCGCGTCAAAGCATCTCTCCTCATGCTCCCGAGATAAGGACCATCTCAATTCAAAAAGAACAGATCGGTCTGGTAATAGGTCCGGGAGGCAAGACCATTAACGAGATCAAGAACGTAACCGGAGCCGATATTGATATAGAAGACGACGGAACGGTTTATATAATCTCCTCAAAAGGCGGTGGTGCCGAACAGGCCAAAAAAATGATAGAAGAAATGACTCATGAATATAAAAAAGGTGAGGTCTTCAAGGGTGAAGTTGTTAAAATAACGGAGTTTGGGGCGTTTGTAAAAATAGGTCCCGGAACCGAAGGACTGGTCCACATCTCCGAAATTGCACCATCCAGAATAGAAAAAGTGGAAGATGTCTTGAGTGTTGGCGACGAGGTCCCTATCATCATAAAAGATATAGATGAAAAAGAAAGGCTAAAACTCTCGATCAAAGAGGTAGATCCCGATTTTACTTCAAATAACAAAAACGCAAACGGGGGTTCCAAGAAACAACAGGGATAGTTCCGTTGTTTTACTCAAAAAGCGGTGCTAAAATTAAAGGAAGCTTAAAAGTTTCCTTTAATTTTATCAATGACCGAACCGAACAAAAAAACAGAAGAGATCCAAAACCAAGACCTCGGAGAAAAAGCAGAGGGAGAGCGGGAGTCTTCCGGAAACATAAAGAACAAAAAACCACCCCACAAAACAAGCTGGTGGAACTCAACAATGATGGTAGCGCTAGGTCTTCTGCTTTTAATGAGCGGTTTAACCGTCTACATTCTAATTAGTGTCTTTCAGGAAGAACCTCCCGAAAAAAGAGGCGTGGAGTTTCCGTTTGATAAAGAGGTCATAATAGAATTTAGCTCCCTGAATGAAGTTGATCAAAAAATAGAAAACATTGCCAGACGGCAAAACGATTCAGAGTTTTTAGAGGTCGTCTTTCAAGATTACAACCGCCCTCTCTTTATCACCGAGATGCTTGACGAACTTGAAGACCCTGTTCTTTCGGATGACCTGAAAAGAGAAATGGTCGGCTTTAGCATCGGCACCCATCAAGGAAATACTTTCCTGTTACTGGAATTTGAAAGCAAGGCCTTTCCGATACTTTCTCAACGGTCAGACACCATCTTTAATGCCTTAAAATATTTTACCGGACGAACAAGCAGAGAAGAAAGAGAGCGTTTGGAGAGGGCTAACACGCTTGTAGTAGAAAGGAGTGGCGACACGACCTATGGTTTTTTGAACGATCACGTAATTGCAGTTACCACAACGGAAGACATGTTCTTAAAAATACTGGAGGAATACAGAGCGTCGCTGAGTAAGTTTTAGCGTTTTGAGATCTTATAAATAAAATATATTATTAACAATATGAATGAAGAAAAAATAAATATACTAGAACAAAGACTCCTTAAAGAAAAAAGTGATCTTGAGGAAGAGTTATCAAGCGTGGGAGAAAGAGACCTGCAAAACCCCGACGATTGGATGGCCGCTGCTCCCGAAATGGATACCTCCCGGGCTGATGAAAGCGAGAGAGCCGATGCCGATGAAGAGTATGGAGAAAACTCGGCAATTCTACACAACCTTGAAGTTCGTTATAGCAATGTCAAAAATGCCTTGGCAAGAATAGAAGAGGGGACTTATGGTGTTTGTTCGGTCTGTGGAGAAGAGATAGAAGAAGAAAGACTTGAGGCCAACCCGGCGGCTGACACCTGCCTTGCCCACAAAAACATAGAAACTTGATAGGTTTTTCAAAGATAAGCAGCGCTCAGGCTATTTCGCTTGAGGCGGTAATAATAAGCGTAGAGACCGATATATCCGGTGGTTCTCATTCTTTTTCTTTGGTGGGATTACCGAACAAGGCCGTTGAAGAAGCCCAGGACAGAATATCAGCAGCCATTAAAAACACCGGCTTTACCTCGCCAAAACACAAAAATCAAAAAGTTGTTGTTTCTCTGGCTCCAGCTTCTTTAAAAAAAGAAGGAACTTCACTGGACCTGGCCATCGCTTTGGGTTATTTGCAAGCCGCTGGAGAGATAGACATTAAAGAAACAGATTCCGTCTTTATTGGCGAACTTTCTTTAAACGGAAAACTTTGCCCGGTAAGGGGAGCTTTGCCTATGGCCTATAAAGCTGCCCAAAGCGGTTTCAAGAGCATCTTTGTACCACGAAAAAACGCCAAAGAAGCAGCTTTCGTAAAAGATATAGATGTGTATGGAGCTGACTCTTTGTTGGAAGTAATAACCCATATTAACAAAAGTGCCGATCCCGAATACAACCCTCCCAAAAGCATCGCTCGGCAACCAAAACAAAGACTTAATTCCAATAAATTAGAAGACAAAGACACGAACCTTTCCGAAATAAGAGGCCAAGAAACCGCCAAGCGAGCTTTGGAGATCGCGGCGGCCGGCCGACACAATATTGCTATGTATGGACCACCCGGTTCCGGAAAGACCCTTTTAGCTAGAGCTTTTGCTTCTATCTTGCCGGATCTCAACGAAGATCAAGTGCTGGAGACCAGCTCTTTACACTCTATCGCCGGATCCTTGCCGTTAAATAAACTATTTACAAAACCGCCCTTCCGCTCTCCACATCACAGCTCCTCGCCGGCGGCTGTTATTGGCGGAAGCAGTCCCCCCAAACCGGGCGAGATAACTCTTTCCCACAACGGAGTTCTTTTTTTAGATGAGTTCCCCGAATTTGACAGGCGAATAATAGAATCACTGAGAGAGCCATTAGAAGAGAAGGTCATAGCAATATCCCGAGCTAACGAAAAGGTTGTTTTCCCGGCCGATTTTATATTAATAGCCGCTTTTAATCCTTGCCCCTGCGGGTACTTCGGAGCTGATGACGGCAAGTGCGACTGTAGTCCTTACGAGATAAAACGTTATAAAAAGAAACTGTCCGGTCCTTTAATGGATAGGATAGACCTCTGGTGTCACGTGGACGCGGTCAAACATAAAGACCTTTCCATAACTAAAAACACAGCAACCGAAGAAGACAACAAAATAAAGAAACGGATAGAAAAAGCCAGAATGATCCAGAAAAGAAGGTTTTCCGGAGAAAAAGGGATCTCTACCAACAAAGATATGAAGATCAAGCATTTCAGATCCAAAGCAAAACTCTCCCCGGAAGCGGAAAAGATCCTTCAAATATCAGCTGAAAAGATGAACCTCTCGGCCCGAGGTTACCACAAAATAATAAAGATCGGCCGTACGATCGCCGATCTGGAAGATGTTGAGGAGATAAAAGAAAACCATATTCTGGAGGCTCTCCAATACCGGCCCGCAAAAGAAGTTAAAAATTATTAAGTGCTAAAATAATGAGGTTTTTACTCATTATTTAACTCTTTTGCTAGTAATTAGAACGGATTGGCCGCTCCGTGGACCTCAAAATGGATATGAGAACCGGTAGAAAAACCGGTAGAGCCCATTTCCGCTATTTTTTGCCCCTTGGAAACCCGTTCACCAACTCCGACAAGATTTCTACTGTTGTGTGCATACAAAGTACTGTTCCCGTTGGGGTGTTTTATAACAATATAATAACCGTAGCCGCTACTGCTATGCCACCCACTAACCGAAACTTCCCCGTCGGCGGCGGCATATATAGGCGTTCCGACAGGGGCGGCGATATCAACAGCGTTCCTTCCGTGGAGGCCTTGGGTTCGAACACCGCCCCTGACCGGCCTTGAAAAATACCCGCTAGAGGCAGCAACCTCTTGATCACTCTTATAAGAAGCATAAGAAGAAGAGGAAGAAGGAGGATCCGGCTCTTCAGGTTCCGGTTCTTTTTGAGAGGGTTTCTTTTCTCCACCGGGGATATCAATGAGATCACCCGTTGCCAATGTTGACTCTTCAGAGAGGTCATTGAACTCCATCACATCTTCAGTGGAGACATCGTACTCTGAAGCAATTGCATCTAAGGTGTCATCCTCTTTTACCTGATGACGAACCCCGTCAAAAGGAAGAATGACCAAATGTTGTCCTTCAAATATATGATCCCCGAGATCATTGGCCCAAACAATGGTATTAACTTCCACGTTGAACATCTCGGCGATCTCAGAAACAGTATCACCGCTTCTGACTATATATATATCCTCGTCTTTTTCTCCTTTGTTCCTTACAGGACTTCCCCCGCCAGAAGATGAGTTGCCTTCAACAGCGACTCCCTCTTCGTCTGTCTTGGGATCAGAACCACCAACCGCTAACAGGTGAGAACTGGTTCTAGGGACATTACTTGAAATCTCAATATTTTGGGAATTAACGAATCTAGTATCTTCTTCTTTAGATAAATAAGAAGCCTCGGAATAACTGTAAAAATGAGGGGTCATCGCGGTTAAAAGAAAAACCGCCGCACAAACGGCAACATAAAAAAGAAACCTGCACCTGCTCTTTTCATCCTGCAGAGTAAAGCTTCTTAAGGGTCGGTTATTCTGATAACCTCTGTATGTCACCCGGGTCTTGCTATTTGTTGATCTACTCGATCCGGGCTCCTGTGGGGTTTTTAAAATACGCCTTTTTTAAGCTACTGTAATTCAGAACCTCTCAATTTTTTCTCACGGTAAATACTCCCTCTGTACTCCTCGTTTTCCTAAAAGAATTAGGATATCTTTATTATACTTTCCTTTTTTTACCAGTCAATAACTCTTAAAGCAAGCTTGTGGACATCATTAAAGCCGATTTAAGCATAGTACTTCCTGTGTGTTATGATTGTCTAGATAGTATGGCAAAAAACATCACTAACGGCCTTAATGAAAAACAAAAAGAAGCGGTGGTATCCCATCAAGGGCCTCTTTTAGTGATCGCCGGCGCCGGAACCGGTAAGACCAGAACTCTGACCCATCGGATCGCTTCTTTAATAGAGTCGGGTGTTCCCCCTTGGTCCATACTGGCGATAACCTTCACCAACAAAGCCGCTTATGAGATGAAAGAAAGGGTGGATCATCTTTTAGAGAATGCGGATAACCGTAAAAAAATTTACGAACGACCTTTTGTTTCAACCTTTCATTCCTTGGGAGTTAAGATCTTAAGAGAAAACGCGACAGAGATGGAATTAAACCGCACCTTTGCGATCGCCGATCGTGAAAGGTCCAAACAGATCATAAAAGAAGCGGCTCGGAGATCAGGGATAAAACCCACCGAAATAGAACCGAGAAAAATATTAGCTTTTATATCCCGACAAAAGAACGCCTTTAAGAGACCGGAAGATGTTTCAGGATTTGAAAAAGAGCTTGATATAAGACTATGGAAGGTCTACGAAGAGATCTTACGGGAAGAATCTTCGGTGGACTTTGATGATCTTTTAATAAAACCGCTTAATTTATTTGAAAAGAACAAAGCCATAAATGACCACTACGCCTCAAAATGGTCACACATCCATATAGACGAGTACCAAGACACCAACGACGTTCAATGTCGTCTGGCCGACATTCTGGCAAGCGGACATGGCAATATTTGCGCAACCGGCGATCTGGACCAATGCATCTATAGCTGGCGAGGGGCTCGGGTTGAAGCTATCCTGGATTTTGAAAAGCGGTACCCTAAAGCCAAAACCGTTTTTTTGGAGCAGAACTACCGCTCCACCAAAATTATCTTGAACGCGGCCAATAATGTTATTTCCTTAAACCGGCAAAGAAAAGAAAAGAACTTATACACCGCAAACGAAGAAGGGGAGATGATAGAACATTTGCTCTCGGGATCGGAAACAGGCGAAGCCTCCCGAGTTGCCGGAGAGGTCTCCGAGCTCTTGGAAAAAGGAGTAGATCCCGCGGAAATAGCGGTACTTTACCGCACCAACTTCCAGTCCCGAGCTTTAGAGGAGGCCTTTCTTTCCCAGAACATCCCTTATGCCGTGATTGGAACCAAGTTTTTAGACAGATCGGAAGTTAAAGACCTCATCTCCTACATTGAAGCGGCTCTGAACAAAGAGAACACAAGTTCCTTAAAGAGAATAATAAACACCCCCACCAGAGGTATCGGTAAAGTAACTCTGGAAAAATTCTTGGAAGGCAGAGAAGAGGAACTTACCGGAAAAGCTAGAGAAAATCTGGACAACTTCCGTCAACTGCTCAGAAGAATAGAAAAGGCCGCTAAAGAGACGAGGCCTTCGGAGCTTATAAAATTCACTTTACAGGAAAGCGGCTTGGCGCGCTGGTACAGTGAACGCAAAGAGGAAGAAAGAATAGAGAACGTCCAAGAACTCGCTACTTTGGCTTCAAAATACGACGAGGTGGAAAACGGACTGGAAGCTTTTTTAGAACACGTTGCCCTATACAGCGACCAGGACTCTATTCCGACAGAGGATCAAAAAAACGTCAGATTAATGACAGTGCATGCCGCCAAGGGCTTGGAATTTCAGTACGTATTCATCACGGGAATGGAAGAAGGTCTTTTTCCTCACGAATCTTTAAGTGACGGCATCCGTGACGAAGAAGAAGAAAGAAGGCTCTTTTACGTGGCCTTAACCCGTGCTCGAGTCAAGGCGTTCTTGTCTTCCGCCTACGTGCGGACCATTTTCGGAAAAACAAATGTTCAGGCTCCGTCCAGATTCATCAGAGATATAGGAGAAGAATATCTGGAAGCTGACAGATACACCGACAGCAAAGAAGGCGACGGGGGGCTACTTTCCGGCCCACCACTACCTGTCATCAATTAAAAACCATGAAGGCCAAAAGATCCCTGGGACAGCATTTTTTAAGATCAAGCTCGGCGCTGGAAAAAATAGCCGGCGAGCTATCCATAAAAGAAGGAGATAAAGTGGTGGAGATAGGACCGGGGCACGGTGAGCTCACCGAAAAACTTCTCGCGCATAAAGCCCAGGTTATCGCCATCGAAAAAGACGAGGAGCTGGTCTTTGAACTTAAAAGATCCTTTGAAAACGAAATAGAAAGCTGCAAATTAAAAATAATTCAAGGAGACATAAAAGAAATAGGTCCTGCAGAGATCTTCCCCGAAGAAGACCAACCCGAATACAAACTGGTCGGAAATATTCCTTACTATATAACCGGTTTTTTGCTTCGCAGCTTCTTATCTTGTTCTTTGAAGCCCCAAAGGATAGTCTTTCTCTTGCAAAAAGAAGTAGCCCAAAGGATCGCTCTTTCGGAAAAAGAGAGCATCTTGTCCTTAAGTATCAAGGCTTACGGAACGCCAAAATACAAAGGTGTCGTCAAAGCCGGCTCTTTTGCTCCTCCACCGAAGGTGGATTCGGCCATTTTACTGATAGATGACATAACTGACAGGTTTAAAAACAAAACTCAAGAAGACCTTTTCTTCCATCTTCTGAAAAAGGGCTTTTCACAGAAAAGAAAATTCCTTATCAACAACCTCGCGGAAGAATTCGGCAAGGAAAATGTTCGCAGATCTTTTCAAGAGTGTAACTTACCTTGCGATATCCGCCCCGAGGAGGTAAAACTGGAAAGTTGGCTTTGCCTATCGGAAAATTGGCCCAAATAAAAACCACCTTCCGGTGGTTTTTGTTTTTTAAAAATACCCGACCTCGATCACATGGAGGTTCCCACGTAATCAATGGTTCCCATAACAGGTAAGGACGTACAATAAGGCTTGACCCCGACCATACATACCCCACCAGTGTCATATAAGCCCAAGGCCCAAACGCCCGGACGAGGAAGGGATCTGTTTGGATACTGAAAACTTTGACCCTGAACATAAAGAAGTGGTCCTCCAACAGGTGGAGATATATACAGATAGTAAGAAGTCATACCACTATTACAACTACAATAAATAGCCGTATTGACCATTCCTCCAAAAGGGATGGTTGTTTTTTGAGCTTTGACGAGCTCCGGATCTGTCAACATAACGACAAAAGCCGGCAGAATGATCAAAAATAAGAGGTGTAAAAAGAACAGCTTTTTCATTTTAAAGAAACCGGATCTTATATTTTTGGTGTCTTCCATAATATGTTTAAAAAATTATAAATCTAATCTAAATTCTCCATTTTCGTTATCAATTCCCTCATCGTTGACCACTTGGAAATGTATACTCATTTCTTCTTCCGCTTCACCTCCATGATCTTCATCGATATCATTTACGTTGACGACCTCAGTATCTTCTCCAAGTTCTTGCATAATTTTTTCTACTTCTTCAACATCGTAAGAATAAGGATCTTCAATTTTAAAGGTAATGGTTTCCCCGTCTTTCGAGGTTATTCCTTCAAAAATACCGAAAGGAGTTCTTACCATATTCCAATCTTCGTCAAAATTACTGCCATAAACGGTTATCTCGGTTCCCCATCCACCGCTTTCGGGCTCAACGGACTCTATGACAGGAGGGTTGGAGTCATCGTCAAGAACCACAAAAAAGACCTGGCTGTCCTCCGTTATTCCTTTATCGTTTTCAACCATTATGTCGTGATAACCGGAGCTTATCTCATCGGGCACCTCTAGACTGATCAAGCTCTCTCCTTGGGCCTCGATGTTTTTCAGTGAAAGGTCGTCGCCAAAATGCACCGTGTTATTATCACTAAACCCGAAACCGTGGAGATCAAGTCGTTCGCCTCTTTTGCCGGAGTATCGGGAGGGTTGGGTTAACATAAGCTCGTCGGTATGCATCCAATCAAATCCTTCTTTAAGATCCTCCTCGTCTAAAGCATCTTCGGAGATATCATCACCGGCTTCGTCGTTTTGGTTGTTCGGGTCCTCTTCAACATCTTCAGAACCGGTTGAAGTTTCATCGTCTTCCTTTTCTGATCTGTTCTTTTCGTCATCGTTCTTTTCGTCAACGGAATCTTCTGATCCGGATCTTTTCGTAAGTTCTTTTACCTTGGCCTTGGTAGAAGGTCCGAAATAACCGGTACCTCGGCTCAAACCAAGAGGACGTAGAACATCGGAAGCGTGCTTCTCTTGAAAGCTGATCACGGCGTTTTTGGTCAAAGGTCCGAAATACTCGGTCTCCTGACCGGACGATCCGAGGCCAGAGTTCGCCAATTGGGTCTCAGAGTCGCTATTCAGAAAAATTTGCAACTTTTTAACATCACTTCCGGAATCACCTAAACTCAGGCTCCTTACAATATCAAGGTCGGTACTGGCTTCTAAATAAAAAGCGTTATTCATCACTACCCCGAAAAGCAAAAAAGGGGTCACTGAAACTAAAAAGACCTTGAAGACATACTTTGCTCGCAACATAAGATTTTCTTTATAATTATTATTCTTTAAATTATACCTTAATGCGTCTTAAATTAATTTTCTTTGTCCACAACTTCTAAAGGGCTTCTTTCCTGTTCCACGACAAAGGAAAGGGAAGGGTGTGTATAAGTTAAGTATTTTACAAGCAAAAATCTGTTACAATTATCTTCAAAGCTGGTGTAGTTTTATGCAAAAGGGAATACTGCCATTAGTAGCAATATTATTCGCGATAGTTGTTTTGGGAAGCACTTTCATCATAAGTGCTTCTTCGGATTCCCCTGAAGATCAAAGTTTTTATCAGCGCCAAAACGCCACTGACACTATAAATAAACACGAACAAGAAAAGGACACTTCTTGGGCGGAAGAGTTAGACAAAGTGATACCACCGGAAGAAAGAGATAGAATAGTGAACTCAAATGACAGTGATCTAAACCTAACGGAAAGATTTGCCCAAGATATCTTCGTTAAGATCTTAGAAAAAGAGCTGGCAAAAAAAGAAGACGCCTCGCTTGAAGACATAGATCTTTCAGATATTGACCGTGAGAAATATAGTGATCCTTTGGCAGAATTCTTGGAAAAAGAAAGTGAGAACTTCCGGATCAACAAAGAGGAACTTATTACAAAAGAAGACATTGATATTAAAAAGAACTCCTCGCGAGAGGAGTTAGTGAATTTCGGCAACTCGGTCGGAGAGATAATTCTTGAAAACTCACCCGATCTGGAGCATGAGGTTTTGATCTTTGATGATCTGATGAGTAACGGATCCCGCCAAGCGGAAGAAGATCTAAAAACGATCGCCGAAAGTCGCCGAAAGATGGCCCGTGAGATCACCGATTTGGCGATCCCAGAAGATCTGGCTGGGCCGCATCTTTCTTTTATAAATAACACCTTAGTGGGAGCAACGTATCTGGAGAGAATGGCAGCGGCCCGAGAAGACCCTTTACTGGCGATAGTAAGCAATAAAAGTTACCTACAAAACGTATCGACGCAAACCGAAAAAGCGATGAAGAAAATAGGAGAGGTCTTTAAAGAAAAGAACATAGCCTACGACGACCACGAAGCCGGTGTGGCCTATACCTTTATGAACCATGTCAATGACACCGAAGAGCTTCTTGATTGGGGGCCTAAAGAATAAAAATGTCCGATCTTAAAATGAAAAAGATTTTGAAACACACAACCTTATTGCTTATATCCCTTTTTCTTGTAAGTGGTACTTTATTTTTAGCTCACCAGGAGGCCAAGGGTATGTCCACCTTCGTACCTGTTCATGACAGTGCCAACACGTTGATGAACCAAACCAATGCCAAAACAAACTTCACTCACGTTACAAACGACGCTTGGCACACCGGAAAATGGTACGCTAAGGAGTACGTCTTAGACGAGCTCGTTTGGGTATTTGCTAAAGAGATCATTATGGGTAAAATAAAAAAAGAAATAATGACATGGGTGACAGACGGCTTTGACGATGAGCCTTCATTTGTAAAAAATCCTGACTCATTTTTTGAAGGTTTAGGTGTTAACATAGCTGATAAGATAATCGACGAACATTTAAGTTTTTTATGTGACGATTTCGAAGAGGAAATAGGAGTCGCCTTGGAATATCATTATAAGACCAACTACGATAATAGTTATGAAAATAATCTTGAATGTACTTTAGATGACGCTTACGAAAATCTCAGTTCTGGTGATTTTTATGAGGGAGGCTACGAAGCTTTATTTAAAATAACTCAAAATGACAGAAATAACCCTTACGGAGCTTACCGTAGATCTTCTGAAAACATAGATAATGAAATCGCCAGACAATCACAATTAGCACAGATGGAGTTGGAATGGGGGTCCGGCTTCTTCTCCGGCAGAGACGGCGAGAATATAACGATGCCGGGAAATATTGGGAAAGAGCAGTTGAACCATTTTATTCAGTCCGATATAAGGCAACTGGAGCAGGTTGATGAGTTAACTGAAGGTATCGCAGTTTTAGCCGGAGCTCTTGTCACTGGTATGATGGACAATAATGACTTGAGTGGAGGCGCAGCCGGAGATGATGATTGGAAGCCAACCGAAGATGAGGATGAGGAGTGGAACTGGAAAGACCATGAACCAGACGATCCCACCGACGGTGCACTTGGAGATCCTGAAGAGTTAGACGAAGACAGCGAAAGTCCGGACCAGGGATATGATGACACTTTAGCCGGACAAAGCTTTACGGCTGACATAGAAAACCCTAACATCGAAATAAAAACAGGAGATAGCCAAAAAAGTTTAGAGGATATCAATTTGAATAGTGTTACCGATATGCAGTTTGTGGGCGGTGATGGCGACAGTGGAACAATAAAGGCCGGCAGCAGTAACACAGTAGAAGTTGGCAGTATAACTTTCCGGTATCCAAGTGGCAGTGATGAAACTGACCCCAACACCATGCGATCTTACCCCCAAACCAAAAAAACAACTCTATCAAACGTTACAGTTGAAGATCCCGTCTTCCGAACAATTGAAGGAAGCACTGAAGCTGATCCGGGTGGCAACGAAGCTACCGGTGTTCATTATCTGGGAAGTGTTAGCTTTAGCGGAGACGAGGCCATAAAAGCCAAAATGACAGACGCCAACGTCGGTGGAGATGACGGCTTATCCGGCGACGATCTTGAAGGATCCTATATACTACAAGGAAGTGAAGGATCAAAGATTGATAAAGTTACAAAGTTTGATCCGCATGCTTCAGGTTACCAAGAACACAACGAGTTTTCTTTTGATAAAAACGACCTCCGCGGTGGGGTCATAGAAGTTAACGAAATAGATAACATAAGAATAGTGGGAGGGACAGTGGTGGATCAAGACGGAAATACCTACGAAATAACAAGAAATTACTGCCAGTATAACAAGTGCCCGTATAGTGATTATGAAGCAGACGGAGTCACTGGAGAAGGTCTTCATATTGACGATCGCTTTCATGGCGCTTGGTCGTACCAAAGCTACGGCCTTAGTGGCGATAAGAGCGTAAAAGTGATCAAACCGTTCACGATGAATGCCGGAGAAATAATAAAAGTTTATTAAAATGTCAGGTCAGTTTAAAAACAAAATTTTGAACATCTTTGAAAAAATACCCTTAAGCTGGAGCCCTGTTTTTTCTTTGGCTTTACTTT
>JBKHAI010000014.1:0-18931 GCA_046542915.1 Minisyncoccota bacterium | reverse complement strand
ATGATATTGACAGAACAACATAATCATTATATTATATTCCAAGTTTGAACTTTAACATACAAAAAAGAGGTTATTATGAACGAAATAAATTTTTATCTCTCTTCTGTAATTTTTCTGCAATTGGTTATTATTTTTTTTCTGGCAAGATACATCTTCTTGCTGAAGGAGAAAATGAAAAGAGACCCTTTAACGGGTCTGTTAAACAGGAGAGCATTGAATGATGCTCTGGAGGAGAAAAGTGGCAGGTTCGCTTTTCTAATGTTGGATATTGACTATTTCAAGACAATAAACGACAAGATGGGGCATCCTGTCGGTGACTCGGTCTTAAAAGGAGTTGCTAACAGGATCTCCGGAAGCATAAGGCCTCACGATATCTCTTTCCGATATGGCGGTGAGGAGTTCGCTGTTATCATTAGCGCCGTGGATAAACAAGGAGCCGAAGAAGCATCTCTCCGATTACAGGAGAGACTGAGGAAACCGTACCGGATAAAAGACATTGACAACCAGTCGCTGGATGTCCGTGTCAGTATGGGGCTGACCATTGCCAAGGAGGAAGACTCTCCCGAGAGAATAATAAAAAGAGCCGACAGGGCTCTTTATCGTGCTAAGGAAACAGGAAGGGATCGGTTGGAAATAGAATACTGAAATAGAAGGAGGATGAGATGTTAAAGAGAGTACTGTTTTCCATTTTTTTGGTTTTAGCTATTTTTTTTGTCTTTAAGATCTATGCTGACTGGTATTTCAACTTACCAGTCGTTATGAAAGATCCCTACGGCCAAGTCGTGGGGGTGGAATGGAAAGGAGATCAATTTGAAGTGGAAAGTGAGCCAAAAAAAATCGGAGGAAAATATCTAGTAAGAAGGGTTTCCTTTGAATGGGAACCCGATGAATAACCTCTTTTAGCCCGTTTGTTTAACAAACGGGCTTTGTTTTATCTACCCTTCTTTTCTTCTTCTGACACCGGCGATGACTCGAGCATCTTCTTTTATCGTCTTTACAATATGATCAAGATCTTCCGTTATAGTATAAAGTTCCGTATCTTCTTCCGAGATTGTCTTTCTTTTTAACAGCTCTTCTTTTAAGTATGTATCTAATGGTTTCCAGTAATCCTCTCCAAAGAGAAATACTGGTATCCGGTGGATCTTGTTGGTCTGTACTAATGTTATTACTTCAAAAAACTCATCTAGTGTTCCAAATCCTCCCGGGAAATATACAAAAGCTTCGGCTGAGAATGACAGACAAACTTTGCGGCTGAAGAAGTAATGGAAATCAAGGGTCTCTTTAACATAGGGATTGGTTTGCTGTTCTTGAGGCAGGTCTATGCAAAAACCGACTGAACGGCCGCCGGCTTCATAGGCGCCTCGATTGGCGGCTTCCATTATTCCGGGTCCGCCGCCGGTTATTATGGAAAATCCGGTCTCTTCGACTATCCGGCCGGCGAGTTCTCGGGCCTTTTGATAAAAGGGTTCATCCTCCTTTGTTCGGGCTGACCCGAAAAAGGTGACCGAAGCCGGATGATTCGTCAAAAAATCAAATCCCTTTTTAAACTCTTGGTTTATGATGCTAACTCTTTCTTCAGCTTCTTGCCTTAACGTATTCAGGTCAAAAGAAGGCAAGTTCGGTTGATTTGTGCTATCTTGGGTCATATCTGTAAAAATTTAAATTTGCTAATATAGAAGAAATGATAACATATTTTCAGTCTGTCTTTGTTTATTATCTACCATATGTCCTCATCCTTTAATTTTGAAATAAAAACGCGTCTTTCGGGTACTCTGGCACGTACCGGAGAGATCCATACTCCTAACGGAGTTATTAAAACCCCCGCTTTTATTCCGGTCGGCACTAAAGGGTCTGTTAAGGCACTAACACCGGAGATGTTAGTGGAGCTGGGAGCTCAAGCTATTCTGGCTAATACTTACCACCTCTATTTCCAGCCCGGTGATGATATCATCGCTGATAGCGGTGGCCTGCATTCTTTTATGAACTGGCAGAAACCGATAGTAACGGATTCCGGCGGTTTTCAGGTCTTTTCTTTAGGTTCTGGTCTTGAAGGTGGTGTCTCAAAGATCGGTGATCAAAAAAATAGTGAACCAAGAACCTCTCGCTCTTCTTCCGTTAGGATAACGGAAGAAGGTGTTACCTTTACTTCCTTAAGGGATGGAAGCCTGCATACTTTCACTCCCGAGAAAAGTATTGATATTCAACACAACCTCGGAGCGGATATATTCTTTGCTTTTGATGAATGCACCTCGCCGTATGCCGATCATGACTACCAACAGAAAGCCGCCGAAAGGACACATCGCTGGGCGGATCGTTGTATCAAAAGGCATTCTTCCAACAAGACAGCTTCCAAGCAACAGATGCTCTTCGGTGTCGTTCAAGGGGGAAGATTTGAGGATCTGAGAAGATGGAGTGCAAAAGAGCTGGCCGGTATGCCTTTTTCGGGTTTTGGTATCGGTGGTTCTTTTGAAAAAGAGGACATTGACACCGCCGTCCGCTTTGTAACCGAAGAGTTACCGGAAGACAAGCCCAGACATCTATTAGGTATTGGAACACCTGTTGATATTTTTAAAGCGGTGGAGAATGGTATTGATATGTTTGATTGTGTTTCTCCCACCAGGGCCGGACGTAACGGTTCTCTATACACTTTAGACGGACCGATGAATATAAAGAACGCTTCTTTTAAAAGGGATCTTTCTCCGATTGATCCCGATTGCCATTGCTATGTGTGCAGTAACTACTCCAGAGCCTATCTCTGTCATTTGTTTCGCTCCAAAGAAATGCTGGCGTCTACTTTGGGTACTTATCACAATCTTTATTTTATCGTTTCTATGGTTCAAAAGATAAGAAGGTCTCTGGAAGAAGGCTCTTTTTTTGAATATAAAGATAATTTCTTGGAGAGGTACTATAATAAGCGTTAAGATCCCCAAGTTTCTTTTCACATATTCTCATCAATGTGTTACATTTTGTTTGCTTATGAAAAAAGGCCATTTCGAACTTCATAGTGAATTTAAGCCGGCCGGGGATCAGCCCAAAGCGATATCTCGCTTGTCTGACGGTCTTTTTAATAACGTGCAAGAACAGACCCTGCTCGGCATTACGGGTTCCGGAAAGACATTTACGGTTGCCAACGTTATTGAAAAAGCTCAAAAACCGACCTTGGTCATCGCTCATAACAAGACCTTGGCGGCTCAACTGGCTCAGGAATATGGAGCATTTTTCCCTGATAATTCCGTGGCTTATTTTGTTTCGTATTATGACTACTATCAACCGGAGGCCTATGTTGCTGTTACTGATACTTATATCGAAAAAGAGGCACAAATAAATGAGGAAATAAGCCGTTTAAGGCATGAAGCTACGCAAGCTCTTTTAACCCGAAAAGATGTGATCGTGGTTGCTTCGGTCTCTTGTATCTACGGTCTGGGAAGCCCCGCTGAATATGAGAGGGTTAATTTCAAGGTGGAAAAAGGAATGAAGATCTCCAGAAAAGAGCTTATGCGGAAATTGGTAGGAATTCATTTTCAAAGAACCACAGCCGACCTGACTCCCGGTTACTTTCGAGCGGTAGGGGGATTTGTGGAGGTAATGCCGGTCAATGAGAGAACAATATACCGTATAGAATTTACGGGTAAAGAAATAAGGTCCATTACGGCGCTAGACGAAGTCTCCAGATCTACTCTGGACGAGCCGAATTCTGTCTTTATCTTTCCGGCTCATCATTTCATTACTCGCGAAGAAGATCTACCGAGAGTTTTAAGAGATATTGAGAATGAACTTCAGGAAAGACTGGAGCAGTTAAGAAAAGAAGGAAAAAACCTTGAAGCGGAAAGGCTTTCCAGGCGTACCAGATATGATATGGCCATGATAAAAGAAGTGGGTTATTGCAACGGCATAGAGAACTACTCCCGACATTTTTCCGGTAGATCCGAAGGTGAAGCTCCGGACACATTATTATCATATTTTCCTCATAGATCTGACGGCACTCCCGATTTTTTAACCGTTATAGATGAATCTCATGTAACGATACCTCAAATAGCGGGGATGTATGCCGGTGATCGTTCCAGAAAATTGTCGCTTATAGAACACGGCTTCAGACTTCCTTCAGCTCTGGATAACAGACCCTTAACCTCTGATGAATTTGATGAACGTATCGGGGAGCGGATATATACTTCAGCTACACCGGGAAGTTATGAAAGACAAAGAAGCGGACAGCTGGTAGAGCAAATAATTCGCCCCACCGGCTTAGTGGACCCCGAACTTATTGTCAGACCGGTTGTTGGTGGCGGGATAAAACAAAAAAAAGAAAATGATCACAACTATGGTGGTCAAGTGGAGGACTTTATTAAAGAGGTAACATCTGAGGTTGAGAAAGGGGGTAGAGTTTTAGCCACGACCCTTACTAAAAAAATGGCCGAGAACCTGAGCGATCATTTAAAGGAAAGAGGAGTGAAGGCCGAGTATCTTCATAGTGATATTAAAACGATCGAAAGAGTGGAAATAATCACTTCACTGCGACGGGGAGATTTTGATTGTCTGGTCGGAGTAAATCTTTTAAGGGAGGGCCTGGATATTCCGGAGGTATCCTTAATAGGGATACTTGATGCCGATAAAGAGGGATTTTTAAGATCGGAAACCGCTCTTATCCAGACCATTGGCCGAGCGGCTCGTAATATCTCCGGAAAAGTTATCCTCTATGCCGATAATGTTACCGGTTCAATGCAGAGAGCGATAGAAGAGACCGAACGTCGACGCTTACTGCAGATCCGGTTCAATAAGGAACACGGTATTACTCCAAAAGGTATAGAAAAGAAGATCTATGAAGTAACAACTTCAACGGAAAAAGAGCGTCGGAAGGCCGCGGAAAAGCTGGCCCGGATAGAAATGAACCTCTCAGAAGCTGAAAGAGAGGATGTCCTAAAGAAAAAAGAGAAAGAGATGGAGAAAGCCGTCAAGAACTTGGATTTTGAGACCGCGGCGATAATACGCGATGAGATCTATCTTTTAAAAAGTACTTCGGTTCAGAGTAAAGGTGGATAAAAAGTTTGTCTTTTCGGCCTTGCGTTAGTATACTAAAAGAAATCGTTTTATTAAAAAATGGAAGGATCAGATAAAAATCTTTCAGCGGAAAAAGAGATACTGGGTAAAAAAGTTATGTGGATCGAGGACGATCCGACTTTGAATGATATTATGGAAAGATGGCTGGCTCGTTTTAATGTTGATCTGGTTCATACTACTAACGGAACCGAGGGGTTGGAAATTTTGAGAAAAGAACATCCGGATATCTTACTCTTGGATATTATGTTACCGGATATAGACGGGTTTACGATCTTGGAGAAAATGAAGAATGATCCGGAGCTTAAAGATATTCCCGTCATACTTTTTTCCAATTTAAGTCATCAGAAAGATATTGACAAGGGTTATAGTTTAGGTGCTTCAAGATTTATGGTCAAATCAACCGTCTTTTTAGACAATTTGGCTACAGAGATACGTAACGTGTTACGGGAAAACGATCGTCTCTAAAGAATAAGTTGATTAAGTTATGTCTTTAAATATCGCTATCGGTTCTTCAGATGGAAAAGATCCTCATACTGTCGGCGCAAATGCCTGCCAAGACGCTTTCAGGAAAATGCGTCCTCAGTCTCCCTTGTTCGCTTTGGTTTTTATATCTAGTTCCTATGATCAAGAAAAAGCGATCAAAGGAATAAAGTCGGTGGCGAAGGATACTCCTTTGTTGGGGACATCTTCTATCGGAGAAATGACCCACGGCAGTGTCCTGGAAAGGGACTCTATAATAGTGGTGTTGCTCGGAGGTGAGGGGATGTTCTTTGCTTCCTATTTACAGGATCTGTCGCCGTCCTCTTCTCCGGGGGTCTTGGGTAAAAATGCGGGTGAGAGCATTATACGTGAGATGGGGACGAAGCCGGATCTTTCTTTTTTGTTCACTGACGTGTTATCTGGCGTTGAACAGCACAGTATTGTTGCCGGTTTGATGGATGTTACGGATGCCCCGATATTCGGGGGAGGAGCGGCGGATGCTTTTGAGTTTCAGAAAACCTTCCAGTATTTTAAAGGTAAAGCAGTTTCCAAGAGTGCCGTCTTCGCTTCAATAAAAGGTGATTTTGAATACGGTTTGGGGATGGCTCACGGAATGCTTCCGGTCGGAATGCCCAGGGTGGTTACTGACTCTAGTGGAGTAAGTATTAAAAAGATCAATGACAAACCGGCGGTTTCTCTGTACGGGGAATATTTTGGTTATAAAGATCTGCAACACTTTACCGCCGAACCGATAGGAGGGCTGTCTTTGTCTTATCCCCTAGGATTTCGTTGGAAGATCGGGGAGAAAAAAATAAACGTAAGGGCACCGCTTTACTTGAAAAGCGACGGTTGTTTAACCTGTTCCGATCATATTCCCAAAGGAAGCTACGTGCAGATAATGATAAGTGACAAGGATGAATGTCTTTGCAGTGTTCGTCAGGCGGTTGAAAGAGCCAAAAAAATGTTAGGTGAGAAGAAAAAAGCTCGTTTGGCTTTAGTGGTTAGTGGGGCCGGACGTCAGTATTCCTATGGCAGCAATATTAATGAGGAGGTCAAAGAGGTCGAAAAGTGTCTTGATAATAAGGTGCCGGCTGTCGGTTTTTACAGCTACGGAGGAATATCTGCTACACCGGACCATAATGAGGAACAGTATTCTTTTTTCCAGGATAATTCCATAAGTGTTTGTTTATTAAGATGATGGATCAAAAAGATAAAAAAAACCAAAGATCAGCACTTTTTCAGATAACTGTGTCTTTTTTGGTCCTTTATGCAGCTACGGTGGTTGTTATCTTTATTCCCGATTTTGACCATGACATCATCAGGTTCTTCCTTTTAAGCGGACTGTTCATCATATCCTTCCTTTTTCAGTTCTATGTTTTAGAACAACAGGTATTGAGCGAAAGAAAAAGAAAGAATCAATTGAGTTATCTTTTGGAGGAGCAGGATAGAACAGCTAGAATGCTTATCCGAAGAGATCGGGCTCTCTCGCAAGCCAATCAGAGGTTAAGAGAGTTGGATAAACTAAAGTCGGAATTTGTTTCCGTAGCCGCTCATCAGATCAGAACTCCACTTTCGGGGATCAAATGGAGTTTAGATATGCTTGCTAATGAACACGTCGGCCCCGTTAACGCCAAACAGAAGAGAATGCTCCTAAAAAGCTATGAAAGCAACGAAAGGATGATCTTGTTGGTCAACAATCTCTTAAATACCGACAGGATAGAGTCCGGAATGGCCGAGTTGGACAAGAAAAGATTGAACCTCAAAGACATTCTAGATAATCTGCTTTACTACATAAGTCCGCAAGCCAGATCAAAAAATATTGATCTTAATGTCTCAGGTGGGGAGGATCTCTCTTTGGTGGAAGCGGACCCGGAGAAGATCAGAGAGGTTATTCAAAATATCTTGGAGAATGCGGTTAAATACACCGAAGAAGATGGCCATATCGAGATAAAGATGTATACTAAAAATGACAATGTGGTCATTGAAGTTGCCGATGACGGTATTGGTATTCCGGAAAAGTTCCAAAATAAGATATTCACCAAATTTAATCGCGGTGAGAATGCTGTTAAAGTAAAGACCGAAGGAAGCGGTTTGGGTCTTTTTGTGGCAAAGGAGATCACGGAAAGGCACGGAGGTAAGATCAGTTTTGAAAGTGAAGAGGGGGTTGGTACCACCTTCTATATTCAGATTCCGATCGCGGATAGTGAGGATGATAAAAATGAGTAATAATGATATAATTTAACTTTAATATGGCAAAAAAAGTTCTAATAATTGAAGATGATTCTTTTTTCTCTGATGTTTTAAAAAACAAAATGGAGGCGGAAGGATGCGAAGTTGACTCCGCTTTGGACGGGTCGGAAGGTTTTGAAAAAATAAAAGAAATAAAGCCGGATCTTATTCTTTTAGATATATTATTACCGGGTATGAATGGCTATGAGATCCTGGAAAAGAAAATGAAAGACGAAGATATAAAAGATATTCCGGTTATAGTTATCTCCAATTCCGGACAACCGGTGGAAATAGAGAGGGTCTTGGAATTGGGGGCTAAGGATTATTTGATAAAAGCTCAATTCGGCCCGGATGAAGTAATGGAGAAAGTGATCTCGTGCATAGGAGACCCTCAAGGAGATAAGGTTGAGGAAGAGGGTATCACCATTGAAGGAAGTCATGTTTTAATAGTGGAAGATGACGAGTTCTTGAGTGAACTTCTGAAAGAAAAATTCGCTTTAGCGAAAGCTGAAGTGACTCATGTCAACAACGGAGATGAACTAATGCATGAACTTGAAACTGTAAAACCCGATGTTATCTTGCTAGATATAGTTTTGCCAAGAATGGACGGATATGAGATACTGGAGACCATAAAAGGTAATGAAGAAACTAAAGACATCCCTGTTATTATGCTTTCCAACTTAGGGCAAAAAAGTGATCTGGAAAAAGGAAAAGAGAAAGGAGCTGATAAGTTCTTGATCAAGGCATTGTTCTCTTTAGATCAGGTCGTCAATGAGGTTAAGAAGACATTAAAAGAAAAAGAGTAAAAATATTTATGGCTAATGAACTAGAAGGAAAAAAGATCGTTTGGGTAGAAGATGATAATTTCTTGGGCGGAGTTATTACCAAAAAACTGTCAGCCGAGAACGCTGATGTCATCTATGCCGATACCGGCGCCAAAGCGCTGGAGGCCTTAAAAGAAACTGTGCCCGATATCATTCTTTTGGATGTATTACTTCCCGACAAAGACGGTTTTGAGGTACTTGAGATCGTTAAAAATGACGAGAGACTAAAAGATGTTCCGGTCATTATGTTCTCTAATTTAAGCCAAGAAGAGAACATCATAAAGGCCAGAAAGATGGGAGCTCTAGATTTCTACGTCAAATCCAACTTAAGCCCTGATCAGATAACCGAGAATATTAAACAGGCTCTTTCTTAATAGTTCAGATAAAACCTAAGTCAAAAAGCACGTTACAGTCGTGCTTTTTTGTGTTACAATTTTCACCTCTTATGTCTGACGATAATAAAAAGAAAAAACCAGAGGAATGTTCACCAAGATCGGCCATTGAGGTATTCGGTGCTCGTACACATAACCTTAAAGATCTGTCCGTTTCCATACCGCGTAATGTTATGACGGTCTTTACCGGACTTTCCGGGTCCGGTAAGTCATCTTTGGCTTTTGATACGATCTTTGCCGAAGGTCAGAGAAGGTACGTTGAATCCCTGTCGGCCTATGCCAGGCAGTTCTTAAAACAGATGCAAAAACCCGATGTTGATGAGATAAGGGGTCTTTCTCCGGCTATTTCCATTGATCAAAAATCCCGATCCAACAATCCGCGATCCACGGTTGCGACCATTACGGAGATCTATGATTACTTAAGGATCTTGTTTGCTCGGATAGGTCGTCCTCATTGTCTTGAATGTGGCAGGGAGATACAGAAACTCTCCAACGAAGAGATAAAAGAACTTGTTTTTAAAAGGGTATCAAATCTAATGTCAGAGGAAGGTGGTGCCAAGATATCATCGGTCTCGATCTTCGCACCTTTGGTCAGAGGAAGGAAAGGAGAGTATTACCAACTTTTATATGATCTCTTAGGAAAAGGTTACGGTGAGGTGCGCATTGACGGCGAAAGGAAAAGTTTAAGAGAGAGAATAGATATTTCGGCAAATAAACGCCATGAAATAGACGTGCTGGTTGATGAGCTGGCAGCGACAGATCTTGTCTCTAAGGACAGTGATGAAGAGGAACGTTTCGGTGAGGCACTAGAGACCGCTTTAAATGAGGCAAATGGTTTGGTCCGTATTCTTTTTTTTGATGATAAAAAAAATAAACTGCAAGAGATGCTTTTATCATCGGAGTACTCTTGTCCTTATGACGGTTACTCATATCCGGAAATTGAACCTCGTCTTTTTTCGTTTAATTCTCCTTACGGGGCCTGTGAAAAATGCAAAGGTACCGGAAAAAAGTATCTATTTGGTAAAAAAGATTGCGATGAATGCCATGGCGCTCGTCTAAGACCGGAAGCTCTCAATGTTTTGATAGATGGCAAAAATATTGCAGAAGTAACCTCGCTTTCCATAAAAGATTGCATTGAATTTTTTGCCGGACTGGATCTGTCGGAAAGAGAAGAGGAGATCTCTCGGGTGGTCATAAAGGAGATAGGATCTCGCTTGGAATTTATGAAAAATGTCGGTATTGAGTATCTGACACTGGATAGGCGGGCCAATACCATATCCGGTGGCGAGGCCCAGCGAATACGTCTGGCATCTCAGTTGGGTTCCGGTTTGGTGGGGGCGGTCTATGTATTGGATGAACCGACGATCGGCTTACATCCCCGCGACAATGCCCGTCTTATTGAAACACTGCACAGATTGCGTGATATCGGTAATACTATAATTGTGGTAGAACACGATGAAGAAACCATATTCTCGTCCGATTATCTCGTGGATATCGGTCCGGGACCCGGGGTTCATGGTGGCAAGGTCGTAGTCGCGGGTTATCTGCAAGATCTTTTAAAAGATATGACCGAGACCGACTCTTTAACATTGGAATACCTGAAAGAAAAACGGCAGATCCCGCTACCGTCTAAACGGAGAAACGAACCCGCCGGTAAGATCGTTATCCGTGGGGGCAAGATACACAACATCAAGGATATGAACGTAGAGATACCTTTGGGTAGATTTTGCGTGGTTACCGGAGTCTCCGGATCCGGAAAATCATCCTTTGTTTACGAGATCTTGCACAAGAATTTAAGGGCCCGATTAACTAAACATTATCGCTCTCCCGAGGTATATAATTGTGAGAAGTTTTCCGGCACCGAGTATTTAAGTAGGGAGATATCCATAGATCAGACTCCTATCGGTAGGACGCCGCGTTCCAATCCGGTAACTTATACGGGGGCCTTTCATTTTATTAGAGAGCTTTTTTCCGAAACTGCGGAAGCTAAAGTGAGAGGCTGGAAGCCGGGAAGGTTTTCTTTTAACGTCAAGGGTGGTCGTTGTGAGACCTGTAAGGGGAAGGGGGTCATTGAAGTTGAGATGCATTTTCTTCCCACTGTCTATGTGTCTTGTGATGTTTGTCGCGGAAAACGTTATACGAAAGAGACCTTGGAAGTGAAGTATAAAGGCAAGAACATCTATGAGGTCTTGGAGATGACCGTGGAAGAAGCACTGGAGTTCTTTGAAGATATTCCGTCGATCTACGATCGTCTCAAAACCTTAAATGATGTTGGCTTGGGTTATTTAAGATTAGGTCAATCCGCCACCACTTTGTCCGGTGGGGAGGCACAAAGAATAAAGATCTCCTCAGAGCTGTTCCGTCAGCATACCAGAAAAACCGTATATATTCTTGATGAGCCTACTATTGGTTTGCATTACGAAGATGTCAACCAACTGATAAAGGTCCTACAACGTTTGGTTGACGAAGGTAATACCGTGGTTGTTATAGAGCACAATCTGGACCTTATCAGATCAGCCGATCACGTTATTGACATAGGCCCCGAAGGAGGGGATCAAGGAGGTGAAATAGTGGCCAAAGGTACCCCCGAGCAGGTGGCACGCTCTCCTCGTTCGCATACCGGTTATTATCTCAAACCCAAATTAAAGCTAAAGAAAGACAAAAAGAAATAAAGGACCCTTGAGTCGGAGCCGAGGTATTGTCATAACTTGCTTTACGTCGTAAATAAAAAAGATCTCCGTGATAAACGGAGATCTTTTTGTTTCAGTTATTACTTAGTTAAGCAACACTAATATTTATGGCTTCAGGCCCTTTCATTCCTTTGGTAACCTCAAAAGTAACTTCTGTGCCTTCTTTGAGGCTGTTGAAGTCGGTATCGTCGTTGAGATTATTGGAATGGAAGAATAGGTCCTTACTTTCCCCTTCGCGTCTGATGAAACCGTATCCTTTGTCCATCAGGCGAATTATTGTACCATTTTCCATTATTCAATTGGCTATCTCTTATAAACATCAAATAATGTTTTTTACCGAAGTGGAGAACTGACCTCTTTCTCTTCTACGATAGATATATTTGACTTTCTAAAGTATATCTTTTTTTATTTATAAGTCAAATTTATGGGTTTCTATATTTAACCCTTCTAATTTTTTTGTATGATCTTTTAAGGCAAAACTTAGAGTAGGATAGGAACATTTCCTTAAAAAGACGCTTGGGACGGGTGAAGTTCTCAAAACGTCTCTGTTTTATACCGTTTAAAATTGATTCGGGGGTTTCTTCTTCGGCCTCTATTACGCAATAATCAGTGTCCAGAAAGTCAAAGAAATGAGTGTCGGAAGTTGAAACCAAGGGTAGATCCTTTCTTTTTGAAAGTTCAATTGCTTTTTGGTTCTTGTTTAGATATTCGGAGTAGAACCAGGAGTGCTCTATGGCATCAAACAAATGAGCATACTTGTCGGCATATTTCATTAAGCTACTTCTTTGATGCAAACTTGGGTAATAGGGGTGAGGAGCCAGAACGAATGTTTGTGGCCTTTCTTTTTTATATTCTTCCAGGTTCCCAAAGGTTTCTATTTGTTCCACATCTTTATCGCAATTTAAAACTATCAGATGTCTTTTTTCACCTTTTCTTTCACCGATATTTATCTCTATGCCGGGGATCAGAACGATCCCTTTTGATGAGGCGTATTCTTTGTATTCGTTACTCCAGATGAATTTTTCATGGCAAGTGATCGCCAGTGCCCGAAAGCCCAACTCGGAGGCCTTATTGATCCCTTCCAAGGTGTTATATTCAATGGGGTCTTGTGGGTCATCTCCGGTGTGAAAATGTAGATTGGTCTTGAAAAACATTTTTAGAGTTTAACCACTAATTATAAAAACTTCAAGGTTTTTAGTGTTGAATAAAAAAGCGCTTCCTTTTATAAGAAAGCGCCGGTTTAGTTTAAAGATATTTGACCTTTAGATCAAATAAACTTGTTATGGAGGTGGCGAGAAATATCAACGCAAAAAACCATAGAGCAGGAAGAAAAGGGAAGTTCCAGTATACTTTAGCGGTCATTATAGCTGTTGCACAAAAGGAAGTAATATAGGCCCATCGTACGACATTTTTTTCCGGGCCATGTTCTTTCTTTTGGAATTCCGAAAGATCTTTTTTTATAAAGGCAACAGCTTCAATAGTGGTCACGAAAAAAAAGATAATAACAAAACGAGTATCAATTATTGCCACGTTTCCGATAGCTGCCACTAAGATGAGACGGTCTCTCAAGCAATCAACCATTTTACCGAAAAAAGTTTGTTGACGGGATATTCTGGCCGCCGGACCGTATAAGGCGTCACTTAGAGCGGCTAAGGTAACAAATAAAGGTATTGCTGTTACCCAGACAGAAAAAAGATACTGAAAAGAATAGATCAAAATGGCAATAATACCCGATGTTGTAATTAAGGTAGCGACGGTTATTACTTTATCTTCATTTAATTCCGCATTATGAGTTTTATATGTGTTACTCACAAACCACCTCCTTTTTTCTCTATGCTTTTAAGGAACTACTATCTATACTATTTTTTTTATAAAAATAGTCAATATTTAATGGCTCGGCCACACCAAACAGGTATTCCGGTTAATTTCCCAGAGTGCAGGTTCTTTCTTTTATGGTTTCTCTGGTAAGAGGTCCTAACTGGCCATAACCGGTGGTGTGTGGGGTTCCGGAAGAGACTATGCCTTGCGAGGCCTGAAAATCCTTTAGGGCCTTTTCTGTGACCGGTCCGAAATATCTCGTGATATGTGGGTGGTTAAAAAACCCCTCGGCTTCCAGGAACCTTTGCAGTTTAATGACCTCATCGTCATAGTCCTCCCGACGCATTGTTTTACTAAGTTCCGTGCATTCAACATTTGCACTCTGTGACAAGATGTTCTCGTTTTGGGAGACTGAGGATGCTGAAGTTATCTCTTCCGGATCTTCTGGCTTAGGTTCTTCGGGGCCATCGGGTTCTTCCTCTTTATCTATTATACTGTCTTTTTCGCTTTGATCTTTTATAGGTAGTTGATCTTCTTCAACGTTTAGTCCTCTTTCTGTAAGTTTTTCCTCCAATTCGGCTACTCTTTTTTCTAATTCAGTTATGACTTTTTTATAAGAAAACGTCTCCGCCGAGGCGGTGTTGGCTGAAAGTGTGAGCATTCCCAAGAACAGGATAGTTGAGATCGTGTAAAAAGCTTTCATATTTTTATTTTATCCCAATTATGATGTTACGGCAAGAACAAAAGAAAACCCGCTCATATTATAATGTGAGCGGGTTTTGTCTTTTATATACCGATCTTACTCTTCGTCGTCGCCATTATCGCCGTCTTCCTCATCATCATCTTCCTCTTCGTCATTATCGCCGTCTTCCTCCTCATCTTTCTCTTCGTCGCTTTCATCCAGGGGGTTACCTTCACTGTCGTATCCCAAGTTATTAAGAAGATCGGTCAATCTTTCAACCTCTGTTTCCAGACTTTCCACTTTTGCTTCCAGTTCTTCTGCTTCGTCCTTTTTTTCGTCTTCGTCTTTATCTGTATCCGCTGCTTCGTCTTCGTCACCAACACCTTCGGTCAGACAAGATACTTTACCTATTTGTGCTCTCGTCTTGGGACCAACTTGACCGAAACCGGTGCTTTCCGGATCGCCGGAGTCAACTATGCCTTCGGCTTTTTGGAATTTTTTTACAGCCTCTTCGGTTATGTTTCCATAATACTTTGTTGTTTCTTCATGATCAAAGTGGCCTTTTTCTTTCAGGAACTCTTGTAATTTCTCGACTTCCTCGCCGGAAACTCCTTTTTTTAACATTCTGGAGATCTTCAGACACTCTTGCACTTGGTGGGCTCTTTCGCTTGCATTTTCGGGTAACTCAACCCCTGTCGGGCCACCACGTCTTTTTTCTTCCTCGGGAGAGGCGTCTTCTTCCTCTTCTTCTTCCTCTTCCTCTGTTTGTTCATTTACCTCTTGATCGGAGGCGTCGTCGCTTTCATCATCTTCGGCTTGAGTCGGTGTTACGGCAAAAACCAAAGAAAAAGCGATGATCATGACGACTCCTGTTAATGTGTATGTTATTTTCATAAGCTTTTAGATTACTTACTTATAATCTTGTAATAAAAGGCAATTACGCCAACTACATAAATTGTATATCAGTATTTTGTTTCCAACAACGGACACCTTTCCACAGAAGAGCTGTTTTTCAATATATAATGTGTTATTCTGTAATAAAGTTTTTGCATAGTTATTTAACGTAAAATGGCGAAGATATTGATAGTTGAAGACGATGATTTCTTAAGGAATCTTCTTACCAAAAAATTAAAAGCCGAAGGCCACGAAGTAGAGCAGGCGGAAAGTGGCGAAAAGGGAATCGAAATAATTCCCCAATTTCAGCCGGATCTGATATTACAAGACCTGCTCTTGCCCGGAATGCACGGGTTTGAAGTGATATCTTGGATCAGAAGACAGAAGGAGGACTTTTCCAAAACACCGATCATAATTCTTTCCAATTTGGGTGATGAAGAAGATATAGAGAAAGGGCATAAACTCGGCGCTAATGATTTTCTCGTTAAGGCCAAGTTTACCCCTCAAGAGATAACCGAGAAGGTCAAGGCGGCAACCGGTTAAGAAAGCTAAATTTTGCGGTCGCTCGCCCGTTAAATATATGATGGAGATACTCAAAAATATACTTTCCAGGATATTGGATGATCTGGGTTGGAATTTTTTGTTACAAATAAATTTTGCATATATTTTTTATATCGTTTTCGCAGTGGCCTCGGTTTTGGCTATCTATCTGGTCGCTTGGAGAAGGTTAGAACATTACTCTCGTCTTATGGATAACAAAGTGATGCATTTATGGGAAAAGGAAGAATATGCTGTTGCCAAAGCCGGTGTCTCTGAAGAGGTTAGGCGTATCAGATTAGAAAGACTTAAAGACGAATACAAGGAAGAAATTGAGAGGATCAGGAAAAAACGGGATAGGATCTTCAAATTCGTTCCGTTTATGAAATTTATATACAAAAAGAAGAAGGGTAAAAATGCTCCGATGTACACCCTGCCTTAATATTCTTTGATTTCCTATTTTCATTCTGTCTTTGATCTTGTATAATAATGTTGCCGTGAAGGGAATTATATCCAAGATCAAGAATAATAATTTTGCCGGGGCTCCGATAATAGTGGTTTCTTTTCTGGTCTTTGCCGGTCTGGTAACTGCTTTTAATATGAATAATATGGAAGAGAAAAAATTAGCATCGGTAACATCCTTGGAGTTCGTGGAAAATCTCAAAGAGAAGGAGGATATTACCGTTTTGGATGTCAGAACCCCTCGAGAATTTGAAGAGAGGCGGTTGCGCGGGGCGGTTAATATGAATTATAATTCTCCTGAGTTCAGGGAATCACTTTCCGAACTGGATACTGACGGTTCCTATGCTGTTTATTGCAGAAGTGGTAGACGAAGCGCTGATGCATTAAAGGTTATGGAAGAACTGGGATTTAAGTGGGTGATAGATCTCTCCGGTGGGATCGAGGCACTGTCATCTGATACGGAGGCCATGGGAATTCTGGTGGACTGACTGATCGTCCATTAAGTCAGTCTGAATTGTTTTAATTTATTCAAAAGTGTTAATTGCTGATAGAAATTGTGTTTGCTACTATATCAATAGATATTGGTGTGCGTTGTTTTATTTTAGTAAAATATGAGAATTATTTAGAATATATTATTAATTTATAGACTTATGAACAAAAATATTATTATAGGAATAGTTGTGATAGTAGCTTTTTTTGCCGGTGTTGTTTTTTGGGGATTTGCTTCTGAAGAAATTCAAGACAATGGTTCGGAAAAAGATCAGGAGGAAAATGAAAGTAGACCTGATGAAGAAAACGAAGAAAATAAAGATGAGCTTCAAACCTCAGACTTAAAGGAATTGGTAGCGTGTCTGGATGATGCCGGAGTCGTTATATATGGTTCCAGAACTTGTCCTTACTGTTCACAGTTGGTTGAGTCTTTTGGAGGAAGGGATATAGTTGATTCGATATATGTAGAGTGCTCTGATGAGCCGGAGCGATGTCAAGAGGAGTTGATCGGACGCGGGGTGCCCGAGATACAGATAGATGGAGAGGTGTATAGAGAGTCTCGTGATCCGAAGGTTATTGGAGAAGCTGCCAGTTGTCAGATCTAAAAATTAAGCCTAATATGAGTTACTTCAAATGTTTAGGAAGTTTTGTATTGCTATTTTTATTTGTTTCGTTTTTTTCTGTTTCAAGTTTATTTGCCGCTTCTGACCAAAACGAAGTCTCTACTCAAGATGGGTCGAAAGAGATCATAACCGTTCATCTTTTTGAGGATAGATGGTGCCCGGTCTGTCAGGACGCAGAAAAGTTCATCCGATCGGTTATTGATGATCATCCAAATTTTGAGTTAGAGGTCTATGATATAACTGACAAGGAAAAGGTCGAAGAAATAGCAAATAATGCCGGAGTGGAAGATTATCGGATAATGGCACCGATGATCTTTATTGAAAATGATCTTCTGCAGTTCAATCATTTTGGAGAAAGACAGGAGGAAATACTCTTAAATATTTTTAAAGGAAAGAGTTACGATGAAGAGGATGACAGGTACACTTTTCCGGTTCCTCTTGTTAACCGTGAGATATCTGTAAAGGGCTGGTCTTTGCCCGCCCTTACGGTCGTTTTGGGTTCTTTTGACGGTTTTAATGTTTGCTCTTTAGGGTCTTTGATCCTGATACTTTCTTTGGTGATGGTCTTTGACTCTCGTAAGAAAATTCTAATATATGGCGGCTTATTTATTCTTTCTACCGTTTTGGTTTACGGCTCTTTGGTCTTTATCTGGGGTAAGGTCTTTGAGACGCTTTTGGGGCATTTAGCAATATTTCGCTACATAGTCGGGTTTGCCGCCGCTGCCGGAGCGATATATTTCTTTAAGGAATTCTGGAGGTTTTATCGTTATGGGCCCACTTGCCAGTCTTCTGATTCCGCTTTGGCTAAAAGGGCTATTATGAAAATAAAAGAGAATTTCAAAGATCCCACCAGTGGAGCGCTGACTTTGGCCGGAAGTGTCGTAATGTTCGCCGTCGTTATTACCGTAGTGGAACTTCCGTGCTCTATCGGTGTTCCGGTTGCTTTTACCGGTATTTTAGTAGAACGTGGAGTTTCTCTCACTGCTTATACCGGATATATCCTTTTGTATCTATTAATGTATATGTTGGATGAGGTTGTGGTATTTTTGGGAGCCGTCTTTACTAAAAGGATATGGTTTGCCAATTCAAAAATGGTAACCTGGGTTACCTTGTTCGGGGCGTTGGTCTTGACTTATCTATCTCTTTATTATCTTATCGGTTTTTAATTAGATCATTATGAAAATAACAGTTTATGGTTCCGGGTGTGTGATGTGTGGCGGTATGGATAAAAATATTAAAGAGGCTATACTGGATCTAGGAATCAAAGAAATTGAAATGGAAAAGGTCTGCAACTTTGAGAAGATGGAGGAATTAGGGATCAAAGAAACTCCGGCGATCGCTATAGATGACAAGGTTGTGTTCTCCGGTCGGATCCCCGATGTGGAGAAAATGAAAGAGATATTAAGTGATCATCTTTAGTTTTTTAAATTTTAAGGTCACTATATTTATTAAAAATGAGGGCTCTGAAGAGCCCTCATGTTGGTTTTAAAGATCTTATTTTCCGAGCTTATCAACCGCCTTATCGGCGGCTTGCTCGGAGCTTACTCCCCGAGCGGTCGCGGAATTACCGTCGCTATCGGTTGCGGTGGCTTCTTTCGTCTCTGTTCCGGCTACCGCATCGGCCATCCCACTTACATCCTTGGTTTCAATGTCAATGTCTTTTTTGCTCATAAGACACTCCTTTGTGTTTTGAGGTTTATGAAGGTACCTGACCTGTTAGGAAATTAACAAATGGTCCTCTTTACGTCAATGATCA
>JBKHAI010000054.1:0-3619 GCA_046542915.1 Minisyncoccota bacterium | reverse complement strand
TGTTTCGGAAGAATATAAAAAGGAGAGCAATAATATTGAGGAGTTGCGTAATTACCTTCTCGGGTTTGCGGCTGATCATGGTTTTGAGGATATGACGGAGATGTTTATGGGTAAGATGATAATGAGTGATGAATGGTCGGAAAAATTACATGAAGTAATAGAAGATTATAACGATGAAAATTTTTGGCATGAGTTGGAGACAAGATTAGGTAAACGTGATTTTGAGCGGACAATGACAGAAGCGGAGAGAGAGGAGATCAAAAAAAGTGGCTGGTATCCTTCCAGAATTCATGATGTTTATGAAAAGTGGAGTAAGGAATTTGAAAAGTATGGAATAAATCGACTGGAAATTAAAGAGGAGTGATGTTTGGAGAACAAGGGTAGTTTTTTGAGTCATTTAAAGTGAATATTTTTTATCAAAATGTTTTGTGATATCTAATTTAAAAATCGTCCATATCGGAGAGGGTTGGAAAGACGATAAAGGTAAAGGAAGATCCAAAAAATTATACATCACTGAATTCTCTCCATATATAGTAGAGCAAGTAAGTATTGACTTGCGAGAACAAGAGATTATAATCAAATTATAATCTATAAAAGTAATATGGCACAAAAAATCATTAAGATCGGAAAATCTCAAGGGGTCACTATACCCAAAAAGGTCCTTGAAGAGATGAACCTTAAGGCCGGGGATCGAGTGGTTGTTGAGCATAATAGAAAGAGCGGAACTTTGTCCGTGAAGCCGGTAGGTAAACCGGACAAGGAGTTTCTCGAGTGGACGGATTCTTTTATAAAAGAGTATCGACCGGCTCTTGAGAAGTTGGCTGATAAATAATGATCTGTGAAGTATCTCTCGCTCCAAGATGTTGTGGTCTTTAATGCACTGGTCATAGAAGCTACCGGTGGGAAAAAGGGTTTGCGAGATGCATACCTCCTTAAATCCCTTATTGAAAGACCAAAAACGAAACTTTTTGGAGAAGAGAAGTTTGAAACTGTGTTTGATAAGGCGGCCACCTATCTTGAGTCTCTGGCTCGGTATCATGTTTTTGTTGACGGGAACAAACGAACAGCACTTATTGCCAGTTCTCGTTTTCTTTTTCTGAACGGATATAGACTGACAGCTAACAATAGAGAAGCCGGGCGGTTTGTATTGAGAGTTGCAACCGGTGAAGAAAGTTTAGAAACAATAGCCATTTGGTTTAAGAAACACTCCGAAAAAATTGGCCAGTAAAAAGAAGAAGCCCGGGGTATTTTCTCTATATTTAAAAGACTGGAAATTTGGAGGAGAAAAGAAGACAGAAAAACAACCGTTTAGATGTTTTTCTGTGCAATGATGACCAAATTGGACTGTCCGCTTTTTCGTTTTATCTTTTGAACGGAGATGTTTGAAAAACCACTTTTTTCAAACAGCCTCCTCAGTCCTGTTTTGGTGAATGAATGTATGTACCTTTGCCTCTTTTGCTTTCCGAAGGGGATGATCATATCGCCGAAGTCTAAGTTTGATCTACCGGAGATCTTTTTTAAACTGTGCTCCAAGTGTGTTTTTATAAATCTTGATTGAAAAGTGTTCCAGACCGTGAGAACGCATATACCGCTCGGCACAAGTGCTCGGTGTATTTCAGAGATGAACTTCTTCCTTTTCTCTTTTGAAGGTATATGGTGGAGAACGGCGATCGAGAAAACCTTATCAAAAGAGCTGTTTTTAAAGGGAAGACTCAGTGCGCTTGCTTGAACGAATGTGCCGTTTTCGCCTCTTTCTTTTTTGGCTATCGTAATGAGTTGCTTTGAAAAATCAATACCGGTGTAATCTATGTCTTCGTTTTTAAAGAGATCGGAAAAACGGCCGTTGCCACAGCCGATATCCAGCACGCTGTCGCCCGAGTTTACGTACTCTTTAAGGAATTTTAGTTCATCCCAAAAGAACTGACGGGAGTTTGAGAACTCCGAGGCGTACTCGTCGTACTCTTTTTTCGACATTTTCAGGATCTTTTCTGCTGTTTCTTTTTTCACACAATAATACTATCATGGAATTTCAATGGCGTAGTATCTATGTTATTTAACGACATCACAACAGAAGAAAAGTTAGAAAGGCTTAAATGCCGGATAATGAGCGATGAAAAACACCGTGAGAGGTTTCTGGCCATTCGTTGGCAGTGTGCAAGGGAATATGGTCCCGATCTGGAGCATGTAGGAGAGACGATCGATGAAAAGAGGATGCCTTCAAATGCGGAGATGTTTGCTTATTATAAAGACTTGGTGCAAAAAGGGGAGCAAAAACCCTATAAAGAAGTTGAACAGATACTGCGAAAGATGAAGGTCCGGAGTAACTCCGGGGTTTCGGTTGTTTCACTCCTTACCAAGCCGCATGACTGTCCGGGAGAGTGTATATACTGTCCGAATGAACCGGAGATGCCTAAAAGCTATTTATCTAAAGAGCCGGCGGCGGCACGAGCGTTAGCTAATAAATTCAGTCCCTATACGCAAATGCAAAATAGAATGAGAGCACTCCTTGCCAACGGTCACCCGATCGACAAGTTGGAAGTTATTGTCATCGGTGGAACATGGAGCTCTTATGAGAGGGAGTATCAAGAGGAGTTCATTTCCGGAATATTCAGGGCGGCCAATGAATTTGGAAAGAAGAGAGATCCACAAGAAGAGAATAAGAAAAAAACCTTGGAAGATCTGCAGAGCGAGAACGAAACGGCTGAAGGGCGTATTATTGGTCTTTCGATTGAGACGCGGCCGGACCATATAGATGAAAAGGAACTTGACCGCTTACGCTATCTTGGGGTTACTAAAATTGAGATAGGCGTACAGCATTTGGATGATGAAGTACTGGCGTATAACAAGCGTGGTGTTTCTGTGAAGAAGGTCAGCGAGGCGACCGAGCTTATGAAAAACGCCGGTTTTAAGGTGGTCTACCATATGATGCCTAATTTACCCGGAAGTACACCGGAGATGGATATCAAAATGTTTGAAGGCCTCTTTAGTGGCAGAGAACATCAGCCGGATATGTTAAAGATGTATCCTTGTGTTGTTTTAGAAAACAGTGAACTATATACCATGTGGGAGAGAGGCGAGTTTAAACCGTATACGGACGAGGAGTTGATCTATGTGCTACGCGAGGCAAAGAAGCGAGTGCCTAAGTATGTGCGGATCTTGAGAGTTATCCGCGATATTCCGGCCGAGTATATTGTAGCTGGTAGTAAGATATCTAATTTAAGGCAAATTCTTCAACAAGATCAGAAGAAATTCAACTGGCGCTGTCAGTGTATACGCTGTCGTGAGATACGGAATGAGCAGGTGTTACTTGATGATTATATACTAAACAGAATTGAGTACGAAACAGTTACCGGAAAGGAGATATTTTTAAGTTTTGAGCATAAAAATGATAATAAATGTGCGGCATTTTGCAGACTGCGATTGCCGGGCAAAGATGCTTTGAGTACTTTTTCAGGAAATCTAAAAGTGTTACAAGGTGCCGCTATTATACGAGAACTTCACACTTACGGGCAGTTGGTAGGGATCACTGAAAAAGGCGATCAGAGTCAGCATCGAGGATTCGGGACACGTCTTATGAAGGAAGCTGAACGTATTGCCAAAGATGCCGGTTTTAAAAAGA
>JBKHAI010000013.1:0-19772 GCA_046542915.1 Minisyncoccota bacterium | reverse complement strand
AGGGGTTGAAAAATAAATCTTTTTATGTAATACTTGCCAATCAGTATGAAGAACAATAAATCATTTTCACAAAGAATAAAGGTCACCAAGAAAGGCAAGCTGTTACGCCGTGCCGTGGGGCAGAATCACTTTAATTCCAAAGACACACCGGAGAAAAGAATGCAGAAAAGAAGCTTAAAAAAGATATCATTCGGAAATAGAGTAAAAAGACGTTTTCTGCCGGGTGTTTCTACCAGTAATAAATAATTCATATGACCAGAGTTAAAAAAGCCGTTAATGCCATAAAAAGACGTCGTTCTATCCTTGAAAAAACAAAGGGGTACCGTTTTGACAGGTCACGCAAGGAACGTGCCGCCAGAGAAGCTATATATCACAGTGCCACTTATTCCTTTGATCACAGAAGAGACAAAAAGGGTGACTTTCGCCGTCTTTGGAATATCCGAATAAATGCCGCCACCAGAAAATACGGCATATCTTATAGCTCTTTTATGCACACCTTAAAAGAGAAAGGATCAACCGTGAACAGAAAGATGCTTTCCGAAATAGCCAAAGATGACCCCGAAGCATTTGAACGGATCATAAAACAGACCAATTCAGTAAAATAAACGATCTAAACTTAATGATCAATGATAAATACCCTGCTTAAGCGGGGTATTTATTTTTCAAACCCTCCATCGTTAATTTGAAAGGTTTCGGAATAAAAAGACACGATCAACGAAAGCGCTCCGCCCAACAAGGTGGCGATAACATCAGTAAAAGTATCAAGCCAATAATCTTTCCCGATAGAAGGGTCAACACAGCCGATCTGGTGCTCAAACAACTCCCACAATAGGGCTATAACAAAAACAGAACCGAAAACAACGACAACGGATCTTTTCTCAAGCGTAGATCGAAAGCTGGAACTGAAACTTTTTAAGAACCAGATGGCAGCCAGCCCTACAAAAGATCCCCCCAGAAGATGAAACAGAATATCAAGCCACCAATAAAACCAATAGAGGTAGAATTCTATTGCAAAAACGTGAAGGGCCGCCAAAGACAAGAGCCCTAGCAAAGCAACAGCCCCCAAAGAAGGATGTTTTTTATACCCCCTCATTAAAAAGATGAATAATTGACCCGATATCCCCAAAATTCATGACAAAAAAGCTATAATGATCATATTATAGCTTAAATCGAGAAAACTAAAACCCCTTATCGATCTTCTTATGTTTTAAAAAGAGCGATAAGGGGTTATTTGAAATATCGCCTCAATCCTTTATAGATCAAGTGGGTTCTCTAAACTGTCATCCATCTGAACCCGGCACTCTTTCTGTTATTAATAGTTAACAGAAAGAGTGCCGGGTTCATCAGAAAGCAGTAATATCAAGCTCCCTTACGATTAGTATCTAAGGAATATTTCAAATAACCTTAGATAGAGTATAGCATATTATTTTAGTAATAACTGTGGAAATACGTAATGACAAAAAACCAACAACCCGCACTTAAGCGGGTTATTGGGTGAAGCGGATTGGATTGAAGTGCTTGACCCAGCAAAACGCCAGGTGGGTGTCCGCACTTTACAGCGATCAGGATCCCGTCTGGGGCTCATCACGCATGCAAGTATTTAGGACTCCCTTTTTCGCACTTAGGAGGGACAAGCATTTTCAATCCTACTTTTAAGGATAAGACAAGGTCTCCGTCAAAGACAAACCAAACTGTGGAGAAGTTGTTTATAATATGTTGTTTACTCCAAAAGACCGTCCAAATTAACGTCGTATATTATCTGCTCTTGAACAAGTCTGTACTTTATAAGTTCCTCCTCATTAAACCATAATTTGATCTCTTCTTCGGCTTCCTCAATATTTCCGGACGCATGGATCAAGTTCCTAATGGCTCTGTCGTCAGAATCGGCCATAGAGTAAGAATCAATAACGTAATCTCCACGGATAGTTCCAACATCCGAGCTTCTGGGCTCGGTTCCTCCGGTTATTTTGCGAACCAACTCTACGGCATGAGCCCCCTGCCAAACCATAGCAACCACCGGAGAACAGGTCATATAGGACTTTAACCTTCTCACTACTCCTTCTCCAACTTCTTCCGGATCACTTGAAGGTGGGGTATCCCCTTTAGCCTTGTAGCTCTCGATCGCTTTGGTTCCAACCTTTTTCTTAAAATCAGGATCTATTAAGTAGTGTCTTTCTATTAGATCCTCGGTAGGTAAGATCATCTTGACTCCCACCAACTTTAGGCCGGTCTTTTCGTATCTTTTAATTATCTCTCCTATCAAGGACCTCTGAACGCCGTCGGGTTTAATAATAACTAAAGTTCTTTCTTTGCTGTAATGAGACATATGGATGTAAGAATTAATTATAAATATATCTTAACTAGTTTAACAGAAAAAGCTTTTCTCGCAAATAAAGCTCTTAATTCCCGCTTCCGGTTAAAACTTCTACTCCCTTATCGGTAACCACAACCGTATGCTCCCAGTGGGCCGAGGGAGTCTTTTCTTTAGTAAGATAAGTAAAGCCATTATCTGAAGGTGTGATATCCCCGGAACCGGTCGTCAGCATCGGCTCTATGGCTATCACCAATCCTTCCTCCAAAACAGGACCGTTTCCTTTACGGTCCACATTAGGCACAAAAGGATCTTCGTGAACATCATACCCAACCCCGTGCCCGCAAAGGTAACGAACTGTCGAAAAAGGTGTTTTTCTGACAAAGTTGTAGATGGCGTAACCTATATCCCCTATATGTCCCCCCGGTTTGACCGCCTCTATTCCACTCCAAAGCGCCTCACGAGTGGCCCAGTTCAGTTCATTGTTCTCCTTGGAGCACTCGCCGACACAGAACGTTTTGGCTGCATCTGTTATGATCCCTTGGTAAGATAAACCGATATCTATACTCACCAGATCGCCTCTTTGAAGCTCCCGAGGTTTCTCATTCGGTATACCGTGAACTATTTCCTCGTTCACAGAAACACAAACAAAAGCAGGGAAAGGACGCGGGGCCCCTTTGGGTTTGTAACCAAAAAAGGCCGGCTCAACACCGGCATCTTTCATCAATCGTCCTGCTTCTTCGTTTATATCATTGGTGGTATGACCGGCGAGACATTTTTGACCCAAAAGATCTAGTATTTTATCATGGATCTTTCCCGCTTCTCGCAGGTTAGCAATATCCTTTTTTGATTTTAAACGTATCATCTTATTGGCTATCCAAAGTGTTTTTGACGATATCTTTATGAACGTTTTCAGGCGACTGATCTCCGTTTATGGATACAAACCGGACATTTTCGCTCTCACGGAAGAAATCTATTGCCGGCATAACGTTTTCTTCATACCAATCCAGTCTTTCTTGTATCTTTTCTTCAACATCATCATGTCTTCCTCTTTTCTTTAGACGCTCCATGGCACATTCCGGAGATACATCAATATAGACAATAAAAGGTTTGCTGCGGTTATAAAAAGCAAGAGCTTCTTCAAACACCGGCGCCTCTACATAGCGGCGAGCTACCCCGTCAAAGATCAGATTTTCATCCCCGGAAAATTTCTTAACCAGGAACTCCGACCACATCCATATGGGCAAAAAAGCCGGCAGTAGCCCTCCTTCATCCAAAACACTCTTGACCATATCTCTGGAGTAGCTTTGGTTGTTTTTTATAAAATCACGAAACAGCTGTCCGGTTTCAATATATAAGGTCTGTTTAGCGGGATACCGTTCGTTCAAATACTCCTTCATTTTGCCGGACTGAATGCCTTTACCGGCCCCCGAACGTCCGAAAAAAGAAAAAGTATAAGTGTCCTTTTTTTTGACCTTTTCCATTTTTAATATTCTCTTAAGGTTATTTGAGCATCGATCTTCTTTATAAGATCAGTCAGAACAACCACAGTAATTAGAAGAGCAGTACCACCGATAGCCAGAGCTTCAATACCGGTTATAGCTCTCATAGCTAACGGTAAGACAGCAACAACACCCAAAAAGACGGCCCCCACCAATGTTATACGGGTTACAATGTT
Organism: Minisyncoccota bacterium; assembly: GCA_046542915.1. Taxonomy (GTDB): domain Bacteria; phylum Patescibacteriota; class Minisyncoccia; order Phycocordibacterales; family CSBR16-193; genus SKVL01. The sequence continues at coordinate 15,783 of JBKHAI010000013.1, read as the reverse complement.
CCCTACGTATTCCGCGGTAGGCTCTCCCGGTCTGATGCCGGGAATAAAAGCACCGCCTTTTTGAAGGTTCTTGGAGATCGCATCCGGATCAAACGTAATGGCCACATAAAAGTAGGTAAAACCAAAGACCAAAATAAAATATATTGAGGCATAGACCCAACCGTTCTCAAAAAGCATAACGGCCCTCTCTGAAAAAGAAGCGACAAACTCATTATCAACGTTGCGAAGAAATTCAAATACCATTTGCGGAAAAAGCAGGATCGAAAGCGCGAATATTATTGGAATAACTCCACCTTGATTAAGCCTCAGAGGAAGATAGGTGGAGACACCGCTCTTTGTCCTCTGGCCTCTAACCTGTTTAGCGTATGTTACCGGCACGGGACGTTCGGCCTCGGTTATCAGTACAACACCGAATATAACCGCTGCCGCAACTCCTAAAAAGCCCAAATAAAGCGGTAACTGGCTGATATCAAAATCAAACAAGCGCTCCGCCACAACCCCCGGCAGACTGGCCACAATACCGGCAAAAATGAGAAGAGATATACCGTTCCCGATACCATATTGAGTTATCAACTCTCCTATCCACATCAAAAGAACCGAACCGGCGGCGATAACTATAACACTGGTTATCATATCAAAAGAACTTAACTGAGGAAGAACCCCTTCTCTGGAAAGTAATGTTAAAAAACCAAATGACTGGATCATAGCCAACGGAACCGTCAACATCCTAGAGTATTGAATGAATTTTCTCTTGCCGGCTTCCCCTTCCTCATGGTAAAGGGATTTCACTTTCGGCGACATTACAGTCATAAGCTGCATAATAATGCTAGCGGTTATGAAGGGACCGATACCAAGCATCACGATGGAAAAATTAGAAAGTCCTCCTCCGGAAAAGATGTCCAAAAGACCAAAAAACTGCTGGCTTTGCAAAAATTCCGATAGTTTCTGTGCGTCAACGCCCGGTATGGGAATGGCTCTCAGAATAGTAAATATGACCAAACCGCTTAGTAAAAAAAGAATACGTTGCCGTAAACTTTCGTCCGTAGCTATAAACCGTAATTTTTGGAAAAATACAGATAACATGAATTCATAAATAATAACGGAGATCTACTCTACCGACCCCCCTGCTTTTTCTATTTTTGCTCTCGCAGCTTCAGAAACCTTACAATTAGAAACAGTAACTTTTTTAGAGATATCTCCGGTTGCCAGGATCTTGACCTTAAAACCCCTGACCTCCCCTTTGCTGGGTCTGACAAGTTCTTTTTCAAGCAGAGTTTGAGGATCGATCTCTTCACCTTCGGAAAAGTGTGCTTCAATAGACTTTAGGTTCACGGGATAATATCTATCTTTATCAACTGTATATGAAGTAGCCCCTCTCAACTTAGGGATAGTTTTTATAAAGTCCCGAACCTCCGGCCTTAATTTTCTTCCGGCTCGCGCTTTTTGCCCTTTATGACCTCTTCCGGAGGTCTTGCCTCTTTTACCCCCTCTTCCGATCTGTCTTGAGACTATCTTTTTATTTTTTGGTTTTAAACTGTCTTTTTGCATAATAGTTTATTTTTTCTTAACAGACGTCGTCTCCGGAGTCAATTTTGACAAAGCAACAACAGTCGCTCTGGCATTATTAAAAGCATTTTTACTTCGAGAAAATATTTTGGCGTTAACATCGGTTATACCAGCCAGTTCCAAAACTGTCCTGACCGATCCACCGGCTATCAGACCTTTGCCGGGGGCCGGTTTAACAAAGACCTCCGAAGAAGTGAATTTGGCTTCAGAAGTATGAGGAATGGACATGTCTTCTTTTAAGACCGGTTTTATCATTGCATTTTTAGCATCATTATAAGCTTTCTCAATAGCCAAAGCGGTATCAGATGCTTTTCCCATACCAACGCCGACAGATCCTTTTTTATCACCAACAACCAAAGAAACACTGAAGCTGAAGCGCCGTCCTCCGGCAACTACTCTGGTAACTCTCCTTATGCTTATAATTTTCTGTTCATACTCCATACGAGGTTTCCTGACCTCTCTTTTAAAGGATCTTTTTTCTTTATGGTGCCCTCCTTCTTTAGCTGGCTCATTGTTATTGGAAACCTTTTGATCGCTATTTCCGTTAGAGACCTTTTGTTCGTCTGGTTTTGTGTTTTTAGTTTTTACGTCTGTCATATTTAAAATTCTAAACCTCCCTCACGGGCACCTTCGGCGACCATTTTAACTCTGCCGTGATAAGCAAAACCTCCTCGGTCAAAAACCACCTTTTTCAAACCCTCTTTTTTCGCCTTTTCGGCCAATTCTAATCCGGCTTTCTTGGCGGCCTCCTGGGGAGATGCTCCTTTACTTAAAACAGAGGACACTGCCACTAAAGTGTGACCTTTCCTATCATCTATAAGTTGTATTCTTACCTTTTTATTGGAACGATAAACGGAAAGCCTGGGTCTTTCAGAAGTACCCACGATCTTGGAACGTACCTTTTTATGACGGCGTTTCCGAGCGTTTGTTTTATTATTTTTTTCTGTATTTACCAACATCATGATCTTTTTTAAGTTGCTCTTTTACCTTGTTTTCTTCTTACCTCTTCATTCTCATACCGTATCCCTTTACCTTTATAAGGCTCCGGTTTTCGCACATCTCTAACATTGGCCGCAAAAAGTCCAACCTGTTCCTTGTCCGCCCCTTTGACGGAAATGATGTTCTTTTCCACCGAAACTTCCAGATCTTTGGGAATAGTGATCTCCACCGGATGTGAGAACCCTACCTTTAATGTCAGAGTATCTCCAGCAACCTCGGCTTTAAAGCCAACCCCTTCAACCGAAAGCCTTTTTTCAAATCTATTGGTTACACCTTCTATCATATTTATGGCATGAGAAGCATAAGTACCCCACAGCGAATTAGAGAACATATCTTTACCTTTAGGGGTAAAAGAAAGACTCTCTTCATCTATTGATATCTCAACCTCATTGCGAAGAGTTCGCTTCAACGTTCCATGAGGTCCGGTAACCGCTAAAATCCTTGAGTCTTTTTCAAAAGATACTTCTACTCCTTTGGGGATCGTTATATTTTGTTTACCTATTCTGGACATGGATCATCTTAAACTACCATATTTCAAACAAGAGCTCACCTCCAACACCGACCTCGCGAGCTTTACTCTCGGAAAGTACACCTTGTGGAGTGGAAAGCACCCTCGTTGCTCTATCTTTTTTACCGGTTTTAATGTCTTTAACGCCAGCATAAACCCTTTTAGAGGGCTTGGATACACGAGAAAAACCTTTAATAACCGCTTTTGGCTTAATTTTCACACCTCTCTCGTCCTCTTCTTCAACATAAGAAATGTTTATCTCTATACTTCTGTCGCTAACCTTCTTGCCGGCTTTGCTAAAAGACTCAATAAAGCCCTCGGACTGCAAGACCTCCGCTATAGATTCCGTCATTTTATTCAAAGGTACAGAAACCTTTCTATTTCCTACCAAGGCGTTGGTGTATATTCGATTAAGCGTATCAGCTATTGCATCATTACTCATAATTCCTTATCAATTTTACCAGGAAGATTTCTTAACACCCGGGATCTTTCCTTCGTTGGCCATTTCCCTAAAGCAGATACGGCAGAGATCAAAATCTCTCATATAACCCTTTTTTCGACCACAATTAAAACATCTTCGCACCACGCGAGATCTGAATTTTGGTTTTTTTAAAGATTTGGCTATAGTTGCTTTTCTGGCCATATAAAATATTAAATACTGTTGCTTTCTTCTTATTTATTTAAAAGAAAGCCATACACTTTTTAAGCCCTCTCTTTCACAAGAGATGCACACAAAAAGCGTAAGAGGTATCCTAGCAGGATGATGGTTGATTGTCAAACAAACCGCTGTGATGGGCTTTTTTCTCTTGATACCGAAGCTAAGCGGTCTCGGTTGGTCTAAAAGGCACACCCAAGTGCTCCAAGAACGCCTCGGCCTCCTCCTTTCCGGAAGCCGAAGTCACTATGGTAACGGACATACCGAAAATGTTCTTTAATTCTTCGTCGGGGGTTTCCGGAAAGATGGTATGATCGGAAACTCCTATGGTTATATTACCCATTTCATCAACGGTACTACGGGAAATTCCTTTAAAATCCTTCATTCGCGGCAAGGCCACGTGAAAGAATTTCTCCAAAAAATCATACATTCTTTTGCCCCTCATAGTAACTCTAAACCCGATCGTGTCACCTTCGCGAAGTTTAAAAGAAGCAATGGACTTGGCAGCTCCACAATGAGCGACCTTTTGTCCGGTTATCAGACTTAAACGGTCCTCTATCAGATCTCGTTGATCTTTGCTTTGAACAGATCCGATGCCGGTGCTAACCACTACTTTTTTAACGTGCGGCGCCTGTAATCGATTAACATAACCAAACTTATCCTTCAAAGTTTCCAAAGATGTATTGTTTTTTTCTTTTACCTGCATATTTATATTTCTTTACCGCTTTTTTTACTTATCCTGACAAACCCAGAGTCGGTCTTTTTCTTTCCCACTCTGGAAGCGGTCTTAAGTTCAGGATCAACAATAGCCACATTGGAAACATCTATCGGGTAAGATATTTCCAAGATCTGGCTTGGTTCCTTTTTGTTTCTTCGGCGTTGATGAACTTTCTTAACATTAACCCCAGAAATTATGACCTTCCCTTCTTTTGGAAGCGCTTTAGCCACATTGCCTTTTTTTCCTTTGTCTTTTCCGGCTATAACGATGACCGGATCTCCTTTTTTGATCTTCATAATATTAAAATTGACCTAAACAACCTACAACAAATCTGGCCATAATGCAAACCGTATCTTTAAATGACCTCCGGAGCCAAAGAAGCTATCTTTTGATACCCTTTCTCGGCCATTTCTCGAGGAACCGGACCGAATATACGCCCACCCAGGGGTTCTTTGTTGTTCTTATTGATAACAACTACGGCGTTGTCATCAAACCTTATATAAAAACCCCCTTTCCTTCGAAAAGAGGCCTTTTGTCTTACAACTACACCGTACAAAACATTTTTCTTCTTGACCTGTTTTCTGGGCTCCGCTTTTTGCACCGAGAAAACCACCACATCACCTATGCGAGCATATCTACGTCGCGTGCCTCCAAGGACCTTAAAAACCCTACCGACTTTAGCTCCGGTGTTATCAGCAATATTTACTAACGTTTGTGGCTGTATCATGATCTTAACTTATTTTACTATTTTGAAACGCTTGTCTTTTGATATCGGTTTTGTCTCTTCAATAATTACTTCATCACCGACTTTAGCGGTGTTGTTCTCGTTATGAGCTTTATATCTTTTTTGGGTCTTAATGAACTTTCCATAACGTGGATGCCTATAGTAACTGGATACAACCACCACCGCCGTATCGGTCATTTTTACGGAATCAACAACTCCGCTAAGTTTTTTTCTCTTTGTTGTTTGTTCTTTTGCTGACATGATCTAATAGTGATCTTAACTAGCACTTACTCTTTCCCGCATTTCTGTAAGGATCCGAGCAATATCTTTACGAAGCTTTCTTTTTATATGAGCGTCCTTACCTTTACTTCCGGCCGTATCAAAACGGGCATCTCTTAACTCTTTTCTCTTTTCATTAAGAAGTTCAATTAGTTCCGTATCTTTCTTTTCTTTGATTTCTTTGCTTTTCATCATAATTTTAACGATACAAGAGTCTACCTTATTATTGGGTCTTTTGCAAGGATCTATCTTCTTCTGACTGTTTTTGTTTTAACCGGTAGTTTCGTTCCAGCCTTCCTCAGAACCTCCATCGCCAACGAGTCAGAAATACCATCCACCTCAAAAAGAACTCTTCCCGGGTTAACCTCCACACAAAAACCTTGCGGATCTCCTTTACCTTTACCCATTTTCACTTCCGCCGGTTTGGAAGTGTAAGGCCGATCCGGAAAGATCCTGATCCATATCTTACCGACTTTACCGGTCGCTCGAGTCGCGGCCTTTCTGGCGGCTTCAATTTGATTAGAAGTTATTCTTCCGGCACTCATAGCTTTTAAGGCATGAGAGCCAAACGCAATATCAACCCCCCGAGTAGCGGGACCGGCCTTGCTAATTTCACGTCTTTTAGTGTGCCACTTTCTGAATTTTATCTTTTTCGGGAAAAGCATTGACATGTTATTTTCTCATTTAAAAATGTTATTAACTCTCTGACTTTTTACCGGCGATCTTTGACCTAACCTGATTATCAAATAACTCACCTTTATATATCCAAACCTGAATGCCAATGGTTCCGTATGGCAGTCGGGCTTCAAATCTTGAAAAATCAATATCCGCACGAAGAGTTTGAAGAGGAACTCTTCCTTGCTTGATCTTCTCCCTTCTGGCCATATCGGCTCCCCCTAAACGACCGGCCACGATTATCTTAACACCCTCAACATCTCGGTTTGCCATTACTTTCTCCAGAGTTTGTTTTATAACTCTTCTAAAAGGAAGACGTTTTTCCAAGCCTTCGGCTATCATTTGGGCAACAATAGAAGAATTAGATTCCGGTGATTTTATCTCTTGAATATCTATGCGCAGATCCTCGTTTCCGATGAGATCTCTTTTACGCAATAAAGAAAGAAGCTCTTTCTTTAATCTGGTTGAGCCCTCTCCTTTTTTACCGATGACCATACCGGGTCGGGAGGTTTCAATTATGACCTTAATGGCCTTTTCTTGTCTCTCTATATCAATATTTCCCACAAAACTACCCCGCAGCTTTTTGTCCAGAAAGTTCCTGATAACGATATCTCCTCTTAGAGAATTTACATAAGAACTCTTGGTACCAAACCAACGAGACTTCCAGTCGCGGATGATGCCTAATCTGTGTGAATAAGGGTGTACAACGTGTGACATATATTAATATAAATTAAGATCTTGAAGCTTTCTTCTCTTTTTTACTTTTAACTTCTTTACCGGAAAGGTCATCTTCAACTTTTTCGTTGCCTTCATTTGTTTCTTTTTGAGTCAGGACAATGTTTATATGGCTCGTTCTTTTCCTGATAACAAAAGCCCTGCCGTGCGCTCTGGGCATCATCCTAAAAAGAGTCGGACCTTCGTCAACCCAAAGGCGTGATATCTTAAGACCTTCTTCCATATTCTTATTATAGGCATTGGCTTCAGCCGACCTTAAAAGCTTTAACAGAACCGGTGAAACCCTTTTAGGTTCCAAGGAAAGGCGAGCCTTGGCATCTTCTACCGTCCTTCCGACAATTTCTTTGGCTAGTGATCTTACCTTTCTGGGAGATTGCCTATATGTTTTTAATGTAGCTTTTGCTTCCATAATTATCTTTATTTACCACCTTTAGCCGCTTTAGCTGCCGCTATTTCAGCGGCCTTTTGTTTTTGTTCTAATTCTTTCTGCATTTTACCTCCATGTCTAACAAACTTCCTGGTGGGAGCGAACTCGCCCAAACGATGACCGACCATCTCTTCGGTTATAAAAACTTCCACGTGATCCTTGCCGTTATGAACCCCAAAGGTAAACCCGATCATTTCCGGAGAGATCTGGCTGGCTCTGGCCCAGGTCTTAATAACCCCCGCATCCTTGGGATTTTTATCTTTTATTTTACGCAGTACCCTTTCATCAACAAAAGGTCCTTTTTTTAACGATCTGGTCATTTTATCTTGATCTTATTAAACAAATCGACTCCCTCAAGGAATCGAGTCAGCATATAAAGATACACTAAATTATCTGTAACGTATTCATCTATACGCGTGATTAGGTATATTAAACAAAACATCTCGAGATGTCAACAAAAAGACAGAAATAGCTTTAAATTACGATCAAATATTCTCAAGATCTTAAAACAACTTCACCACCAAAAAACACCCGCCTGAAGGCGGGTGTTGATCTAAATTTTTTCTATCGCTTCTTTCCGACTTTGCGGCGCTTGACGATCAACTTATCTGAATACTTTTTAGGCTTCCTGGTTTTTTGACGTTTACCTGCAGGTTTACCCCACTTGGTCTTCTCACGCCTCATTCCGCGACCGGCTCTTCCTTCACCGCCGCCGTAAGGATGGTCAACGGGATTCATGGCAGAACCGCGAACTTTTGGCCTCCTTCCCATAAGTCTGCTTCTACCGGCCTTTCCGATCACCACTTGATTGTGTTCATGATTAGAGACCTCTCCTATCGTAGCCCAACAGGTTTCTTTGACCTTTCTTACCTCCGATGATGGCATTTTAAGATCAACATAACCGGCGTCTTTAGCGACCACCTCGGCCGAAGAACCAGCAGAGCGAGCCAATTTAGAGCCTCCTCCGGGCTGTATCTCAACTCCGAAGACAAAGGTTCCAACCGGAACATTTGCCAGCTTCAGACGGTTTCCGGCTCTAAGAGGGGCGTTATCTGAAATTAACAATTCATCACCGACAACAACCTTTTCCGGCAAGAGCATATATCTCTTTTCGCCGTCTTTATAAGAAACAAGTCCTATGAACCCGGAACGATTGGGATCGTACTCGATCGTCTTTACTTCAAAAGGAATATCTCTTTTATCCAGCTTTAGATCAATATCCCTGAATCGTCTTTTATAACCCCCTCCGCGATGGCGAGAGGTTATTCTTCCGAAAGAATTCCTGCCTTTGGACGATTTACGACCAAAAGTGAGGCTTTTTAGGGGTTTTTTAGCCGTTGTTTTAGAGGAATAATCTATTCCCGTCATTCCTCTTCTTCCCGGTGTTGTTGGTTTAAACTTTTTCATACTATATTAAAGAAATACTATCATCCTTATGCAGATAAACATAAGCTTTTTTGCCTTTTGAAGTGAAACCTCGGCCACCCTTTCTCCTGTTGACGGCTTGGCGGGGAATAATAGCGGTTCGGATCTTCTTGGGACGGACATTATATATGGAACGGACGGCAAAATCTATATCACGTTTTGTAGCACTAGGCAAAACTTCAAAAACATAGACGTTATACTGATTCTGTATAGCCGCTTTCTCTGTTATTCGGGGAGCCCGAAGGACCTCATCGGTCTTAAATCGCTTTAACTCTTTTTTTATTAACTCCACGGTATCACCGGTCTTCTTTACTCCGGAAGAGCTTTTTTCCGTTTTGTTTTTTAGATCTTCTTTTTTTTGTTTAAAAATAGCCATAATGATCATTTCTAGTTTAATCGACTCTCCAGGTCAGACAGGGAGTTTTCAGGGTCCTCTATTATCAAGTAAGTGGAAGAGAGAATACTGGACGGATTTAAGGCACGGCTTTCTCTTATTTCAATACTGGCAAAATTTTGAAAACTCTTCTTAACGTTCTCCTTTTGGGATCTCAAAGAAAGGATCGCGGCATTTTTCTTTTTCTCGGAAAGTTTTTCAAAACCTTCTATAGAGCTAAGAGAAGATAGTATTTTCTTGGCCTCTTTGGTCTTCGGCTCTTCAAATGACAAACTGTCTAAAAACAAAACCTGATTGTTCCTGTATTTCTCGGAAAGCACGCTGGCCAAAGCCCTGGCTCGCATTTTCTTGTTTATTTTCTTAGTGTAGTCCTTTTCGTTAGTGGGCCCGTGAGCAACTCCACCACCAACCCAGATCGGCGACCGTCGCGAGCCATGTCTGGCACGACCAGTACCCTTTTGACGCCAAGGTTTCCGGCCGCCTCCACTGACCTCACGCCTACCTTTAACCGAAGCGGTTCCTCTGCGAGCATTTGACTCCATGGAAACAACCACTTGATGAACAAGGTCAGCATTCCATTTTCTGGCAAACAAACTCTCCGGCAGATCTACCGTACTGACTTTTTTACCTTCTTGATTATAAACATCTGCCTTCATATTATTTAATACCTTTTATTGAAACCACGGTTCCGGGTCTACCGGGTATTGCTCCTTTTATAAAAATGATCCCTTTTTCCGGCAAGACTTCCACCACTTCAGCATTTTTTAAAGTTGTTCTTCTTCCGCCCATTCTGCCGGCCATTTTTGTCCCTTTTAAGACCCTCTGAGGTCCTGTGGCACCAATAGAACCGGGTTCTCTCTCGGAATGTTTCTGTCCGTGAGTGCGGGGACCACCGGCAAAATTATGCCTTTTCACAACCCCTTGAAAACCTTTTCCTTTGGAAATGGCGGAAACTGTCAACTTGTCACCCGCACTGAACTGAGTGATATCCAATACAGTGCCTTTTTCCAGTGCCTCGTGATCTTTCTCTTCGGAAAGCTTGAATTCTTGCAAAACACGAAAAGGTCCATACTCGCCAAAATGTCCTTTTTCCGGCTTGGGAGTTTTATTCTCCTTTCGGTTTCCGGCTCCAAGTTGTAGAGCTTTATAACCATCTCTTTCAACGGTACGCACAAATACTACCGTTGAAGGATAAGCCTTTACCGCCGTCACCGGGACAACGTTCCCGTCTTCACGGAAAAGTTGTGACATATTCTGCTTTTCTCCCAAAAGAAACTTCATGAATTATTTGTTTCGCTAATATGGTCAAAAAGACCATATAACATATATTATAACGCGTAAGAGCTTACCAGTTTAGAGCCCCTTAGTCAATAGCATGTTTTTTCAATAAACCCGCTAACACGCAGACGAACACCCGGATACAGACGAACAAAGCTTAATGTTCATCAATTTAAAGGAAGTCGATCTAAATGGTCTTAACCTCAATACTAACGCCGGAAGGCAGGTTCATATTTGTAAGCGATTCCATCACCTTCTGAGTCGGATTTATGATATCGATCAAGCGCTTGTGAACCCTGATCTCAAACTGCTCTTTGGATTTACTGTAAACAAAAGAGGATCTGTTAACCGAATACTTCTTTATCTCTGTCGGTAAAGGTACCGGCCCTTTAACTTCAACGTCAAAACGCAAAGCCGTATCCAGTATCTGTTGAACCGATATATCAAGAACTCGGTACTCATAGGCTCTCACTCTGATCCTAAGTCGGGGGATCGCCTCTGCGGTGGAACCGGCCGCCGTTTTTCCGGCGGCCTTTCCTTTACCTTTAGACAGGTTATTTTTTTCTTTACTTTCAGCCATTATTCTTAAGATACGATCTTTGTTACTACTCCCGCTCCAACGGTCTTTCCTCCTTCCCGAACCGCGAACCTTTGTTGATCTTCCAAGGCAACCGGATCAGTAAGTTGTACTTTGAAGGTCACGGTGTCTCCGGGCATAACCATTTCAACATCATCAGGAAGATCCACCTTACCGGTCACATCAGTGGTGCGGATATAAAACTGGGGCTTATATCCGGTAAAGAAGGGAGTATGTCTTCCGCCTTCTTCTTTACTAAGCACGTAAACTTCAGCTTCAAACTCCTTATGAGCCGTAACAGACCCGGGAGCGGCCAGAACTTGACCTCTGTGAACTTCGTCTTTCTTTTTACCTCTAAGTAAGATACCGGCATTGTCTCCCGCCATACCTTCGGAAAGCGATTTGTTGAACATCTCGATACCGGTAACCGCGGTACGCTCAACTTTTTCTTTTATACCAACGATATCAACTTCTTGACCAACTTTTATAACTCCTCTCTCAATTCGGCCGGTAACAACGGTACCTCTTCCTTCGATCGAGAAGATGTCCTCTATCGGCATAAGGAACGGCTTATCAGTGTCTCGTTCCGGCTCAGGGATACTTTGATCCATAGCTTCAGTAAGCTCCAATACCTTTTTAGCCCACTGATCATCAACACTCTCGGCTTCCAAGGCCTTCAAAGCGGAGCCTCTTATAACCGGAGCATTATCTCCATCATATCCATACTGGGTAAGTAGCTCTCTTACTTCTTCTTCAACCAAGTCAACCAATTCATCATCTGAAACCATATCACATTTGTTCAGAAAAACTATTATGTGAGGCACCCCAACCTGACGAGCCAGAAGAATGTGCTCTCTGGTTTGTGGCATAACGCCGTCACTGGCGGCAACCACCAAGACAGCACCGTCCATCTGAGCGGCTCCGGTGATCATGTTCTTTATATAATCAGCATGACCGGGAGCATCAACGTGAGCATAGTGCCTATTCTCAGTTTCATACTCGTTGTGGGAAAGAGCAATAGTAATACCACGCTCTTTCTCCTCCGGCGCCGCATCAATTTGATTAACATCCTTTAATTTCACTGTTTGTCCCGAAGCCTGCAGCGTCTTAAGTATAGCCGCGGTTAAAGTGGTCTTACCATGGTCCACGTGACCAATGGTTCCGATGTTAACATGTGGTTTTGTACGATCAAACTCTACCATATTTTTATATTATTTTTAAATTATTAATAATTAATTAAAGCTTTTTTGGTTTTGAACAACGACGGCCTTCACTTTCCAAAGTTTACGGTTTGTAATTAATAAACCAAGAAAATAATTTACTCTCTGGATCGTTTGCAAAATAAATAAAGCAAAACATTTCGACGGCGTCAAATTCACCGTCGTGCTAGAATACTAGCAGAAGAAACAATAAAATGTCAACAAAGCGGATATTTTTCTATTAAGGACATTACATCAGACAAAATCGCCTAAAATAAAGGTTATTTTATAGCCTTTTAATTTGGTGATCCTGATTTACTTTTCACAGATACTCCACATTTTATCCACGGACACAAACCCGATCAAGACAATGGAATAAAGATCACTCCGACTAACAATAACTATTTACCCCTAGAAGAAATAACTTCGTCAGCCACGTTGCGAGGTACGATAGCGTAATGATCAAATTCCATAGTAAAGTTCGCTCTGCCCGCTGTCATAGAACGAAGTTGAGTTATGTAGCCGAACATCTCAGAAAGCGGCACAAAGGAGTGTATGACCGTATCGGTATGACCTCTTTCTTCCATCTTTTCTATCTGCCCTCTCTTTGAACTCAAGTCACTGTTAACATCACCCATGAACTCGGTCGGTGTCACCACCTCAACTCTCATCACCGGCTCAAGTAAAACCGGTTTCGCCTTAGAAGCCGCTTCTTTAAAGGCCTGCGATGCGGCTATGTGGTAGGCGATCTCGGAAGAGTCCACTTCGTGGAAAGTACCGTCCAAAAGCTCACAAGAAACATCGGTCATCGGATAGCCGGCTAAAACCCCCCTTCCCATCGCTTCATAAACACCTTTTTCCACTGCCGGAATAAATTCTTGCGGAATTACTCCACCTTTAATGGAATTTATGAACTCAAATCCGTCTCTTCTGCTGACGTTCTTCGGCACTTTGGCATCTTCATCTTGTTTTTCAAGAGGTTTGATAAATATCTTAACATGACCGTACTGACCACGACCTCCAGTTTGCTTGATGTATTTATTTTCCGCCTCGGCCGAGCCGGTTATGGTCTCTTTATAAGCCACTTGCGGTCTTCCTATTGCCGCTTCCACGGAAAATTCACGTTTCATCCTGTCCACGATAATATCCAGATGTAACTCTCCCATTCCCCAGATGACCGTTTCTCCGGTGTCATCGGAACTGGTGACCTTAAAAGTGGGATCCTCGGCCGAAAGACGGCTTAGAGCAATACCCATTTTCTCTTGATCGGCTTTGGTCTTGGGCTCTATTCTCATAGAAACAACCGGTTCCGGAAACTCTATCTTTTCAAGCTCTATTAAGTTATTTTCGTCGCACAAAGTATCGGACGTTATGGTCTGTTTCAATCCCACAGCGGCAGCTATCTCACCGGCGTAAACCTCCTCAACCTCCTCTCGGTGGTTAGAGTGCATACGAACAACCCTTCCGACTCTTTCTTTTACCCCTTTGGAAACGTTATATACATAAGAGCCGGCCTTAAGTTTTCCCGAATAGACCCTGAAATAGGTTAACTGACCTACGTAAGGATCGGTCTGCAGTTTAAAAGCCAAAGCGGCAAACGGTTCGTCATCAGCGGCTTTCCTGGTAACCTCCTCGCCGGTCTTGGGGTGAAATCCGGTCACGGGCGGAACATCGATCGGTGATGGAAGATAATCTATAACAGCGTCAAGCAGTATCTGGACGCCGATGTTCTTAAGCGCCGACCCGCAAAGGACCAGTATTATATCGTTATTTAAAACGGCTTTCCTCAAAACCTTTTTGACCTCTTCAACGGACAAGTCCTCCTTGTTTTCCAAAAACTTTTCCATTAGCTCTTCATCGTTTTCCACCACCTTTTCCAAAAGTTCATTCCGAAGTTCTTCAACTCTTTCTTTGTATTCAGCGGGTATCTCGGAAGGCCTTAGATCCTCACCCATTTTTCCTTCAAAATAATAAGCCTGCCTGGTTAAAAGATCTATAACCCCTTTATGGTCTTCTCCTTCTCCTATTGGTATTTGACCTCTGACAGCATTGGGATTTAATCTGTCAGTGATGGTTTTAAAAGAATACTCAAAACTGGCACCGGTTCTGTCCATCTTATTAACAAAACAGATCCTCGGCACCTTGTATTTGTCGGCCTGTTTCCAAACGGTCTCCGATTGCGGTTCAACTCCGGCCACTCCATCAAAAACGACAACACCTCCGTCCAAGACCTTCATTGAACGTTCTACTTCCACGGTAAAATCAACGTGACCGGGAGTATCGATGATATTAAAACGAAACTGTTTCTCTTTATCCTTCCTATCCTCTACCCAACTAGGGGACCAAAAGGCGGTTGTCGCGGCGGAAGTTATGGTTATACCCCTTTCTTTTTCCTGAGCCATCCAGTCCATTATGGCCTCACCTTCGTGGGTCTCACCTATTTTATGCGAAATTCCGGTATAAAACAGCACTCTTTCCGTGGTAGTGGTCTTACCGGCGTCAATATGCGCTATTATACCAAAATTTCTTACTCTTTCTAATGGAAAATCCCTTGCCATACTATTTAGTTAATAATAAAAATTAAATATAAGAACGGGAAAAGATCCCGTTAAATTTACCAAGCAAAATGAGCAAAGGCCTTGTTTGCTTCTGCCATTTTGTGGGTATTCTCCTTCTTAGTGACCGCTTCGCCTTCGTTATTGCTGGCCTGTATCAATTCCGAAGAAAGATTTTTATACATCGGCGATCCTTTTCTGGATCTGGCGGCGGCAATGATCCATTTCATAGCCAGAGTTTGCCTTCTTTCCGGGCGAACCTCGCGCGGAACCTGATAACTGGCACCTCCGACTCTTCTGGAACGTACTTCCATAACCGGACTGGCATTATGAAGGGCGGCATAAAAAACTTCCATAGGATCTTCAACCCCGGCTTCTTTCTTTATGTCCTCAAGAGCCATATAAACAACTCGGCGAGCGGTATGTTTTTTACCGTCAAGCATAATATAATTTATGAACTTGGCCAGTTTTTGAGACTGGTAACGATATTCCGGTTCAACTTGAGGCCTTTTTTTGACTGGTCTTCTCATATATTAACTCTTTTTAGTACCGTAACGACTTCTACTTTGTTTCCGACCTTCAACTCCGGTGGCATCGTATTTGCCTCTAACTATAGTATAACGCAGACCAATATCCTTCACTCGTCCGCCTCTGACCATAACTACCGAGTGTTCCTGCAAGTTATGTCCGATTCCGGGAACATAAGCGGTCACCTCCATACCGTTAGTTAATCTGACACGGGCGACCTTTCGGATAGCAGAGTTAGGTTTCTTAGGATTTTTAGTGGTAACCTTGACACAGACCCCTCTTTTGAACGGCGAGGGATAGTAGGTTGGTTTGTTTTTGCGAGTATTAAAACCACGTCCCAACGCTACCGCCTTCGGTTTTTTCCGAACTTTTTCCCTTCCTTTTCTTACTAATTGGTTTATGGTTGCCATAAAAATTTAATTTTTCATTTATTTAATTACTTATTATTTGATCCACTGAATCTGTAACGTAAAACCTATTCTTTCACGATAGGAAACAGGTTAGTACAAAATATAGGAAAAAGCAAGTTTTTGCAAGGGGG
>JBKHAI010000012.1:0-19885 GCA_046542915.1 Minisyncoccota bacterium | reverse complement strand
TTCGGCAGTCCGACGATTCCTATTGAAAGTGACATAGGGCTTCATCTTACCAATCGCAGCAAAATATGCAATTTTTGAAATATCTCAACCTTTCAAAATAATTTCAACTTTGTAAAATTATGATATCAATTTCCATATTCTTTTAGCAAAAAATATGAGCTGGTTTGATCTTTATATATATATATCAATTTTTTTCTTGTGGATAAAATCTTGATTATTTTCCAAACTTCTGCTATATTTTAGATACCTACCCGAGGTTAATTCGGGAAAACCAACCACGAAGACCTGACCTCGTCAGGTCTTCGTTTTTTCTATGCGAGCAATGTGTTTCTTTACTCTCTGGGCATTAATAATCAGATCAGCAGACCGCCTTAGTAGATTGGTAATATGTCCTGATTTGAAAATGATCACCTTCTTCTTTTTCTTTCGTAGAAAATTATTCAGATACACGAAATCAGCATCTCCTGAGAAAATGCAGAATGTGTCGTAATGGTCTATCATCTTGATAGCATCTACAGATATCTCAACATCAAAATTGCATTTGTGTATCTCAATATATCTATAACCCTGCTTATCAGTTGAAGTAAAAGGAAGCTGCTCTTGAGGTATATTATCCAGGTAATGTTTAATCCTTTGCAGGTCTTTAGTCACAACCTTATTATTAAATACCTTTCTAAGAAAATATGTAAACGACTGAGACTTTGAGTTCCTCAAGTCTTGCCCATAATAGATACGAACACGATTACTGAAAACATCGCCAAAAATCTTAAGTTTCTGCACATCAATCTCTAGCTTCTCGTTACTTTCTAGAGGTTTATTGTTCCAGTCCTGCTTATCATCCTCAAACCATTTATTTACATTCGCAAAATCAATAAAAGAAAAGATCTCACCGTAATCTTCGCCGATCTCTAATTCTTCCCGTATAATTTTGTTTTTTAATTCTTGTAAATTCATATGTTAAAACGGCTTATCTATCCCTAACTCCTCACAAAAGCCGGTGATCTTGTCTTGAAGCTCCTTTTCTTTGGACTTGACCTCCTTGAGCTCCTGAGCCACCTCATCAAGATCAATCGGCTCTTCTTCCTCGAAGGTATCGACATACCGCGGAATGTTGAGATTGTAGTCGTTCTCACGGATCTCATCGAGCGGAGCACAGTGGGCGTATTTTTCAACATCTCGGCGCTCTTGGTAGGTCTTAAAGATCTTCTCAACATTTTCATCAGTCAAGAAGTTTTGATTGCGGCTTTTCTCGAACTCTTTAGAAGCGTCAATGAACAGCACGCAGTCGTCATCTTGGCGGCATTTTTTAAAGACCATAACAGTGGCCGGAATGGAGGTGCCGTAGAAGAGGTTCGGTGGCAGACCAATCACAGCGTCCAGATAATTTTGCTTTTCTATAATGTGTTTACGGATGTGCCCTTCAGCTCCTGATCGAAACAAGGCACCATGCGGTAATACTACCGCCATTGCGCCGTTTTCGGATAAGTGATGGATCATATGAGTAACAAAGGCGTAGTCAGCGGCACTTTTGGGGGCCAGTCGGCCGTACTGTGAAAATCGTTCATCATGAGCTAAAGTCGGATCACTATCCCCTTTCCATTTGGCCGAGAAAGGTGGATTAGCCACCACTGCTTCGGCTTTGAGGTCGGGATGAGCATCATCGGTTAGAGTGTTTCCTTGGCGGATCTCAAAGTCCTTGAAATGGATCCCGTGAAGGATCATATTCATCCGAGCAAGGTTGTAGGTGGTTTGGTTGAGCTCTTGACCGTAGTACTTGGTTACCTCGGTAAATTCGTTGAGACGCAGAAGGAGCGAACCGGAACCGCAGGTAGGGTCATAGGCACTTTTAATGCGCTTTTTGTCGGTAGTGACAATTTTTGCTAAAAGTTTAGATACCTGAGCGGGAGTGTAGAACTCACCTCCTTTTTTCCCGGAGCCAGCGGCGAACTCGCCGATCAGATATTCATAAGCGTCACCAAGAAGATCATTGCCGTTTAAGTGAAATTCTATTTCGGCAAGATGGCTGAGGATCTCTACCACCACTTCGTTCTTTTCGTTCTCACCTCGACCCAACTTGGAGGAAGTAAGATCCAGGTCGTCAAACAGACCTTTGAAATCATCCTCGCTTTCGGTGCCGGCTGAGGTTTGCTCGATACTGTTTAAGATGTTCTTGAGATCCTCTAAGATAAAGGAGTCCTGTCCGTCTATCTCCCCTTTACCTTTTTGGATAAGATAGACAAACAGTTCGGAGGGTTGGAGAAAGTAACCGAGATAATCCAGACAAGCTTCTCTGATATGCTCCAAATACTTCCTGCCTTCTTCGGTGTTTTCTTGGATATCCCGGAACCGAAAATCCTCTTTGACCAGCAGTTTATCATCAACGTACTTTCTCAGTCGTTCGGAGAGGTATTTATAGAAAATAAACCCTAGGATGTAATCCTTGTACTCATCGGCATTCATTTTGCCTCGCAGAGTGTCGGCTACCTTCCATAGCTGTTTCTTTAGCATTGCGACTGAGTAGTCTAACTCTTTCTTTTCCTTCTGTGTCATTTGACCTTATTTTGCCACAAATTTAGACATTTTAATAGAGTAAGCTGTATATGTATTACATACCTAGCTCACTCCGATGACCCTTATTACCGAGCAGTATTCTTCAAGTTCTTTTATGACCTTTTTGGTCTTGGGAGAGAAGTATGAACTCTCGGCCTCAACGAAGAATACGTAGTCCCAGACCCTTAGTTGTGCGGGAATGGACTGCAGAGAGGTTAGATTTATCTTGTTTTTTGTGAAAACGTCTAAAATATCTCTGAGTATTCCAACTCGGTCGTAGACCGCAAACAGCATTACTGTTTTTTCAGCATTTAATTTTTTTCGGAGGTCTTTATGAATATCGTTAGAGATAACATAGAACTTTGTGTAGTTGTCTTTGTTGTCCTCGATATTCTCCGCCAAAATATTCAGATCGTAGATCTCTGATGCTTTTTGGGGAGCAATGAAACCGACTTTTTTCTCGCCTCTTTCCATTATTGGAGTTATCGTACTGGATGCCCCCTGTTTTTTGATGTTTGGAAGATTCTTCTCCAGCCAGACCTGACACTGAGAAAGGGCCTGTTCGTGAGTTATGATGACATCTATCTCTTTCTGACTCTTCCCTCTGCTTAAAAGACATTGGTGAACCCGCAGATCAAAAGAACCGGTTACCTTTAAGGGGTAGTTGATCAGGTTGTGTATGGTCTCGGAAACAATACCGGTACTGCTGTTCTCTATGGGAACAACTCCGAGGTCTATCTCATGACCGTTCACCTTTTCAAAAACATCCTTTATTGTTGAAACTGGAACCGGTTCGCTTTCTGAAGAGAATATTTTACCGGCCGCCTCATCGGAAAAGGTCCCGCGAGGACCTAAGAAACCCACCTTTATATTCTTAAGGTCGATCTCGGTCTTTTTCTTCTTTCTGACCTTTAACGGCTGTGTTTCCAGTAGGCGCAAGATCTCGGCTGATCTTGTTTCCGCTATTTTTTTGAAAGAATCCAGATGTTTTGATGTTCTGTTGAAATTATTAACGAACGATCTGACGTCCTTATCTCTGACACTGTTACTTAAGTCCGAGAGTTCTTTTTCAAATCTGGATAGTATTTCCGGAAAGTACGGGTTTTCCATCTCGATCTCCGCCAAAAGTTCCGCTCTCTGATCCAGTATTCTTCCCATGATCAGACTCTGAAGTCGAAAGACGGGAGTAAAAAAAGCAGAATTGAGTTCCCATTTTTCGGAATAGACCGTCCTGGCAAGAGAGATATTGGAAAAGTGAGTAAGAGCTTGGATCATTGCCATCTGTCTGTCGTGTTCCTCGGGTGAGATCTTTATTATGTTTGCTCCGTGGTGTTTAAAGAGCTTCTCTAAAAATTCAGACCATCTGTTATTAACCACGGGACAAAAGACAATGTTTTGACCTGATAAGCTCAAGGTCAGAGGCCCGAACAAAGGATGCATTCCGAGGGTACCGCATTTTGCTTTTTTTAAGGCTTCTACGGGTTTGGACTTCAAAGAGGCCACATCGCAGAGTAAAGCATCCGCCCTAACGAAGTCCTTGATCTCTTTAATAACTTCCACAGTCTTTACTATAGGGACGGAGACTATGACGATATCAGACCTTTCCGCCAGATGTTTATTGGAAATAGAGGTTTTGGTATCTGATATCAAGACCTCGAAACCTTCGTTGATGAAAAAGTCGTTAAACCATCTACCAAGCTTTCCTTTGCCTCCCACTATCCCGATAACGGGTTTTTTATCTTTGTTCTTCATTGCCAAAATAAATATTACCATCTATTAAAAACGACGGTTCGGCGGTTTCCGCCGAAGGCAGGTCTTCTCTGTAGAAAAGACCCACCGACTCTTTACGTAAAAGGCAGATCTCCACGATCTTACTCAACAACCTCTCTTGTGAAGTAAGGTTTGTCTTTGAACTCAAAAGCTTTTTCAGTTCCTCAAGTTCGTCCTTTCTCTTTATAGGCCCCAGTGATCGCCAAACTTTATTCTTTATCTCTTTTGATATTCCCAGATCACCCAGTTCCCGAATTTCATCAGGAACCTGTACTTCTTTTACTTCTCTTTTGTTAATAGAAAGAGCTGCTCTTTTGCCGAATATCAATGCTTCCAGTATAGCAAGACCTCCTATTCTGTTTCCTCCATGGAGTCCGCCGGTTATCTCACCCGCGGCGTAAACATTTTCTTGATTGGTCTGTCCGTTCTCATCTATTACTAAACCTCCGATCGAAAAGTGAAAGGCGGGGTAGATCTCTATCTGATCCAACTCACTTTTGGTAAAATTTTGAAACACATAACCGAACTCATTTTCCATTTTGTACTTTTCAAACCATTGATGAGAACAGGTAAGTTTTCCGAATATTTTACTTTTTAAGGACTGCAGATAGAACTCTTTTGTCATCTCATGAAATATATGGTGGTGTTCGTTATTCTTAAGTGCTTGTGAGACCTTTTCTGACAGGAAGTTGTTTCCGTTTTCATCTATGTACTCCATTTTTGCCAAAATATCTCCGGAGATCAAAGCTCGGGGGAGTCTCTTGTCTACTATCAAGAAGGGATGGAACATAAAAAATTCCATATCTCTCAATTGTGATCCCGCCTCAAAAGAAAGTGCCAGAATACTTCCGTCGGAATCGGAACTACCGGTCTTATGATCAAAAAAACCTCCCAAGCCGCCGGAGGCTAGGATCAGAAAGTTAAAGAAGATCCTTACCCGAGTTGATGATGAAGTCGGTGAAAATTCCGCCCCGACGATACTGCCGTTTTCGTTTAATAAAAACTTTACTATCTCGCCTTGTAAAAAGTTAGTGTTTTTATCTTTTAATTTTTCTATAAATATCTTCCTGACCTCAGATCCGGGAAAGGAATAGCGAGGCACCATACCGATGTTAGATCTCCTGAGGTCAATTCCCATTTCTTTAAGATCTTCCACTGATCGGCTGTATTCTTTGAGAAATGCATCCACTATTTTCGGGTCACTCATTTGGTGTCCGTTTTTTATGATCTTCTCTCTTATTTCCTCCTCCGGTTTTATCATCAGATTCCAAGGAGAAATGACCGAATTGGAACCGCCTTTTTCCACTAGGGTAACTTTGCTTTTATTTAGATTTAGGGCCGCGTTCAAGCCTGCGGCACCGCCACCTATGATCAAAGTATCGGTTTGAATTATTTCCATAATTTAGGCAAATGTAAGCCACTTTAAGTATCTGTTTTCCCTCCCGCGTACGGTCTGCGCATAGGTCCTCTTTATTTCCTTTGTTATCTCTCCGACTTCTCCTTGGTTTATTAGAACTCCGTCAATTTGGCCAACCGGACAGACCTCTACCGCGGTTCCGGTGAAAAATACTTCGTCTGCCGACTTTATTTCCTCCGGTTTTATTCTTTTTTCTTCTACGTCTATTCCCATGTCTTCGGCTATCTCAATAACACTTTCTCTGGTAATTCCGGGGAGTATCGTTCCTTTCGTCGGAGTATAAAGTTTATGGTTCTTTACCATAAAAATATTCTCGCCGGGACCTTCCGCGACGAACCCTTCAAAATCCAAAAGTATCGCTTCATCGGCACCGGCTTCTTTGGCGGAAAGACTGGCCAAGATCGAGTTGGAATAGGTTCCGGAGATCTTAGCGTCCATAACCGTTGAATCAGGGTGCGGTCTGATATGGTCAGAGATGACCGTACTGACCGGATCTTCGCCACCAAGGTAAGCTCCCCACGGCCAGTTGATGATCGCTGTTTTAACAGAAGCGCCTTCCGGATTTAGACCCATTTTACCGTAACCAAAGAAAGCCACAGGTCTGATATAGCACTCGTTTTCTTTATTGATCTTTATGAGTTCCAGGATCGCTTCTTTTGTCTCTGCTTTTGAGAACGGGATCTTAAGCCCTAGACAGGAAGCGGAATAAAAAAATCTTTCAATATGCTCCGGTAGTCTAAAAACTGCACTGCCATTTTCGGTTTTGTAAGCCCTGATCCCTTCAAAGACGGCCGAGCCGTAATGCAAGCCGTGTGTTAATACGTGAACTTGAGCGGAATGCCAGTCAACAAATTCACCGTCAATCCATACTTTGTTTAGTTCTTTCATAGTACTGGTCAATTATTGCAATAAACGATCTTATTTTAACACTAAAGATGGCATTAAAGAAAAAAGATCTTCCGACTAGTAAAAAATACCTCGAGAAAACGCCCTGAGGGTCAGTGTTTAAATTACAATCATTTTTTCCACGTATTGTAATAAAAATATTTTTATTCAGTTCTGTTTAACAGTATTGGTCTGACCCAGATCCTCGGCATCTAGGTCTTCATAGATATTGAACCTAACAGCCGGTGATATCGATATAGCACTTCTTCCGTTTGCGTCTTTAGAATAACAGTGTGGGATCCCTTGCTCGTTTAGGTTCCTACTCACGTCTAAAAGATCTTTTTCTTTGATCACACCCAACCGTAATGAGCGATCCGATACAAACCAGTACTGAAGATCCGGTTCTAAGCGATGAAAATTACCGTCAACCAAAGCCAAAGACTCCGATACAAGCTCTAAAGAAGCGGAATGTGCCAGACCAATATAGTCGGAAACCGAACATTTCTCCAGATCTTTTTCAGAAAAAATGATCTGCAAAGAATCCAGTTTTTTCTTTTTATTAATAATACCAAAAGTGGGGCCAATGATCGCTAATCCAACAATACCAATTACCAGATCTTGGGGCTCTTCGTTCATTTTGCTCCAAGTTTTCAAGGTATATCCGGCTTTTGTCTCTCTGCCCTCAAGGGTGATTTCACTAAGCAACCAAAAAGTTCTTTCTCGGGCATTTTGATCGTTTCTGGGTATTAATGACTTAGAGAACCGATTTTCCGACCGGAGTTCCCCGTAGCTGTGATCGGAAAGATAAACGTCAATATATGTTTTTAAAAATGATGAAAAACTCTTGCTCTTAGCGGTATAAGCGATAAGCGAATAGGCATGACCGTCAAGGTACATCTGACGTTCTTCTGATATAGAGGATCTTGAATCTGTTCTTTCGTCTTTCATATTGGTGGCAATTATATATGTCAATTATAACATACTAAACAACAAGCCACCTTAGAGCCCTTCAGATCTTCTCAAATCAATATGAGGCCATAAAACTATTCAAGATCACACTTTCTCTAACGGTCTTGATCGGAGATGAATTTCTCTATAGATCTATCAAAACCGGCTTCCGCTTCTTCGGAGAAATAACAAGCCGGTAGTTCTCCTCTTTCACGATGGTGCTTAATACACTCGCAACAGATCCCTTTTCGGGGACATCCGGGATAAGTACAAGGACATTCTTTGAGATTTTCCTGTTTTTGACATTCCATAAAAAAATAATTTAGCTTTTAATTTTTTTGAATTTTAACATACATCTTTGCTTCATAGAGAAATTTTGATATCTTTATTAAAGAAGCGGAGGTCGGTTTATCAACCAATCCCAAAAACTCATATGGAAAAACAAATAGGAGAAGTTATCCATTTCTTCAATAAAGCTCAGGTAATGGTGGTAAGGCTGTTGGATGAGCTTTCCTTGGAAGATGTTATCAAGGTCAAAGGAGGCAATAGAGAGTTTGAACAGACAGTTAACTCTATGCAGATAGATGGGGAAGACATCGCTAAAGCCGGAAAAGGAGAAGAGGTCGCCATTAAGATAGATGATCGCGCCAAAGAAAATGACAAGGTTTATAAAGTTACAAAATAGCGTTGGTGAGCTTCAATACAAAGAGCCGGCTTTAATAGTCGGCTTTTTGTTCTTTTAAGATCTTCTGTGAGAACTTTTCAGCATTCTTAAGATCCATCTTATCGGGTTTTCCTTTATTCAGGCCACCTAAAAAACTCAATGGCCCAAAGGCGTCATAACCACGACAATCAAATTCCCCGATAACCTGAAAACCTTTGTTTTTCAACCTTCTCTTTATGTGACGATGACCTCTGTTCAAGAACGATCCTTTCCTTAAACCGCTAGTGGAAAAGATAAATACTTTCTTACCGTCCATTTTCGGTAACTCATCTATGAATTTTATAAGTCCTTTATGAAATGTCGAGAAGTATATTCCGGAGCCAAAACCGACAAGGTCAGCTTTTCTGACGTCTTCAGCTGTTGCTTTACCTAACTTTGAAACATCAGCGCTTAAGACCGATCCGATGGTATGCGCCACCTTTTCGGTGTTACCGTTATGAATTGATGTGTATATTATGAGCGACTTCATAAAAACCCCTCTTTTAAGGTTCTTTATCTACCCAAGATCCGGCCCAACATTCTTCCTCCGAGGGAATCGTTAACGTGTTCAACCTCAACGCCGGTAAGCTCTACTATCTTTTGGATATGATCCGGCAAAGAAGAGCCACCAGTTACTTGATCAAAAGTTTCTTTTATCATACCAAATTGACTTTACCTCTTTTTTTAAGTTCTACGGTTAACATTCCGGTATTCTTATTAAAATTAAGATACCTTCTCCCGCCATTGATAAAAAAGTTCCCGACAAGCAAGATGAATAACTCTGCAACAGACAGCAACAACATTACCACCAAAAGGAAATTAGCCCTTTAGACCAGATAACGAACAAATTATATCACTAAACGAAACTTTCAAACCAAAGAAGTTATTCAGGTTCGTCTCCTTTTGTTTTCTCTTCCAGGGTATCTAAAACAGGGCCATTTTTTTCAAGATATTCTATATCTTCCGATTCCAGGGTGGCTTTCATTTTTTCTCCAAAAGTACCGGCGATGACCATATCCACCCCTTTTTCAGCAAGCATTTTGGCAACCGCCACTCCGGCCCCGCCTCTCTGTTCGGCGAAAGGGTTTTCAAAAGACCCCACAAGCTCCAGTTCTTCATTGAAGATGAGATAGTAAGGAGCGCGACCGGCAATATCGCTAACTTCGGAGTTTTTATCATTTTGCACTGAGGCAACTGCTATTTTCATAATTTTAAAATTTTATCTAGTAATATTCCATTTATAACAGAAAAAACCAACATATAAAATGTCAGTACCACCGTGAAAGGCAGACCAAAGTAATGTACCATCATCGGCAGAAGCGGCAACTTAATACCTCTGTTATAAAGAAACGTTGCTATAAAAGAGTTTTTCATACCTCCTTTTTGCATATCGCCTAAAAGAGGATACCACATCTCTATCGGCCCCATAGAAAGAACTCCTCCGATGACCGAGATGAACCAACCCTTTATTCCGGCACTTTCTCCCAAGAATTTCGCCATTTTTTTCTCATCCAAAAAAAGATTGAACAAAAACATCAAGAGAAAAACTGTGGCAAATATGGGAGCAACATCTTTCAAGATCTTCAAAAAATAAACCAGTGCTTCTTGTGTCATACCGGGATCCGCTACTCCCACGATAAGATAGAGTAAAACCACAGTTAAAAGAAAGATGGATCCACCGCTTATTCTTTTTTTAATTTTCGCGATCATAAGAATGATAGAGTTATGACAGTCAAAATAGCAATAACCAGAGCAGTTAAAAAACTGAGTGCATTTCTCAAAAATGCAAATCTCTTGCCCAAGGTCATTGCCTCAACCGGCAACTGAAAGATCCCGACAGTTATCCACGACAGAATAAAAGCGGTAACGGCAACCAGGGTTATCCCTTGAGACAACAACTCTCCCCCGATAACATAGCTGACCACCGGATTACCAACCGCGACGCTACCAAAGAGAGCTCCCAAAAAGGAGTCCAGAATGTTGTTCTCAGTGAAAACACCTAAATAAAACTTTTTAGGCACAGCCGTAAAAAGCAAACTGACCAGCATAAAAACGCCCAGGACCACCGGCATAAATTTACGGAAACCTCTCAGGGTTTTTAAGAATGACACCTTTACTAAAGCTATGTCCATAGACTATTTTTTATCAAGTTCTTTTTTAATTATGAAACCGATAAGGAAAGCGTGCAAATGATGCCTGCCAAACCGATTGATCTGTTCAACTTCTTCCTTTTCCCCGTAGCGGAAGACCAGTCTTTGACCGGTCTCATTCTTTTCTGCTTTTGTTATGCGAATATCGGCGTTTCCATTGGATCCGAAATAAATAACTTTTTTATTTCCCACTCCTTTACCTATATCCTTAACGCGGTAATTATCAGCATTTAGTATCAAAAGGCCACCGGAGCGGGTACGATCCGCCAAAGTACGATATTCTTGAACCAAATTATCCATATCGGAAAAGCCTTCTTTATATCTCTGGGTTATTTCGGTTATGACCGAAATGTCCGGTTTTACTATGGAGAGCAGATACTTCATATCACCTTCATCGGAAGTTCCCAGGCCAAGTACTAAATGATCAGGGAAATTTCTTTGAAATATCCTTAAGGGGGCGGTAAAAAGAGCCGGTAACCAATCCTGGTATT
Source organism: Minisyncoccota bacterium (assembly GCA_046542915.1). Taxonomy (GTDB): domain Bacteria; phylum Patescibacteriota; class Minisyncoccia; order Phycocordibacterales; family CSBR16-193; genus SKVL01. The sequence goes on along the minus strand of JBKHAI010000012.1, from coordinate 8,971 downwards.
CATTATATCCGCTTTGCAGATCTAAGATCGCCAAAGGCAGACCTATCTCGGTATTAAAGTTCTTAGGATTAGCTCGCACCTTGAGACCGGCGTCCTGTAAGCGTTTCTTTATTTCCCTTTTAGTGAAGTTCTTATTAGTACTTCCGGCAACCGCAATTACGGTCGGTCGGTGAACAAAGAGAGCCAACTTTGTTACCACCTTAAGGTAATATTTTAAAAATATCTTTAGTACCCTTTTCATATGTGAGCATTTTTAAAAAGATCCTCCATTCTGTCAAAAGAGTCGTTTATATCCTTAACGGTTCTGCCAAAACTCATCCTGATATGCCCTTCCCCGTTTGGACCAAAGGCCGATCCCGGCACCGTAGCAACCTGAACTTTATCCAGTAACCAAAAGCTAAATTTCTTTGAATTGACGACTCCGTTATCATTTAATGGCGATGAAACACCATCTCTTTTCATAACCTCGGATATTTTTGGGTCTATCTTGGGAAAAATGTAGTAAGCACTATCAGGCCTGACGAAAGTAAAGACATTATCCAGTCTTTTTAGTCTTTCACAGATCAGCTTACGTCTTTTATTATATTCCCTGGTGAAATCATCTACTTTTCCTTCCTCTATCTCCAAGGCCCCCATAGCGGCATACTGCGAGATGACCGGCGCACAGGTTACTAAACTGTCATGAACTTTTATGATCTCTTTGACGTTATCTTCATCACTATGCAGATAAGCAACCCGCCAACCGGTCATCGCAAAGGCCTTGGAGAAAGAAAATATTCTAATGACCCTCTTTCTCAACTCCGGTATCTCGGCCAGTGAGAAAAAATCTTTCCGGTCATAGATGAAATCCTTATAGACTTCGTCGGATATCAAAAAAAGATCGTATTTTTCAGCCAGATCTGCCAGTTCCAAAAGTTGCCTCTTGGTGTATATAGTTCCGGTGGGATTGTTGGGATTGCAATAAAAGATGGCTTTGGTCTTTTCAGTTATTGAATCTTTATATCTTTCAACGTCAAAACTCCAACCATTTTGCTCATCCAAAGGGACAAAGACCGGCTGACAACCCGAAAGATTGATGACCTCCCGATAGCTGGTATACGTCGGCTCCGGAATAATAACTTCATCGCCGGGATCGGTTATGGCCATTATGGTAGCCGTTATACCTTCTATGGAACCGGCCGTGACCAGTATCTCTTTTTCCCAGTCAAAGTACATATTCTCTTGCTCCAGAGACTCTTCTATCAGCTCCCTTAACTCCGGCAGTCCCGGAGAAAGAGAGTATTTGGCTACCACTCCTCTTTTCAAAGCTCTTTCCACTCTCCTTTTTATAAAAGCCGGAGTGTCAAAATCGGGAATACCTTGAGCCAAAGAAATAGCATCGGGGTACTTGGATGCCTCGAGCTCAACTTCTTTTATTACCGACAGTCTAACGTTTTTGGTTCGGTTGAACATTTTTATTTCTTCTTATCTTCAAGGCTTGAAAGACCAGTATCGCCCAGGTAAAACTGACACAAGCGGTTGATACTGCGGACGCCCAAAGTTCTAAAGTATAGAAAGTAAAAGCAAAGACCGCTAAGACCAAACCGGTTATTAAACTGGTCAAGATAGCCGGTTTTTCACTACTAAATATGGAAGGCAGAAGCGCCAGAATAAAGACCCACTGACCTACCGAAAGTACTACATCCTGCCATATCATAGAAAGTATTCTATCACAAAAGTTATGTTAAGATGAAAAAATGCCAAAAAAGGAACAAAAAGGCGATCAGGACAGACATTGGGACGTGATAGTGGTCGGAGGTGGCCCTTCCGGAATGATGGCCGCCGGCAGGGCCGGCGAGCGGGGGGCTAGAGTCCTACTCCTTGAGAAAAATCGTGAACCGGGACAAAAGCTACTCTTAACCGGAGGCGGTAGATGCAATATCTTTCAGGCAGAAGAAAATAAAGAAAAACTGCTTTCACAATACGGAGAGGCCAAACCTTTTTTACACTCACCTTTCTCTCAACATGGAATGGAGGACTCTTGGAAGTTCTTTGAAGGGCTTGGTCTTCCGATAGTAGTTGAGGCCAGAAAAAGAGCTTTTCCTGATTCACAAAAAGCATCAGATGTCTTAAAAGCACTTAAAAAATATATGTCTAAAAACAACGTCACGGTCTTAACCAAATCTCCCGTAAAAGGCATAAAAACAAACAACGGCCGTGTTGTGAAAATTGAGACCGCCAACGAGGTCTTTACCGCCGACAGTTACATAATTGCGACCGGAGGAACCTCTCATCCGGAAACCGGCTCCACCGGCGAGGGATTAAAGTGGTTAAAGAGTTTGGGACACACCGTTCACTCCCCGTCTCCGGATCTGGTGCCTTTGGTAGTAAAAGAGGACTGGGTAAAGAGATCATCCGGTGCCACTTTATCTTTTATGAAAATAACTTTCGGGACCGACTTAACCAAAAAAGAAGGTAAATTTTCCGAAACCGGCAAGATCCTTTTCACCCATTTCGGGCTTTCCGGCCCTTTGGTCCTCAATGCTTCGCGTTCGGTAAAAAAACTTCTCTCCCAAGGACCGGTTCCTGCCGAGATAGATATGTACCCCGACACCGACACCGGTAGTTTAAGAAAACGTTTGGTCAATATTTTTGAAAAGAATAAGAACAAAGCGCTTAAGAACGTCTTATCGGAGTTGATGCCGGAGTCTTTAAGTGAAGCCGTACTATCACATTACCCTCTGGAACTCAGAGAAAAAAAGATCCACAGCGTCAGTAAAGAAGAAAGAAACGGATTAGCTGATATAATGAAAGCTATGCCTTTAACAGTAACAGGAACTATGGGTTCAGACTGGGCTATTACTTCCGACGGAGGAGTGGACCTGAAAGAAGTGGACACCAGATCAATGCGTTCCAAGTTATTACCCGATCTCTATTTAACCGGTGATGTTTTACACATAAACCGCCCTTCCGGCGGCTACTCACTGCAGTTGTGCTGGACCACCGGCTGGGTCGCCGGAAGTTCGGTGTTAATAAAAAATTAGTATGTTTGAGAGGTTTAGAAAAAAAAATAAGGAAAACCAATATCAGAAGATAAAAGAAAGTGAGGATGATTTTGATCCCAGCCGCAGAAGATTTTTAAAAAAAAGCGCCATACTTGCGGGAAGTATGGTCTTGAGCCATCCTCTTTTAAAACTGATGGAAAAAAAGACCCAAAAAAAGAGTTCGGAAGAAGAGGAGGACACTGACTCGGCAGAAGACGAGATAAGAGAGCCGGAAGAAGAATTCTCAGAAGAGGCAACTCCGGAGCAGGAAAAAATAGTGGAAGAAGATGCTCTATCATTAGCGGAGGTATTATCTTATGACAAAGAAGAAGCTATAAAACTTGATCTTAAAACAATGGAAAAGATAAAAAACCACTGGAAAGAAAAGTATAAAGATACTCCGGAGTTACGAGACAGTTTGAGAGACGCTTACTCTAATATGGGCGAGTGGTACCCTTCATTGGAAGATGAATTTAAAAACAAAGGAGTTTCCACTGATTACGTTTACCTGGCCATTCCGGAGTCGCATTGGCAGATGAAAGCCGTCTCCCCCGCCGGAGCCGTAGGTCCTTACCAGTTCATGCCTGACACCGCAAGATCTTACGGCTTACAAACCTCCTATTTTAAAGATGCCCACTCTAATCTGGAAGAAAGGATGGACCCTATAAAAAGCGCCGGAGCCTGCGCTCGGCTTCTCAAAGACCTCTATAACGCGGGAGGTGGAGACTGGAACATGGCTCTTTCCGGCTACAACGGGGGTTATTTTTGGCGATACCTCAAAGAAGCTCGAAATGAAAAACGGGAGATCAGCTATGAAAATTTCTTAAAATATCTGGAAAATAAAATAAACATCATTAAAGAAAAAGTCCGTCTTAATGACCATTATGAACACCAGATCAGAAAAGGAGAAAACATAAGATCAATATCTAAAAAATTCAATTTAGGCGAAAAAGAGATCTGTCAAACTAATGGAATTAATGACCCCAACAAGATATATGCCGGCCAAACCCTAAAGATACCGATCTCTGAGGAAAATAAGAAAGAGCTTTTTAAAGAAAAGATCAAAGGAATGGCTGAAAATCTCAATTACCCATCAAAATTTAATGCCGTGTTGGAACTTATCAAAGAAGGTTTCGTGGACAAGCAAGAAGAGCCGTTAGATTTTGAAACCAAGACCGTAGAGAACCGAGCCACAAAACACAAATTCAAAAAAGAAGACAAGAATATCTACAACATTTCTCTCAACTACCCCGGTGTAAGTCACAGAGATATTTTGGATGCCAACCCCGAATTGGATCCGACCAAACTTAATGAAGATGATGAGATACTAATACCGAGCAAAGATCAAGCAAATACGCTCTTAGACGTAGCTAAAGAGAACGGTAAAGATATAGAATGGTTGAAAAAGACCAATCCGGCGATCATAGACCCGCAAGCCCCCATACCAAAAGGCTACAAGATCAGAATATAAATAGTTTTGCAATTAAATAGCTAAAATGGCACTTGAAGGATTAAGTTTAGTTTCGCTGACACTGCTTTCTCTTGTATATATCGCCTTCTTACAAAGCAAAGGTCTTTTATCTGGCCTTCAAATAGACGGAAAGGTGTTTACGACAAAAGCAGAACAGAGATCAACGTTTTTTGATCTTGCCAAAGGGGTTGCCATAATAGCCGTAGTAGTGATCCACGCCGCCGCTTTGATAGGATTCTTCGGGACCGATCTTCCCATCTCTTTTTTGGAATGGAATGAGTATCTGAACCGAGCTATGAGGTTTGCTATCCCGATCTTTTTTATAAGCTCGGGAGCTCTTCTTTTTCTTAAAGGTCTGAACTTAAATTCACTGAAAGGTTTTTATCTACCCAAAGTTAAAAGACTCTTTTTGCCCTATGCCGTCTTCTCGTTTTTAGCCACCTATGCCAAGACAGAGGGAGTTTTTAAATTAACCGAGTTTATTGGTACAGCCCTCAAAGACCTCGCAACCGGCGGTGCTCTGGTTCCTTACTGGTTCATACCGGTACTCTTTCAACTCTACTTTATATACCCCCTAGTGTGGTACCTTTTGGTCGTTAAAAGGATCAGCCCGCCTAAACTTTTATTCGCCTCTTTCTTCTTTTCCCTTTTTAGTTACTTTCTGTTCTCAGATCACTGGTTCGGCCTGTCAGAATATCTGGGAGGACTGACCTTTTTCGGTCCTTACCTTTTCTTTTTAGTACTGGGTATGGTATTAAAACCTTTTTTCTTTGAAAACCCCAAAGAGATGGTCGGGAAAATAAAAGCGGTGGGTTTTTCCTATTTCGCATTAGCGGTTGTTTTTACCTACTTTCTAACCTTTCCTCTTCAGCCATTCAATGATTTTTTCAATGTCCGTTTAGTCTATGGTCCGGTCATTATGATAGTAATTCTCTATTCTTATTTAATAAGCAAAGGATCTAAGATCCAGAGACTCTTGGAAAAGGCAGGGCGGGAAAGTCTCTACATCTACCTTCTTCATTTTTTAATAATGGCGCCTTTAGCGGAGATAATTTTTAAATTAAAGCCGCAATTTGATCTAAACCCGATCTTCATCTTTTTGATCTTATCCTTTAGCGGTTTGTTCATCACTTGGGGTCTTATCCTTGGCATCCGGAAAGTCTTCTTTTCCATTTATAATTTAAGTTGAAGATCTTGGTCTAAGATAAAGAAGGAACTCCTTGTTCCCTTTAGCACCCTTTATGGGAGACTCGGTATGATCAAGCGGATAAAGCCCTTCTTCTTTTGCTTTCGTCTTGACCTTAGCCACTACTTCTTGATGTAACACGGGATCTCGAACAATTCCCTTTCCGATCCTTTTCTTTCCAACCTCAAATTGCGGTTTCACTAAAACAACCGCTTCTCCGTTTTTCTTAAGTAAAAAACTCAGCTTGGGTAGCACATATTCCAAGGATATGAAAGAGACATCAACGGTAACAATATCAAACTTTTCGGAGAAAGTATCCGCATCAACGTCCCGAATATTCAAGCCATCAACGACAACCACTTTATGATGCCTCTGAAGACCCTTATCTAACTGATCCTCACTGACATCCAGAGCATATACCTTCTCGGCACCTGCATTTAAAAGAACCTCGGTAAAACCGCCGGTTGAAGCACCGATATCAAGACAAACACAACCGGCTACTTTTATAGACCAAACATTCAAGGCCTTATCCAGTTTTGATCCGGCTCTGGAAACCCAAGGTATATCGGAACCGGAAGTTTTGATATCAACATCAACTGGACATTTAAAGGATGCTCTAAGGACCTGTTTGTCACCGACTAAAACCTTGCCCGAGTTGATAAGTTCTTTAGCCCGTTCTCTTGACTTGACCAGACCACGGTCAACCAGAACGCGGTCTAATCTGATGTGCTTTTCGTTTTGGGGTTCTCTTTTGTTATTGGCTTTTCCAAAGTCCGTGAACATTGCAATATTCCCTAGCGGAGATATTTTCGCCGTTTATATCAAATTCGGCTTCCGGACTGTCGCCGGGTTTAAGGAACTTGCGGCAATAGCGGCCATCTACCGAAACCTCTATCCATTCTATGAAGTGCTCCTCCTCCATCGGATGAGGTACATCACCAACCTTGACCTTTATACCCTTTTCAGTTCGCTCAATAACCGGTACGTGTTTTTCTTGGCCTTCATCTTCATCTTTTTCTTCTTGTAACTCCATAGCCTGTCCGCAACAGACCAGCTCACCAAATCCGGTGTGCAGAACTTCTACGATGTTGCCACAAACATTACATTTATATATTTGTTTAAGTTTGGTCATAGTTTTAAGATCAAATTATATTTATGATAACATTCTAGCATTTATATAAACGAACCGGAAGAGATCCTAGTTGTGGTAACGAAGCCATTTATAGATCTCCCCGAAGAATAAGACCAGCACGGAAAGACCTGCCAAGATAAGAACCTCTTTAACAGCCAAGGCTTCCAAATAGAACCAGTCTCTAAATAACGGGACAAAGAGAATAGTAAACTGAGCCAAAATTGAAACTAAAACTCCATAAAGAACGTAGCGATTGGTGGTTAATCCGATGGAGAATAAAGATCCACTCAGTGAGCGCATATTAAAAACATTGAATAATAATGAAAAAGAAAGAACTGTAAATACGGCCGTCTGTGCTTTGACTTGGCTGTACTCCTGAAAGAAGAAAAATACCGCCAAAGCTAAAGCCGTAATTATCAAAGCGTTAAAAACGACAAAGCCGATAACTCGACGAGATATAATGGATTCCTTACGTGAATAAGGGCCTCTTTTCATCACTCTGGAGCGTCCGGGTTCCAGCGCTAAGGGCGCTCCCGGGATCCCTTCCGTTATCAGGTTTATCCAAAGTATCTGAGTTGGTCTTAAAGGTAAAGTAAAAGTAACTGTTAAGATACTAAGTATTATAAATATCTCGGCCAAGTTACCGGTTATCAGATAACCGCTGGCATTTCGAACATTGCGAAAGATGTTCCGCCCTTCTTCTACAGCATTGATAATGGATACAAAATTATCATCCGTTAAAACAATATCACTGGATTCCCGGGCCAGATCGGTTCCGGCAATTCCCATAGATATTCCGACATCCGCCTGTTTAAGTGCCGGCACATCATTTACTCCGTCACCGGTCATTGCGATCAGGTGTCCTTGATCTTGTAACTCCGCCGCTATTTTTTGTTTCATATCCGGAGAAACTCTGGCGAAAACAAGAGCTTCTTTTACAGCTTTAGCAAATCCCTCCTGATCCATCTCCTCCAGTTCATTTTGATCAAAACCGACAACTTCTTCCTCGTTCTTGGCCAGACCGGCTTCTTTAGCAATAGCCATAGCGGTTTTTTTATGATCACCGGTACACATCTTTACCGAGATGCCGGCACCTTCGGCTTTTTTAATGGCATCCTTAACCCCGGGACGAACAGGGTCCTTCATTCCGGCCAAACCGACCAGAACCAGATCTTTAACACCGTCAACCGGAAATCTTTCCGTCTCCGGAGAGGTCTCACGGTAAGCTAGACCGATAACTCTTAAAGCCTCGGAACTCATACCCTCCACTCGCTCTTTGAGTTTTTCGCGCATTTCGTCGGTTAATTCCCTCTTCTCTCCATCTTCCAGGATATGGTTGCTTAGAGATATAAGTTTATAGGGAGCTCCGACAATATACATCTCAGGTACTTCTTTATCAGGGATCTTGATCAAAGACCCCCTATAATGGACCTGTTGATTAAACGGAATATCTTCAAGTTTCTTTTCCGGACTGGTTCCTGCTTCTTTTTCCACTCCGCCTTTGGCGGCCAGAACCACTAAAGCCGCTTCGGTAGGTTCCCCGATAATATCAAACTCTTTCTTTTTTTTACTTTCTTCGGGTTTGACCAGATGAGCGGCTGTTCCCCATGCTCCGATATGCAGTAACTTATCAAGGTCAGGGTCATTTATGGCATCGCTACCCCCTTCAACAACCGAAAATTCTCCCTCCGGATCCCAACCTTCACCGGTAACACCGAGTTCCTTTTCCTTGGCCAACCAGACCTTATTAACCGTCATAGTATTACGCGTCAGTGTTCCGGTTTTATCGGTCACTATCATATCAATTCCGCCTATTGTCTCAATAGCCGGCAGATGCTTGATGATCACGGAACGGCCCGCCATTCGACGAGCACCGGCGGCTAAAACGATCGTGAGAATGGCCGGTAAACCTTCCGGTATTCCCGAGACCAGAGAGGCCAAAGAGAACATAAATATCTCTTCAAAATCATAACCATAACGAAAATAGCCCAAGATAAAGATGGCTACAAAACTAAAACCCGCCAAGGCACCCATCTTTTTGGCCAGTTTAGAGGTCTTTTTTTCGAAATGACCCTCTTTCAATTCAGTTCCTTGCTCTAAAGAGGCCGCGATCTTGCCTAAGATGGTCTCTTTTCCGGTCGCCACCACTACAGCTTTCA
>JBKHAI010000011.1:0-20287 GCA_046542915.1 Minisyncoccota bacterium | reverse complement strand
GTCCAGAAAAAGATGGCTCCCAATACTATTATGACTATTATGAGTATGATACCGATGAGGGGTCCAACGGGACTTTTGTTTTCTTCCGGGGTTTCTTCAACTCCGAAAGATGTCTCATCGGCTCCTCCTTGGTTTTCAGGGTTCGTGTTTTCCTCGTTACCCTCTTCGTGGTGCTGATTTTGTTCTTCTTCGTGCATAGGTGATCTATTTAACTAATAATAATAATACAACCTCAGTTCATTATAACACTTTTTATGTTTTTATCTCAACAATGTCAACCCTCTGATATCCACGGAAATATCACAAAACTCTTGACCCGATATTCAGGTCAAGTTGCCTTACTCAAAAAACTCCTTAACTATTTGGAGTATTTTTCTTTATAGAGCTTCCGGCTTCTTTCAAAGGCGTTCTCTGCTTCTTTTTTGCCCTTGAATCCTTTGATCTCAACCTTCTTACCCTGAAGGTCTTTGTAGGTTGAGTAGAAATGCTCCATTTCCTTTAAAAGGTGCTTGTTAATGTCTTTGAGATCTTTTGTATCTTTCCATCTGGGGTCATCCGCCGGTACCGCGATAACCTTATCGTCGGGATCGCCGCTGTCTACCATCTTCATCAGAGCTACCGGGCGAGATCTTACCAGAAGACCTGAAAATAAGGGGTATGTGGTAAGAATTACCACGTCAAGAGCGTCGTCATCATCCCATAGGGTTTGAGGAACAAAACCGTAGTCAAAAGGTATGTCTTGAGAGGTATGCATTACTCTATCAAGAGCGATCAGACCGGTTTCTTTGTCAATTTCGTATTTATTTTTAGATCCTCGAGGCACTTCTATGATAACGTGCATCTCTGTTTTTTTACCGGAGGATAGATCATGCCATAAATTCATAATTTTTATTTTTTATACTTTTAATTTATTACATCTAAACATATTTTTTGTTATGAATCCAAGTGATTCCGCCTATTGTTCTTTGGTGTTTTCTTCCTCGGCTACTTCTTCGGGGGAGTCGTTCTCTGCTTCTTCTTGCTGTTTTGTTGACTCATCTTCGGATCCATTTGTTACTTCTTCTTGTTCCTCTGTTTTTTTCTCGTCTTTCTCTTCCTCCTGCTTGTCATCAATTATTTCTTCCGGCAGGGACGTTTTTTCTTCTTGTATCTCAACATCTCCCTTCTCATCGGCGTGGGCCACTGATTCACCTTTTGTAGATTTGATATCTATCTTCCATCCGGTTAATCTGGCCGCTAATCGAACATTCTGCCCGCCTTTACCTATAGCAAGTGACTGTTGGTCTTCTTGAACCTCAACATGGGCTTCTTTGTTCTCTTTGTCTATTTCTACCCCCATGACCTCGGCCGGTGAAAGGGCGTCAGCCACGAATTGCTCCGGGTCCTCAGACCACTCTATTATGTCTATTTTCTCACCGCCTAACTCGCTCATCACCGTCGAAACTCGAACACCCCTTTGTCCGACCAGTGAACCCACCGGATCAATGCTGTCGTCGTGTGATAGGGTAGCTATTTTGCTACGGGAGCCCGGTTCTCGGGCAACTGATCTTATCTCTATAACCCCGTTGGCTATCTCCGGAGTTTCGGCTTCAAACAATTTTTCCAAGAATCGGGGGTGAGATCGTGACAATCTTAGGAATACTCCGCGGGAACTTTCTTCTACATGGTATAGATAAGCGCGAATACGTTCCCCTTGACGGAAGCGTTCTCCCGGCATCTGTTCCTCGTAGGGCAATATCCCCGTAGCTCTTTCCATATCAACGAAGATGTTACCTCTTTCTATTCTTTGTACTGTTCCGCTGACGATCTCTCCTTCCCGTTCGCCAAACTCGCTCAAAACCGAGGCTTTTTCGGCTTCTCGTATCTTTTGCATAATGACCTGCTTAGCTGTTTGGGAGGCGATCCTTCCGTATTCTTTACCGCTTTCAAGGGGGAATGATAACTCCTCATCTACTTCGGCGTCCTTTTTGATCTTGCGAGCATCTTCAAGGAAGATGTGCTGTTCCGGATTAAATACTATTTTTCCTTCTTCCAGAGCTTCCTTTTTGGCTTCTTTGTCCGGAAGATCCTCTTCAAAAACGACTTTGTCTTTGTCCACCACTATTTTTATCTGTTCCAGTTCGGCGGTTCCGGTATTGGGATCAAAATGACTCCTGATTATCTGTCCTCGCTTTCCGTATTCTTTTTTATAAGCGGTGGCCAAAGCCCATTCTATGGCTTCAATGATCCTCTCTCTGGGGATCCCTCGCTCCTCTTCAAGTTGGTTTAGTATGGAATTTATTACTTTTAGATCAAACATATTTTAAATTATTGTCCGTCTTTTCTTTCACAAGACGGTCACAACTTCTTTATTACTGCCTATAAACGAACAATGTTCGCGGCACCCGCGAACATCATCATTTTTAAATATACGTGCTTTATATTCCGATGTCAACAAGAATACTTGGATAACTTTTGTTATAATAACAACATGAGAATTAACGAAGAGAAGTTAAGAGAATTCATTTCTGATTCGGGTTTGGTGTCAAGATCGGATCTGGATAAAGCTATTGATGAGGCCGACGAGAGAACCGAAAGCGTGGGGGATGTTTTGCTTGAAAAGGGTTTGTTGAGCGAAGATGACCTGCGAAGGACTCAGGCCTATGTTTTGGGTATTCCTTTTGTGGATCTGAAGAATGAACAGCTTGATTTTGATACTCTGTCATTGATCCCCGAACCTATTGCGAGAAACCATAATATAATAGCTTTTCGTAAAAAAGGCGATGACGGGCTTGAGGTGGCTATGCTTGATACGGAAGACCTCGCCGCTATTGATTTCATCAAAAAAAAGACAGGACTAAAGATCTTACCTCGTCTTACCGACAGTGATTCTATAAAGCACGCCTTATTACAGTACCAAAAGAGCTTAAAGGCCGAGTTCGGAGATATAATTCAAAAAGAGGCAAGTTCATTAAAAACTCTACCGGACGAAAAAGAGGAAGAATTATCGGAAGAGGACCTGAAAAAATCAGCCGAAGACCTGCCGGTGGTCAGAGTGGTGGATACGTTGATCAAGCACGCCATTATTCAGAATGCTTCCGATATTCATATTGAGCCCTTGGAGGAGAAGCTGATCGTTCGTTACCGAATAGACGGGATACTGCGTGATGCCATGGTGTTGCCCCAAAATGCTCTTTCCAGCATAGTGGCACGTATCAAAGTTCTTTCTAATCTAAAACTGGATGAGAAACGTCTGCCTCAGGATGGAAGGTTTAAAACCGAGATGAATAACGAAAAGGTCTCGTTTCGTGTTTCCACGCTTCCTACTTATTACGGAGAAAAGGTCGTGATGAGGCTTTTGAGAGACCAGGTCTCGGGTTCTGATCTGGAGAGTTTAGGTTTTCAGGGTGAGGCGCTGGAGAGGATACATAAAGCCATAAGATCAACTACCGGTATGATCTTGACCACCGGCCCGACCGGTTCCGGTAAAACAACCACTCTTTATACGGTTTTGGATATTCTGAATACCCCCGAAGTTAACATATCAACGGTAGAGGATCCGGTGGAGTATCAAATGAAGCGCATCAACCAAACACAGGTAAAACCGGAGATCGGATTTACTTTTTCTAACGGCTTGAGGACCCTTTTGCGACAGGACCCCGATATTATCATGGTGGGGGAGATAAGGGATAACGAGACCGCGGCTTTGGCGGTGAACGCCGCTCTTACCGGTCACCTGGTACTTTCCACTTTGCACACCAACTCCGCCGCCGGTGCTGTTCCTCGTCTTACCGATATGGAAGTAGAGCCGTTCTTAGTGGCGTCAACGGTTAAGGTCATCATTGCTCAGCGTTTGATAAGACACCTAACCGAAGTGAAAGAAAAGTACACCATGGATCCCGAGCAGATAGAACAACTGAAAAAGAACGCCGACCTTGATAAGGTTATGGTTTACTTACAAGAGCAAGGCATTTTTGAAAAGGGTAAAAAATGGGAAGACGTTCCTTTTTATAAGCCCAAGCCGTCTCAAGAGAGTGAAGATGGCTACAAAGGCAGGTTGGGTGTTTATGAAGTTTTGGAAGTATCCCCAGCGGTGCGTGAATTGATCCTTCACAACGCCTCTACTGATGAGATAGAAAAACAAGCCAAAAAGGAAGGAATGCTTACAATGATAGAAGATGGGATAAGTAAGGCGGTGCAAGGTCTTACCAGTGTTGAAGAGGTCCTGAGGGTGACCTATGAATAAATTTGTTTACGTATTAGAACAAAAACCACTTTTAATTCGCGAATAGATCCTACAAAAAACAAGAAGCTTTCACGATCTTAATAAAACTATCATAACAGATGCCAGTCTTTACTTTTAAAGCTCAAAAACAATCCGGAGAAGTATACACCGAGACCATGGAGGCTGCTGATAAACTTCAGCTTTATAAAGAACTCCGTCGTCGTGGCGATTCGTTGATATCGGTGTCAAAAGATTCTTCTGTCGGTAACGGTCTTCTTTCCAGGCTTAAAGTAAAGGATATTACTTTATTTTCCTCGGTAAAAGAGATAGAAAAGATAAACTTTGCTCGTCATTTAAGTTCAATGCTTGAAGCGGGGCTGCCGATGTCCCGAGCGCTTTCGGTGTTGGAAAGGCAAGCCAAGAAAAAGGAAATGAAAGGCATTTTGAGTTCCGTGCAAGAGAAGATAAAAGAAGGAGGAACATTGAGCACCGGTTTGGAACATTTTCCGAAAGTTTTTCCCAAAATATTTGTGGCTATGGTCAAAGCCGGAGAAGAAAGCGGTGATCTGGAAGGTAATTTAAGAGCCATAGCCGACCAAATGGAAAAAAATTACAATTTGAAGCGTCAGATCCGTGGCGCCATGATCTATCCGATCGTAGTGCTTTTTATAATGGTAGCGATCGGAGTATTGATGCTTACTTATATAGTTCCTACTTTGGTAGGGGTTTTTGAAGATATGGACGCGGAGTTGCCGATCCAGACCCGAATGGTCATCTTTGCCAGTGATATGCTTGTTCACAACGCCTTGTTGGTCAGCTTGGGAACCTTGGCTTTTGTGGTCTTTGCTTTCTTCTTTTTAAGAAGTGATACCGGTGGGCGTTTTGTTGATGCGTGTATCATAAGAACCCCTTTTATTAAGACCATAGTGAGAGAGGTGAATGCCGCCAGGACCGCCAGAACGATGTCTTCACTTTTGGCGGCGGGAGTTGATGTGGTACCAACCCTTTCCATTACCGAAGGGATCATACAAAACTCTTACTATAAACCTATCCTTCGGGAGGCTCAGGACAGGATCCAAAAGGGAGAGCAGATCTCAAAGGTCTTTGTTGAGAATCAAGACCTCTTTCCGGTGTTCATGGGAGAGATGATGAGCGTTGGAGAAGAAACGGGTAAAGTAAGCGAGATGCTTCAAGGAGTGGCGGATTTCTTTGAATCGGAAGTTGATCAGAGAACAAAGAATATTTCCACCATTATTGAACCCGTCTTAATGGTTATTATAGGTATTGGAGTAGGGTTTTTTGCAGTCTCTATGCTTATGCCGATGTACTCTCTACTGGAGCATATTTAGATAAACTGTCATCAAGATAATGAAAAAAGCAGGACTTGAAAAAAAGAACCAAAAGCCCGTTCTTTTTGAAAGAGGGGTTACCCTTATAGAGATACTGATCGTTTTGACCTTATTGGGTATCGTTTTTTCTTTGCTTTTATCAACTTTTTCCGATCTGGGAAGTTATCGTTCTCTGGAAAGAGATGCCGCCGAAGTTAAGTCTTTGCTTGAAGAGGCCAGAATATATACTCAAGGGTCTCGGGAAGACTCTTCTTACGGGGTCTATTTTGAAGGCGATGAAATTGCTCTTTTTAAAGGAGGATCTTGGGACACAAGAGAGGCAGAGTTGGAGCGCTACCAACTGCAGAGAGGGTCTGATATATCCTTAGACGGCATCGGGGGAGAACAGGAGATAGTTTTTGACCGTCTCTCCGGAGAGCTCGATGTTACCGGGGATATATCTATATCCGGTAACGACAGGGATATCGTCATCACTTTATTAAAAAGCGGACTTGTAGAATAATGAGGATATGAGTTTTTTATTTAAAGAACCCTTCTATGGGAAAAACGGCCGAGAAAAAGGGATAACCATCGTGGAGATCCTTTTTTCGGTGGCGATAGTTGCTTCTTTTTTGGGAGCTATAATACTGGCTTTTCTGCTTTATATGCAGATAGCCACTGCCGCGCCTCAACACACTGCCGCGGTCTTTTTGGCTGACGAGGGATTGGAAGCGGTAAGAAGTATCAGAAACAGGGGCTGGGAGTCGGAGATAGAGAGTCTGCAAGAAGACACTTCTTATAATCTTTATTTCTCCGAAGGAAATTGGCACGCCACAACCACTGAGCAAGTCATAGAAGGTACCTTTGTAAGGGAGTTCGTTTTAAAAGAAGTTTCCCGCGACTCGGAAGGCAGAATAGACGAGACCGGCTCGGTTGACGACGGCAGTCGACGCGTTGACGTTGTTGTTACTTGGGACGGATTGGTGGGTGAGAGTCAAGTTGAAGTTTCTTCGTACATAATGGATATATTCAATTGATCATGACCTTTGTTGATAAAATCGTAAAATTAGCAAAAAACCGAAGCGGCTTTTCTTTGGTAGAGGTTTTGGTCTATTTAGCGATATTGACCTTGGTTCTTAATGTCATGATCGGGAGTCTGGTCTTGATGGCTCAGATGCAGGAAAGAGTTGTTGCCGGAAAGGTTCTGGACAGATCCGCCAATCTGGCGATAGACAGAATAACCAGAGAGATCAAAAAAAGCGAAGGTTTGGATATGTCCGGGTCGGTCTTTCAAGATCCGGACGGAGTGCTTTTGCTGGAACAGGCTGACGAGGGAGATGTGGAGTTCTATCTCTCCGGAGACAACTCTTTACATATGAAAAAAGATGGCGTAACACGGCGCCTTACTCACAGTGATGTTTCCTTGGAGAGTTTTTATATAGAGGAAGTTGCCGCCGGCGAGACTCAAGCGGTTCGGGTGCGGTTGTTCTTCCGGGCTCCTTACAGCGACGGCTCAATAGATCAAAGGTTTTATACGACAGCTATCTTAAAAGACTCTTATGAATAAAAAATTTGCGAGCATCTTAAGTTTCTCAAGACGGAACTCTTTAAAAACTCTTCCTAAAGAAGGCGGACAGGCCGTTTTGATAGCGGTCTTGTTCTTTGTTTTTATATCTCTTTCTTTGATATTGGCGATCTCGGCTCCGGTGCTTTCGCATATGAAGGCCTCAAAGTTCTTACATTCTTCGGTTATGGCGATGTCAGCTGCTGAGAGCGGAGCTGAAGACGTTGCTTATCGGTTAATGAACGGTTTTGACATAGAGGCTGAAGAAACGGTTTCTTTGAAAGAAGGTCAAGCGACGGTCTCTTATAGTAAGAATGATGACGATATTATTCTGGAAAGCAAGGGTGTGGTTCCGGATGACGTTATCCGCAAGATCAGGGTCGGTTTACAGCCGGGTGTCGGTATAAATTTTGCTTATGCGATCCAAGTTGGAAACGGGGGGCTTATATTGGAAAATTCTGCTTCGGTGAAAGGGAACGTTTTTTCAATTGGTAGTGTTGAAGGTGGAGGTAATGAGATAGATGGATCGGTCATTGTAGCCGACACTGGTAATTATATGAGAGGAATAGAGGCCCTTGAATCGGCTCACGCTTTTCGTTTGGAGGATTCTCACATACATTCCGATGCTTACTATATGGAGATAGACAATACCACTGTTATGGGCGATATGAATCCCGACACTGAACCCGCTGAGCCGGTTGACCTTCCCATAACCGAGGAGACGGTTGATGGGTGGAAGGAGTATGCCGAAGACGGAGACGTCATTAACTGCAATGATACCTATGTTATAGACAGCGAAGAAACGATCGGTCCGGCACACATAACTTGTGATCTGGAAATACGCGGTAATCCGACTGTAACTTTGGAAGGGCATGTCTGGGTTGAAGGTGATATAGAGTTTAAAAATTCTCCGACCATCAAGATCTCCGATTCGTTGGGGGATGAAAGCGTTGTCTTTTTAGCCGATGATCCGGCAGACCGGATAGACGGAAGTACTATATCTTTGGGAAATAACCCCACTTTTGAAGGGGCGGCAGGGAGCGATAACTCCTTTTTATTTATGGTCTCAATGAACGAAGCGGCCGCTGAAGGTGGGTCTGCGCCCGCTATGACCGATGGCCAGAAGGCCAGCGGAGATGTTTTTATGTATACCGAAAAAGGGGAGATCAGCGTTAGTAACAATATAGATATTACCGGTCTGACCGCTTACAGGATCCGTGCCAAGAACTCGGCCGTTGTAGAGTATCAGGACGGATTGTCAGACACCTTCTTTTCTGCGAGTCCTTTGGCCGGATTAAGTATATTTACTTGGAGGGAGATAAAGTAGTAAACTGTTATCCGGACCTTATTAAAAATAGAGTAAGTTTTATGGAAAAGAAAAAAGATCACTACATTATCGGTAACTGGAAGATGAATCCCGATAACAAAAAAGAAGCTAAAAAACTCTTTACTGCTGTTAGAAAAGCTTCACAGAGGAGACATTCGTCAATAATTATCTGTCCGCCTTTTGTTTACCTCTCCATCTTCTCTTCCGAGAGAGTGCCTAAAAGCTTGAGCCTGGGGAGCCAGGATTGTTTCTTTAAAGATAAAGGGTCTTTCACCGGCGAGGTCTCTCCGGTTCAGATTACCGATATGAAAGCCGAGTACGTCATACTGGGACACTCCGAAAGAAGGGAGCTGGGAGAAGATGATGAAATGGTCTCCAAAAAAATAAAGGCGGCTTTGGCCTCAGGGCTGAGGCCCATAGTCTGCATTGGAGAGAAACAAAGAGATAAAGAAGGGGAATACCTGCAGTTCTTGGAGTCGCAACTAAGTTCTGTTTTCAGTGGGGTCAGTGCCGCTGATCTGGATCAGGTCTTAGTTGCTTATGAGCCGATATGGGCCATAGGACAAACTGAGGAAGAAGCCATAACCGGACATCTTCTTCATGAGACCGTGGTCTTTATCAAGCGTTTCCTTGTCAGGCGTTACGGTAAAGAGATCGGTTTTGCCACTCCGGTGATATACGGAGGTGCCGTAACCAACAGGAATGTTGAAGACCTCTTGCAAGAAGGTAAAGCTGACGGTGTCTTGATCGGCCGACAAAGTTTGGACCCCAAAAGCTTTACCGAAATAATAGATCTAGTCGATAACTTATAACAATATGAAAAGATCCCTATTAGACCTAGAACAAAAAGACCTAAGCGGAAAGATCTTTATCGTCAGAATAGATACCAACGTCGCGATCTCTGATGGAAAGGTAGAGAACGATTTCCGTCTGCGGGCTGTTATTCCTACTCTGGATTTCCTGACGAAAAGAAAAGCCCGGGTTATCTTGGTCGGCCACAAGGAGCCGGCCCCGGAGGCCAGCTTAGAGGCGGTAGCCGAGTATTATAAAGAGAACTTTCCTATAAAGTTCGTGAAAAGCTGTGAACCGGAGGATGTCAGAGAGAATGTTGAGGATCTGCAAAACGGAGAGATACTGCTTTTGGAGAATCTCAGATCTCTTCCTTATGAAAAAGAAAATGATCCCGACTTTTCTCGCTCTTTGGCCTCGCTGGCCGATGCTTATGTGAACGAGGCGTTTTCGGTTTCTCACAGGGAACACGCCTCCGTTGTCGGAGTTTCCCGTTTCCTTCCTTCTTTTTCCGGTCTTTGCTTTGATAAAGAGATAAAGGAGCTCTCTTTTGCTCTGTCGCCGGAGCGACCTTTTGTTTTTATCTTGGGAGGGCTCAAGTTCAAGACCAAGGCGCCCCTTATCAGAAAATTTGTAGAAAAAGCTGATACTGTCTTTGTGGTAGGAGCTTTGGCGAACGCCTTTTTTAGAGAAAAAGGGTTGGAGATCGGGGTATCGGCCGCCGATGAAGGTGTCGATCTGAGTGATCTTATAAAAAAAGATGTGCTGTTTTTGCCGAAGGATGTCACGGTGGAAAAAGAAAACGGCGAGAGGGAGGTGGTAGAGCCTGCGGAGGTTGGCGAAAAAGACTATATTCTGGACATGGGACCGGCGACCTTAGCTCAAATAGCAGAGAAGATAGATGGTGCCAAACTTTTGGTCTGGAACGGCCCGACGGGAGATATAGAGAAAGGCTCCAGAGACCACACTTATGCTTTAGCCAAACATATCGCCGACTCAAAGGCCTACTCCATAATAGGGGGAGGAGATACGATCGCTTCCATAAGCGGCTTAGGGTTGGAGGACCAGTTCTCTTTTGTCTCAACCGGTGGCGGTGCCATGCTTGAATTCTTGGTTAAAGAGACCTTGCCTGGTATGAAAGCTCTGGAAGATGCTCCTCAAGGCGACCTTTAGTTATTTCTCTATTTTGAACGGAGAGATGTAAGAGCGGATCCTTTCGGCTTCTTTTTCCATATCACCTTCTTGGTAGGTGGTGGTCGGCCAGAAGTTGGCGATGCCGTCGCCTTGTTTTCTGGGTATTAAATGGATGTGAAAATGAGGCACATCAATTCCTACTACGACCAAAGTTACAAAATCAGCCGAGTAAGCTTTCTTGATATCATTCATTAAGTGTTTAGCCACTTGGAAAACGTAACCGGTTATATCATCCGGCAGATCCGGCATAAAAGGGAAGTGTTCCTTGGGAATGACCAAGGTGTGGCCGTAAGTGACCGGGTTTATATCAAGAAAAGCCTTCACTTTTTCATCC
The DNA here is from genome assembly GCA_046542915.1 of Minisyncoccota bacterium. Lineage (GTDB taxonomy): Bacteria > Patescibacteriota > Minisyncoccia > Phycocordibacterales > CSBR16-193 > SKVL01. The sequence goes on along the minus strand of JBKHAI010000011.1, from coordinate 9,547 downwards.
TCGTAGATATCAACAGAGGGTATCTCACCTGCCGCGATCTTACAGAAGATACAGTTCTCTTTTTCATTATTATCACTCATAAATAATTCAGTTTAATATATGTTAACATAGTGTTTGTGCTATGAAAAAATACCGATCATCCAAACCACCTCCCAAAGATGTTTTGCCCGATCATCAGGACATAGAAAGAAGGATGCTTTTCAAACGCAACTTAAAGACCGAAGAGGAGGCGGAGAAGTTCTTGAATATCTCTTACGAAAGAGACACCAACGACCCTTTCTTAATGGCCGGCATGAAAGAAGCCGTTTCTCGGATACTTAAGGCCATGGAGTCGGGTGAGCATATAGCCGTTTTCGGGGATTTTGATGCCGACGGCCTGTGCGCCAGTGTCTGCTGGAAAGACTTTTTTCGGCGGGCCGGTTATCAAAATTATTCTTTCTATATTCCCCACCGTCACGAAGAGGGCTTCGGCGTCAGTCGTGAAGCACTTTTTGAATTGCTTAAAAAAGGGGTTTCGCTCGTCATTACGGTAGATTGTGGAATAGCCGACGGCGATGCCTTGGAAGAAGCGACCGAAGCCGGTCTCGACATTATAGTTACCGATCATCACGAGCCGGTGAACGGTCTGCCTCAAGTTTTTGCTGTCTTGGATCCGAAAAGAAAGGACTGTTCTTATCCGGATCCTGATCTCTCCGGGGCCGGTGTTGCTTTTAAGTTGATCCAAGGTCTTCTCTCCAAAGAGCGTTTCGGTATTCCCGAAGGCCATGAGAAATGGCTTTTGGATCTGGTGGGAATCGCTACCATCTCCGACTCTGTTCCTTTGCTAGGTGAGAACAGGGTGTTGGCCCGTTACGGACTTTTGGTCTTGAGAAAGTCTCCTCGTGTCGGAATAATGAAACTCTGTCGTAAGCTTAATCTCTCTCAAAGCGATCTGACCGAGGATGATATCGGTTTTATGATAGCTCCCCGTCTTAATGCCGCTTCCCGAATGGGGGAAGTGGCTGACGCTTTTGACCTTCTTGCCACGGAAGATGAAGCGGAAGCCGAAAGGGCGGTTTCGGGGCTGGAGAAGTTGAATAACGAAAGGAAAGGTGTGGTGGCCGCTATGGTCAAAGATGTCAAACAAAACAAAACGAGCCTGCAAGAGAATGACGTGATCGTTACCGGAAACCCCAAATGGAGGCCTTCACTTTTGGGTCTGGTCGCCAATTCTTTGGCGGAGGAGTTTTCCAAACCGGTTTTTTTATGGGGTCGGGACGGAGCTAATAATATTAAAGGATCTTGTCGCTCCGGTGGTGGAGTGGATCTTTTGGCTTTGATGTCTCAGGCGGAAGGGTTTTTTGAGCAGTACGGCGGGCACCGTTTTGCCGGAGGATTTTCGGTCAGATTTGAGGATATCCATAGACTAAAGGAGGGTTTGAACGAGGCTTACTCAAAGAACGGGATAAAGGCCGAATATGAAGAGATGCTGGTAGACGGGATCTTAAGTTTAAGCGACGTTAACGACCGTTTTTATAACACAGTTGAGAGATTTTCTCCGTTCGGGATGGGTAATCCCAAGCCGGTCTTTAAATTTGCCGGTGTTTTCATAAAAGAGGTTAGACTTTTTGGCAAACAAAAAGAGCATCTGGAGATCATTTTGGCGGATGAAAAAGGTGTTAAGGTCAAAGCGATCGGTTTTTTTCTAAAGCCCCCAGATCTGGAAAAGGATCCCAAAGAAGGTGATCAAGTTACCGTTATCGCAACTTTAGAGAGGTCTTTTTTCAGAGGCAGATCCGAGCTTCGCTTGCGGTTGGTTGATGTCTTGTAGGTGAGGTCTTAAAAACAAAAAGGGGTGGAAAAATTTCCACCCCTTTAAAAGAGCTAAGTCATAGAACCTCCTTATTTTTGCTGTTGTTGCTGCTGCTGCATCTGATGAAACTGCTCTTGCATCTGTCTCATTTGATGCTTCAGTTTCTCGTTTTCCATCTCCAGCTTGGATTCTCGGTCGCCGACGGCACCGAGTTTCTCATATAGGGCTGGAGAGACCCGGGCAACCATAACACGAGCAAACGGCTCGTGACGGTAGGCGCTTTCTCCCTCGGTGTATCCGACGCCAAGAGATCCGGCGCCCACGGCTCGCTCTGAGCCCTTGGACATCGTCATCTGGGTAAACCCCAGGGAGATCCCCCAAGCCGAGGCCGAGAGAACTCTCTTTGCCCCTTCATTTAAGGGGACGATGATGTTGCCCCCTCGGTCCATGGCCTCTTTAACGACCTGAGAGAAGACCGCTTCCATCGGCGTTCCTTCCTCAATGGCGTTGGCCTGGACCATCCCGAGGAACTCATACTCCTTGGGTTTTTCCAAAAGGATCTTGACCCTATCGGTCGGGCGAGTCCTTTTGGTGCTCCTGCCGCGGAGCTCAACTTCCACCGAGTCGGACTCTTCCGACCACTCTTCCATATCCTCCCACGTCCACTCCATCTTGGCCTTGGCGAACTTCGCCAGAGACATAAATTCGTGGGTCATGAGAGGTTCTGCAAAATTGGAAGGAGTGTTCGGGAACCCGGGCATTGAACTGCCGGGCATGTTCCGTTTGCTGTCGGATCCCTCAAAAGTCGGAGAGAAATTTTGGTTTGATTGAACATCGGCATCCGCCGATGCGCTTTGCGCTTCGGCTTCGCCAAATGCTCCTAACAAAAAAAACACAACAACAATGAGAGCGGTCAGACTCTTTTTCATATACAACCTCCTTTTTTGAGACGGGATGAGCCTGACCGCTCAAGCTCACCCCCGGTTTTGTTATTCAGGGTTTGTGGTGACACCCACAGACATCCCTGCCTGTGAGTTGTTTATCTGTCCCATTCCACTCTCCGGGGTGACGGTTGAGGTATAGCTATACCCCTCGGCATTACCTTGGGCTGTGGTATCGCCGGTTCCTTGGGCATTGTACTGTCCCAGAGCTTTGGCCTTATGGTTCTGGCTTTGCTCGGTGACGGTTCCCGCCTGGCCGTCTATCTGCCAGCCGGTTTCCATTCCGTCGGGAAGGTTGTCGGCAGTCACTTGGACTTCTGACAAGGTTCCAACGTTAGATCCAAGAGCGGATATGTGGTTGCCTTCGTCTTCGTACTCTTGTCCATAGGACTCCGAGTATGAAGATCCAAAGCTTTCCACTCCGGCGCTGAACTCTTCGGAGAGAGTTCCATCAAATTCTTCGCCGCCTTGACCTGTAAAGTATCCTTGGGCGGTTTGTTCGGCGAGTCCATAAGTCGGAGCATTTTCCGCATCACCACCGTAGTAAGAGCCGGCACAAGTGGCTGACTCTGATAGGCCGGAAGCTTCCAGTCCATACTCTCCGGTGCCTTCACCGTCAATTGATCCGGAGAGGAGGCCTTGGCTCCAGTTTTCATTGTAAGCGCCGGCTCCGTTGCCGTCTTCCATATCCAGGTCATATGTTTCCATATGACCAACGGAAGCTCCGGTTGCCGAGAGATGGCCTTCCAGCTCTCCTTCACCGGAAAAGGATCCGGTCAGATGTCCGGCTCCTCCGCCTTGGCCGGAGAATCCGGCTGCGGATCCGTAGTCGGACCCGTAGTCTTCCGTCAGGTCTTCATCCTGTCCATACGCGGACGTATAGACATCGATGTTGCCTCCGTCGGGTTGGCCGTGGTTGCAATCGTCGTCATCGCAGGCCCAAACCGGACTTGCGAAGAAAAGGGCCAGAACACAAATTAGTGTCATCGTTAGTTTTTTCATTCCAAACTCTCCTTTCTTTTTCAGTTTAGATCATTGCCTCTGCCGAAATTTTTTGCGCAGGCACCACCTCCTTTGAAGGTTAGGGTTTTCCCCCATAAAGTGCCGCGCTTTTTGTCTTGTTTTTCCGGGCGGCACTTTTCCTAAACGATCTTTAACCTCCTTTTCGGATAAAGGTTGTCGTGAACTCAAAGAGGATGTCCTCTTCTTTAAGATTCTCATCCTCTCCTTCCATTATCACCACCCGAAGTTTTACCTCCGGGTTGGCTTCTTCCAGTTGTCGGTTTACCTCGATGGTCTCTCTTTCGGAGTTCCCCATATAGAGAACCCGCGAGACCCTATAAGGCCATTTCTCCTTTTCGTAATCTATTCCATAGATCACGAAAAGAGTGTAAGGAACCTTTTCGGGGTTTAAGATCCTGACCTGCCCGCCGACGGCGTATGTGTCTTTGGGTAGTTTCTGTAACTTTCCCGTACCTAACGGAAGATAATCTTCCGTTTTGGACTCTTTTTCGCCGTCATCGTTCTCCTCAAGAGTGATTCTGGCTACATAGGCCTCGGCGGTCATCTTAGTTTGAAGGTTTCGCTCCATGTATATGGAGCTTGGAGCCGGAGTTCCGTCTTGCAACACCACCTGAGGTGTTGTTGCACAGCCGGTTGCCAAAAAAAGCAATAAAATTGCAACAAAAGGCAATATTCTCATAAGCATAAGATCCTCCTGTATATTGTTCTATGACTTTTCAAAGACCATTTTTTCCTTTTATTGACTAAAGAAGAAAAATCTTGTAAAAGCATACCTATATTTTTCTTGTTTGTCAATAAAATCAGATCAAAAACATTTTCACTTTTGATCTTTTTGTAGTATTTTTAATTCAAGGTCATGTTTTGATGAATTTTAATAAATACAGATTTAAAAAAGGCTTTACCTTGATAGAGGTATTGGTAGTAATTGCCATTATCGGGGTTTTGGCTTCTGTTTCGTTCTCGATCACTTCTGACTCTTACGACAGGTCGTATATGGCTAAAGCTTTGGCTGAAGCCAGACAGATAGAGGCGGCTCTAATGGTGCGTCAAATTGATCATGACAGTTATCCGCCGGACGCCGACAGGGGAGTGGTTCCTGACGGTCTGGATGATCTTATTGATGAGAACATATGGCAAGAAGGCCCCTGGCCCGGTAGCGTGTATGACTGGGATCACTGGGTCTATCCCGATCATTCGCCTTCGGAAGAGGTCTATCAGATAAGTGTTCGTTTTTGCGATAAGGGCGGAATAAATTGCAGGTATCCCAGAGCAGATTGGGCGAAGAACTTTGATCAACGAAGTGCCGTTTTTTGGTGTATTAAAGGACCTTGTCGGTCCCATAAAAGTGAATCTCTGACTCACCCGGGTTATTGTTTGAACTGTAAAGACAATTTACCGCCTTACGGTTTTTAGTTATTCTTGTGATCTCTGTTGATATGGGAAAATCGCTTTTTTAGATTAGAATAAATGTAATGGTGAAAATAAAAGATCTGTCACATATAGAAAAAGAGACTCGATCCGGAGCTAAAGTGTTGGTTTTAAATACCGGATCTGTTATTTCTCCCGAAGCGGAAGCGATGTTACAAGCCCTACATTCTCGCTCGGTCGGAGGTATTAAAAGCCATTTGGAGACACTTGCCAAAACCGGTTCCGATAAATTCATGTCCACCTATTATGTCGGTTATGGGCATAAATCCATAGGGGACCTGGGAAGTGCTACCGTGTTCATTGAAGGAGTTTCCATGCTGGCCGCCAAAGCCATCCAAGACTGGCCACTTTACAGCGGACAGGAGGCCTCAACTCGTTATATTGATTTTTCAAAACAACCGTTTTTTGACCCCGTCGGTAGTAAAAAAAGTAAGAAGATAATGGATGATTGGAGGAGTTTTTATCTTGACGGTCTGGGAGAGATGATAGAAGTTCTAAAAGAAAGATTTCCCCGGAACGAGGACGAGGATGAGAAGGTCTACGAAAAAGCGATCAAGGCCAGAGCTTTTGATGTTATGCGTTCTTTTTTGCCGGCTGGTGCCACGACCAACCTGGCTTGGCACAGCAATCTCCGCCAACTGGCCGATAAATTAACCACCTTGCGCCATCATCCACTGGCGGAGGTTCAGGATCTGGCTTGTAAGACGGAAGAGGCCTTAATAGAGGCCTTTCCCAACTCGTTTGACCTTAAGCGGTATAAAGAAACCGAGGATCATCATAAGATGTTGAACAAGGAGTTCAATTACTTTCGGGAAAAAGACCCCGTTGATTTTGAGGTTTTTCAGGATTCTGTTAACAGAGAGATGTTGGCGGAGTATCGCAAGGCCTTGGAAGAGCGGCCTTTAAAGACCGAACTACCTAAAACGATCGCCGAGTGCGGAACATTGGGTTTTAGATTTCTGTTGGACTTCGGTTCTTTCAGGGATATACAAAGACACCGTTCAGTTACCCAAAGAATGCCTCTTTTAACAACCGAAAACGGTTTTGCTTCTTGGTACCTTTCAGAATTAGAAGAAGAGATGAAAAAAGAAGCTGAAAAGTTAATAGATGATCAAAAAGAAGCGATAAACGGGATAGATGTGAGTGAAGAGGTTAAACAGTACTTCATTGCTATGGGTTTTAATACCGCCAACCGACTTGTCGGCAATCTTTCGGCTCTGGTTTATCTGGTGGAGTTAAGGTCTACCAGATTTGTTCATCCCACTTTAAGGGAGAGGGCTTTGCAGATGGCGAAAGAGATGGAGAAAAGATTTAAAGAACAAGGACTGATCCTTCATCTGGATCCGGAACCGAACCGGTTTGATATTAAAAGAGGTCTGCAGGATATAGTTAAAGACAAATGAAGGAATAAATTTTATGGCGAGAGATAAAGAAAAAATAATTGCTTTCACTGATGGCTCATCCCGAGGAAACCCCGGTCCCGGCGGTTGGGGTTCCGTTTTGGTATTTATCGAAAATGATAAAGAAGACTCGCGGGTTGTAGAACTGGGCGGAGGAGAGAGGAACACGACCAATAACCGTATGGAGTTGAAAGCAGTAATAGAGACCTTAAAATACATTTTAAATAAAGAGCCGGATAAAAAAGGTCTCCCGATCACCGTTTTTACTGATTCCCGTTATTTGATAAAAGGTGTTACCGAGTGGTCAAGATCTTGGAGTAGGAACGGCTGGATGACCAAAGGCGGTAGTTCCGTTAAGAATACTGATCTCTGGAAAGAGCTTCTGGATCTTGTCGCCAAGATAGATGTTTCTTTAAAGCACGTGGAAGGCCACAGTGGAGTAGCTGGCAACGAGCGCGCTGACGAGATAGCCTGCCGTTTTGCCGACGGGGACGGCTTTCCTCTGCGAGAGTGTTCTTTTAAGGATTACGATATCAACCTTTTTTCTTTGAAAGGAAGTTTCAATAACAATGCTAAGAACCCTGATAAAAAGAGGTCATCGGCTAAGCCGTATTCTTACGTCAGTGCCGTAGATGGCAAGGTTCGTTCACATCAAAACTGGGAGGATTGCCGGAAAAGGGTTCACGGGGTATCCGGAGCTTCCTTTAAAAAGGTCTATTCTCCGGAGGAAGAGGAAGATCTGATGCGGAATTGGTCGGCGTAGCGTTTTTGTGATAATAACGGATCAAAAAGACCGAAGAGAAGATGATCATATAAGTTATGGTTATCGACATTTTTCCTATCTCCGCCTCTATACTGCTTATTGGAAGGGAGTCAAGGAAATAAGCGATTTTTAATATTATCTCCAGCCCCAGAAATGCCGGTATTGCCACGATCTGGCCTATTAACTCGGAGAGCGTTCCCAAGAGACCGGCTGAGAAACTGCTTATCAGGATCAGGGGAAGTAATGGTACGGATATAAGATTGGCGATCGGAGCTGAAAAAGAAATAATGTTGAAATGATAAGCTACCAGTGGCAAAGTGGTGATATAGGCGCCTAAAGAAACGGCCAAGAGTGATATAAAAGAGCTTTTCAGTGTCTCGGTCTTATCTTTTGGACTTAGAAAAGATGTTCTCCTTCCCAAGATATTTTCGATCGGAGGAGTTACAAAAAGGATCCCCAACATTGCCATAAAAGAAAGTTGGAATCCGACATCATAGAAAAGAAGCATCGGATCAAAGATCAGCATAACAACCGCTGCCAAAAAAAGCGCCCGCCAAGCAGCGTAGATCTTACCTAACTTGAAGGCGAGAAGAAAAATGAGCGACATTATCGCGGCTCTAATTGCTGACGGTGGTGCTCCGACGAATAAAACAAAAAGAACTATGGTTATTGAGGCGATGAAAAAGGAGTAATTTCTGCCAAGACGTAAGATCGAGGATGTGACCACCAAGATCATTCCCATTATTATGGTGACGTGCAGTCCGGATATGGCTATGATGTGCCTTATTCCGGTCGCTGAAAAAAGATCCCCGATCATTTGGGGAGTTTTATCACTGTCTCCCAGTATCATTGCTCCAACGATGGTGTTGTGAGGATAAGGGAGAGAGGATCGGAGTTTTTGACGTAAATTATCTTTTACCGAAAATAAAACACCTTTTAATGATGGTTTTGCTTCTTTTACTTCTTTGATCTGGGGATGGTGTATGAGACCCTCCACACCTTCTTTTTTGAGGAAGGTTCGGTAGTCAAATTCTTTAAAGACCGGTGGTTTCTGAAGTTCTCCGCTTATTAATATCTCTGTGTTGTATGAAAGGCGTGGAAAAAGAGAGGTTGTCATAAGTGCTTTTGATCCATCTTTTAGTTCCACCGTGTAACGAGCGTTGCTGTCAGCGAGCTTTACATCGGAGACAACTCTTACCCATTCATTTTTCATTTCTCTTTCTGGGTTCTCTTTGGAAGGGGTCTGTTCTTTTTCGAGATAAAAACCGCCTATCCAGAGAGTTGCAAGGGTAAGAATGGAGATACTTATTATTAAAAGAAAGTTTGAGCGGTCAAAATAGAGATATGCCGCCAAAAAGGAGGCGGTTAGCAAGGTTATTGCAAATAGTGGATCAAAAGAGTCAAAGAAAGAAATGAGAGCTATTCCCGATATAAAACCCAAACCGGGTGGTAGTATCCATTTCATAAAAGCATCCATAATGTATGATATTAATTAATGAATGTCGGTTTCAGGTCTTTATTTAATTATACACCTGTTTTCTTGATCATCTTGGTACTGGCAGTGTTAAACTGGCTGGTCTATTCAATTATCTACATTGAAGAAAGCCGTCCGCCTTTGGTCGTAAATTTTCTGGATGCGGGGCAAGCGGACGCCACTTTGATCGAAACGAGTGAAGGCAACCGTTTGCTTATAGACTCCGGAGGTGGAGAAAGAACCGCCTCGGCCGTTTTAGATCTTTTGCCTTTCTATGATCAAGATATTGATGTTGTGATCATTACTCATCCTCACTTAGACCATATAGGAGCTTTGCCGTTGATACTGGAACATGCTGACGTTGGGGTGGTCTTGGACTCCGGGTCCGGTTATGACTCCGCGGCGGCCGAGAATTACCGACTTTCTTTAAAAGAATATGATCTTAAAAAGATCTATGCCCGAAGAGGAATGACGATCAGATTAAACGAAGAAGTAGCCGTTTTTGTGCTTTTCCCTGATCGGAACACTTACTCTATGGATCCTGATGATGCTTCTATCTGGGTTAGATTGGTCCACGGTGAAAATTCTTTTCTTTTTACCGGGGATGCTTTCTCCGCCATGGAGGAGTATATGGTCTCTTTGGACGGGAGGCGGTTGCAAAGTAATGTTCTTCAAGCCGGCCATCACGGTTCTAAGAACTCCAACAGCATTGAACTGTTAAGGGCG
>JBKHAI010000053.1:0-3899 GCA_046542915.1 Minisyncoccota bacterium | reverse complement strand
GTCAGACATCCCCAAAATTGAAAATGTGGCTTAAAATAAAGATCTGGGGATGTCAGACATCCCCAGGATCTCTTTTTGATCCCGGACATTAAAGACAGAACCAAATATATTGATAATTGGGATAAAAATGTTGTGGATAAGGTCATCAAGAGACAATGTTGTATAATTGATCAAAAGGGATACTAACTAAAAAGAGAGGTCAATAAAAAAGTTCTATAAGGGTCATTATAAGATAAAAATAATTAATTTATGCCTATGAGATTAGAAGGTAAAACAGCCATCGTAACCGGATCTTCATCCGGGATCGGCAACGCTATCGCCAGGGCTTTCAGTGCCGAAGGTGCTAACGTGATGTACGCCGATATAGAAGAAATAGAGGGATTTGTCCCGACTGACAAATCGGATTTCAAAAAGTGCGATGTCTCAAACAGAGAAGAGGTTGATGACCTGGTCTCAGCCGCCGTTTCCCGATTCGGCGGACTGGACATTATGGTCAACAATGCCGGGATCGGCTCGTTGGGAGGAATTGTGGATGTTGATGACGAGACCTGGTGGAAAGTTATAAGTGTCAATCTCTCCGGAACATTCTTCGGGACCCGTGCCGCCGCTCGATATATGAAAGAGAACAATCTGGCTGGTTCTATCATAAATATGAGCTCCATCTTGGGAAAGGTCGGCTTACAAGGATCTTTAGCGTACTGCACCAGTAAAGGAGGAGTTGTTCAATTGACCCACGCCGCCGCCTTGGATCTCGCCAGTTCCAAGATCCGTGTTAACGCCATCGCTCCGGGCTTCATTGAGACCAAAATGACCGAACCGGTTAGAGAAGATGATAATTTCTATAACATGATAGTTTCCAATACCCCTATGGGGCATATGGGCGAGCCCGATGATATCGCCGCGGCCGCGGTTTACTTGGCCTCCGATGAAGCTAAGTACTTAACCGGCGAGGTTCTCTACGTTGACGGAGGCTGGACGGCCAGATAAGATCAAAACTTCGGAAATGAACTTAACAACCCCGCTTTACATTGGCGGGGTTTTATGAAAAATGATATGGAAAAGACCTTCAAGAAAAAAGTTATAGAGATAGTAAAAAAGATAGAACCCGGAAGAACTCTAAGCTATAAAGAAGTGGCAACGAAAGCCGGTAACCCTAGAGCAAGTCGGGCTGTCGGAAATATCATGAAGGCCAATCAAGATCCCGACGTTCCCTGCCATCGGGTCATACTTTCAAACGGCTCTTTGGGAGGTTATAATCAAGGGAAAGAAATAAAAAAGAAGCTAATTGAGAAAGAGAAAATACAATATGGAAGAGTTAACAAATAAAGATCTAGTAGAGCATTTGCAAAATAATACCAAGGTCTTAGAGCCCGGATCGAAACTTGAGAAGGCCTTTTTGGAGATAGATAGGAAAGATTTTATTGATGAAGATCACGAAATAGAGGCCTATTATGATTATCCGCTACCTATCGGCTACGGGCAGACGATCTCGCAACCCACCATCGTGGCAGTGATGTTATCATTGCTTGATCTAAAAAAAGGCGAGCGGGTCTTGGACGTCGGTTGCGGATCCGGCTGGACCACGGTGCTTATCGGATATCTGGTAGGAGCCGAGGGTGAAGTCGTGGCAGTTGACATCATCCAAGAATTCGTAGAATTAACCCGCAACAGAGCGGCCGCGTACCAAGATAAAGCTCAAAACATCGCGGTATTCCACGCTTCCGAAGAGAAGGCGATCTACTCCGATCATTTTGATAAAATATTGGTTAACGCTTCTTTCCAGTCCGAAGAAAGTATTCCGCAGTCAATGAGAGAAGCACTAAAAGAAGGTGGAAGAATGGTGGCACCGATCGCCAATGATCTGGTCGTTCTCCAAAAAGAAGAAGGGGAATTAAAAGAATTAAAGCGTCTGCCTTACACAGTATCTTTCGTTCCTTATATAGAGTACTTTTAATAAAATGGATAAAACGCAAAAAATGAAAAAGATCCGAGATGAGGTCTGGGAGTTGAAAGATTCACCGCTTCACAAAGAAAGGATCAGTAATGGCGCCTATCCTGTCTTGGGCGAAGGAAGCCACGATGCCGAAATAGTTCTCATCGGTGAAGCCCCCGGCAAGAACGAAGCTGAACAAGGTAGGCCTTTTTGCGGAGCCGCCGGCAGGGTCTTGGATGAGCTTTTGTTACATATCGGAATTTACCGCGAAGATGTTTACATAACCAATATCGTCAAAGACCGGCCGCCCAACAACCGAGATCCGCTTCCGGAAGAGATAGAACTTTACGCTCCTTTTTTGGACCGTCAGATAGAAGCGATCAGACCGAAGGTTGTTGTAACTCTGGGTAGGTTTTCCATGCAGTATATTCTTGACCGTTACGGAAAAGAAAACGAGACACGGAGTATCAGTCAAATTCACGGCCAGAAATTGAAAGTCTATATGTCCTACGGAGAGATCTCTCTGATACCGATGTTTCATCCGGCCGTCGCCTTATACAACGGTTCAAAGAAAGATGAGCTGAAAAAAGACTTTGAGATCTTAAAAAAATATAGTTATTAGACTTTTCCGATTTTTGATCATTTCTGTTAAAATAGTAAGATATGTATTCAACTGAAATAAGAGAAAAATTTCTAAACTTCTTTAAAGAAAGGGAACACGTTATCATACCTTCGGCTTCACTGGTCCCGGAAAACGATCCTTCGGTTCTTTTTACCACGGCCGGCATGCAACCACTAGCCCCTTTCTTATTAGGGGAAGAGCACCCCGAAGGAAAAAGACTGGTCAATGTTCAAAAATGTGTCAGGACCAACGACATAGAAGAGGTCGGTGATGCTACTCACCTGACCTTTTTTGAGATGCTGGGCAACTGGTCATTGGGCGATTATTTCAAAGAAGAGGCGATACAATGGAGTTACGAACTTTTAACTTCCAAGGAAAAAGGTTTTGGCTTGGATCCGGAGCGACTTTTTATTTCGGTCTTTGAAGGGGACGAGAACGCTCCCGTTGACGAGGAAGCCAGGGAGGCCTGGAAAAAGGTTGGCATCAAAGAGTCAAGGATATATTTACGACCGGCATCAGAGAACTGGTGGAGCCCGGGAGATAACGGACCATGCGGACCGGACTCGGAGATGTTCTATGACGTAACCGAAAAAGGTCTGGGAGATATGACCCCGGAAGAATTTGAAGAAGCAGACGAAAGAGGGGACGTAGTAGAGATATGGAATGACGTTTTTATGCAGTACGAGAAAAAGAACGGAGAAGTTATCGGAGAACTTAAGAACAAGAACGTGGACACCGGAGCAGGACTGGAAAGATTGGCGGCGGTCTTACAAGGGAAAAACTCTGTCTTTGAGACCGATCTTTTTGAGAACGCTTTAAAAACGATCAAAAAGTATGACCCGAACATAGAAACTCGCGCCAGAAATATTATGGCCGACCATATCCGAGCGGTTACTTTTATGATAGCTGACGGAGCCGAGCCGTCCAATACCGACCGTGGATACGTTGTCCGGCGTTTGATCAGAAGAGCTTACAGGATGGCTTCTAAAAATATAGAAGAAGAAAGCGCTTCAGAACTTATACTGGAACTTTCGGGAAGTTTTATAAAAAGCTACCAAAATATATATCCGGAACTTGTTTCTAATTCCGAAAGAATTGAAAAAGTCCTTTCGGCCGAGGTAGAGAAATTCCAAAAGACCTTGAAGGAGGGCTTAAAAAAGTTTGAAAAAATAGCCAACAAGGACATAAGTGGGGAAGATGCTTTCTTGCTATTTTCCACCTATGGATTTCCGATAGATATGACCATAGATCTGGCATTTGAGCGAGGACTGAAAGTAGATACCGAAGCCTTTCAAAAAGCATACGAAGAACATCAAAAAAGATCCAGAAGCTCGGGCGGCGGTA
>JBKHAI010000010.1:0-21315 GCA_046542915.1 Minisyncoccota bacterium | reverse complement strand
AATTCGTGTTTTAAGGTTTCCGCTATTTTTATGGCGTTCCAGATGTAGAAACCCAAAAGAACCGCCGGAATGGAAAAGAGGGCCGGAATTAACCAGATCGAGAGTCCGGGGTAAGTATCCTCCAGTAATCTACTGGCCAGAATAAGGACGCTCAATAATAAGGTACTTAAAGCGGTAATGGTGGCATAGAAGAAAGCTTTCTTGGCTATTATCTTGATATCCATAAGATCGTAGCGGACAATGGCGTAACCGCAAACTAACGTGAAAACCAAAAGTGTTAAAGAAGGTCCCAAAAATAAAGTTTCGTCTATTTTAAAGACCACCGGAAGAAAGGCGCCGAAAAAGGCACCGGCAAAAGAAGCAGAGAAAACTCCTAAAAATATGATAGAAAGAGCTCTTCTGTTCCAGGAACTGTCTTTGTGGTTAAGGTTGCGATAGAAATTCAAGATCGCCCATATCATAAAGGAGAAAAGTAATATATGGAAAGTATAAAAACCCCACCCCCAACTCCAACTTTCGGTACGGGCGATCTCTTCGATATGCGTACTTATCTCTTGCATAAAAGCGGCCGGAATGATCAAAAGCGGAGGCAAGGCCATTATGGAAACCTTCTTCCAAGATACCTTTAAATTTTCAGTCGGGAAGATGTGTGAAAAATAGACAAAGAAGCTTAAAAATGCCGCCGGACCGACAAAATTCATATTTATCCAGAACTTTATCGTCTCGGGGTCATCAGAAAAGGCAGGGTACTGCATAAAGATATGGCTGACCAGCCACAAGACCAAAAAGAACACCATCGCGAAGAACGTCAGATTTACTCTGTTTTTAGGATTACGAGTCAGTATCCAGAAACCAAAGAACAAAGCCAGAGTTCCCGAGATAACCAGAAATAGGATTGATGTTAAAGATTCCATATTTTCCAAGCTTCAATAAACAAATAGTTTCTTAATCCGCGGGATAATTACCAAGCTCATAAATATCCACCACCGGCAACTCCACATAGAAGGTGCTACCTTTACCTTCGCCTTCGGAGAAGAAACCGGTATCACCTCCGAAGTCGTCAATGATGTTCTTGGTGATGTAAAGACCGACTCCCATTCCTTCGGTGTATTTGGATCGGGCGGCATCACCACGGAAGAAGGTGGAGAAGACCAACTCCTGAGTTCCTTTACTCATTCCGATACCGTTGTCTTTGACCTTGAGACGGACTCGGGAGCCGTCGGATACCAAGGTTACCGTGATCTTACCGCCACTGGGGGTATAGGTCAGAGCGTTCTCTATTAATACATTGATGACGAACCTTAACTTCTTCTTCTCGGCTGAGACGATGATCTCTTCGTTGATACGCTCTTCCAGTTCAATTCCTTTTCTTTCGGCTACCTGCTTTTGTTCTTTAAGGGCCTCTCTTAAGATATCGGAAAGATTGATATCCCTTCGGGAAGCGGTAAATTCGTCCTTGCCTTCGGATACCTCGGTCAACAGATTAACAAGTTCAATGACGCTTTTACTGGAGTTCTCTATGGCTCTGACATTCTCTCTTTGTTTGTCGGTTAAGTCATCCATCTTCAGGTCTTCTATAGACCACATTATGTGGGTCAAAGGGGTTCGGAATTTGTGGGTTACTACGGTAACGAATTCGTGTTTTAAGGCCTCGGCGATATGAATGGCATTCCAGATATAGAAACCGAGTAGGACGGCCAAGACCGAAAAGACGGCGGGGATCAACCAGACAGACAGAGATGGATGTTGGTCCTCTAAGAAACGGCTGATAATGACCACCAGACTCAAAAGCATCGTGCTGACAACAGTGATGACGCCGTAAAAGAAAGCCCGCTTGGCTATTATCTTGATATCCATAAGATCGTAGCGGATAATGGCGTAACCGCAAGAGACCATAAAGAACAACCCTCCGAGAGAAGGTCCCAGATACAAAAATCTCTCGTTCTTAAAAATTATCGGCAAGATACCGCTAAAGAAAACTCCCGTTAAGGCCCCTAGAGATAATCCCACGAAGATTATCATCAGTGCTTTAGTATCGGACTTGTTCCTATTACCTAATTTTCGGTAAAAATTAATTACCCCCCAAAGAAAATAAAGGAAGAAGAAGAAATAAAAGAGATAAAAGGTAAAGCCCCACTCGATATAGCCCTTAGGCTCCGCGACATAAGAAGCTATCTCCTGAAAAAAAGCGGACGGTACGATAACAACCGGCGGAACGGTGACCAGCAAAACCTTCCACCACGGCAGTTTTATTCTATTTTCCGGAAAGATGTATGAAAAATAGACAAAGAAACTCAAAAATATCACCGGTCCGATAAAGTTCATATTTATCCAGAACTTGAACCACTCGGCAGTTGGCTCCGGAAACTGCAGAAAGATATGCGGTATGGACCAAATGACCGAGGTCAAGACCAGACCAAAAAAGGCCACGTTAACCCGACTTCTGGGATTGCGATAAAACACCCAGAGACCAAAGACCAAAATGATCATGTCGGATACCACTAAAAAAATTATCGGAGCTAGAGGATACATAATAAGTGTAACTATAAATATAGTTTATCAGGTTTTTTAAAAATATATAACCGGGATCTAAAAAGGTCCTTGTTGGCCAATATTGACTTCTGAAAGATAGTTATCAACAAGTCTCTCCACCTCGGAAGCACTTTTCGCCGTCATTAGCTTGATACGCAGTTCTTTGGCACCGTCCCATCCGGAGACATAGGCCTTATAATGTTTCTTCATTAAGGCGAAACTTTTTCTGTCCGCAAATAGATCCTCAAAGAGTTTACAGTGCTCCACCAAAACCCGAAGGCGCTCGGTAACGGATACTCCGGAGGATATCTTTCGCTCATCAAAGAACCAAGGGTTACCAAAAAGAACCCGTCCCACCATAGCTCCATCGGCTTGACTGTGAGATACTTTTTCATAAAGATCCTCCATTGAAGAAATGTCCCCGTTTCCTAAAACAGATGTCTTAACTTTGATCTTGTCTCTGAGCTCTACCGTTTGTTTAACAAGGTCCCAACGTGCCGGCACTTTGTACATATCTTTTTTGGTTCTGGCATGAAGAGTGAGCGCGGCCGGCTCGGTCTCTAACACCGCCGTTATCCAGTCATTTAGCTCGGAATCGGAGAAATATCCGGCTCGGGTCTTTACGGAAACCGGCATATCAGAAGCTCCCTCTTTGGCGGCTTTAATGATCTTCTGCGCCAACTCCGGCGTCTTTATTACCTCGGCACCGGCACCTTGCTTACAGACCGCTCTGTCGGGACAGCCCATATTCAGATCAATACCGTCAAAACCCAACTCTTTGGCAAAAGCGGCCGATCTTTTCATTCGGTCAGGATCAGGCGAAAAGAACTGAGCCACGACAGGTCTTTCCTCTTCGGTGTAACTTAAGGAATCAGCTAACTCTTCCTTGCCCGCCAAGAAAAGACCGTCAGCGGAGACGAACTCGGTGAATATGACATCCAGGGCTCCAAAGGAAGTGGTGTCCCGGGAGGGATCATCACTACCCCCGTACTTGGAGTATTTTGCCATGACCCGACGGAAAGCGGCATCAGTTACACCGGCCATTGGAGCCGAGGCGACTATCGGCTTTTCCGCTTTCTCCCAGAAATTAGATCCTTTCATAACAAAGACCAGGTTAACATATTAACATCTCTGTTTACAGTTAATTTTCTAGACGCGGCTGAAAACGATCATTCATCTTTATTTTCCTTGTATAATGATAAGATAGATCACCCTCTCTGACCCCCACCACCAACAACGAACCCTCCATGGTCTCTTGAGAGAAGTCCTGATCAAATATAAAATTACCTAAGCTGTAGGCGATCAGGCCGCCCCTGTATTTCTCCACCGGCTGGGTGACATGAGGATGATGTCCGGCAACGATATCGGCTCCGAGATCAATAGCTCGTCTGGCAAGATACTTTTGTCTGTCACTCGGCTCTTTTTGGTACTCCGAGCCAAAATGAAAAGAGACCACTAAAATGTCACTGTTTTCGGCGGCATTTACTATGTACTCATCAAAATTATCCGAATTAGCATTCAAAATGCCGGCTTCGGAATTATTGACCTGCATCCAGTCGGGACCAACATCGCTAAAGCCCAGAAAAGCAACAGAGAGACCGTTTGTCTCAATCACAGCCGGTGTTCCGGCGTTATTGATATCATGGCCTCCTCCGGTTGCTAAAATACCGGCTTCTTCCAGATTATCCAGGGTGTCAACGAAAGCATCTCTCCCCCAGTCGCCGGCGTGATTATTAGCCACCGAAAGGACCGAGAAGCCGGTATCGGCAAGGACTTCAACTGCCGAGGGGTTCATTCTAAAAGAATATTTATTATTAAGATCACGACCGACATCAGAAGCCGGACCTTCCAGATTGCCAAAGACAATGTCAAGATCATCAGGGAATTCCAAGCGCTTAGTTATGTAAGAAAGATCACCTTCACCATAAATATCCGCCATCTTTTTAACACCCCGATCCATCATAATATCTCCCACAAAAGCCAGCTTGATCTCCGGCGGTTTATCATTTTTAGAAGGAGGCGCCTCAGAAAGATACGGAGACCTTGAAGCCACTCCGGTTTCCAAACTCGTGAGATCGGAAAAACAATTTAACAAAAAAAGAAAACTAAAAGATAAGAAAAGCAGAAAAACCGACCAATGAAAAATATTTTTATTCGTCATCATCCTTCATCTTATAAAAAACTCTTTTACCGAAACGAAGGTCTATATAAGAGAACTCGGGACCTTGGTCACTGATGAAATTCGTCTCGCTTCCTTTGATCAAATTATTCAGTCTGGAGAAACTTTCTTCTATTGACTCGTAATTGCTCAAATAAAGCTTACTGTCCTTACCCAAAAAGATCTCAAACTCCTCTTCTTTTATAAAGGCGGCTCTGGGATTGAGGTTCATTTCCTGTAAATGGAGAACAAATTCTTTCATCTCCGTTATTTTCTCTTCAGGCAGAACTTCAGACATCAAAGGATCTTTGATGCTAACACCGCCTCCGTAATAACGAAAGAAAACATCATCGGAAAAACTCGGAGCTTTTGAGTAAATAATTCCTTTATCATCAACATAAAAGCATCTTCTTTCTTGCTCCTCTTCCGGTTCCTCGCCACACCACAAAGCAGTCGGTTCGCGTTCTTCTATAAAGATACGAAGGGTCTCAAGATCATCACGTTCTATCTCAACGGATCCGATCCTCGGAAACTTAATTTCCAAGGTCCTTTCCAGTTCGTCTTCAGGGAAGATAAAGATGTTCCTTTTGGGAAGAAAAACATAAGAACCGGACAGGGTCTCGTTTATCTGTTCTTTAAGATCTTCAAAATCCAAAACCCCTTCTTCGTTTTCTATAATGACCGTATTAATGGTCAGGCCATCCAAACGAAGCACGAAGACCAAACCGGCCAACGTAATGACCACTCCGGTGAAGATCACTCCCAGACGCTCCGCCAATGCTTTCAACTTGGCCTCTCTTCGTTTTTTTTTGATACGCGGAGTCGGCATATCTAAAGTATAACACCGACTAACTCAAGAGTTCTATCTTTTCCCTTCCTCCCATATAAGGTTGCAATGCTTTGGGAATAGAGATGGATCCGTCTTCCTGCTGGTTGTTCTCTATAAGTGAGATCAAAAGCCGAGGAGTCGGTGCGGCGGTAGAGTTCAAGGAATGAACAAAATACATCTTTCCATCACTATCGCGGTAACGGATATTCAGTCTCCGTGACTGGAAATCATGGAAATAAGAAGCCGAGCTGATCTCTCTATATTTGTTCTCGGAGGGAACCCAAAGTTCCACATCGTATTTTTTAACCTGCCCCAGCCCTAGATCGGCACCGCAGTTGGCAACAACTCTATGTGGTATCTCAAGTTCTTGCATAAAAGATTCAACGTTGTCGTTGATCCACTCGTGCCATTTTACCGACTCCTCATGATTGGCTTCACACAAGATCAATTGTTCAAATTTATAGAACTCATGAACACGCATCAATCCCTTAGTGTCCTTGCCGTGAGAGCCGGCCTCTCGGCGGAAACAGGGTGAAAATCCCAACAGTTTTATAGGAAGAGATTTTTTATCGATCACCTCGTCCATATAATAACCCATCAGGGGCACTTCGGCGGTACCGGATAGATACTGTTCATCTTGGGTCTTATACAGGTCGTCCTCTCCTTGCGGGATATAGCCGGTACCCAAAAAGACCTCTTTGTTTATAATTGACGGAGCCAAGACCGGTGTAAAACCGCCTTTCCTCAAAAAGAAATTCTGAGCGTGTTGCCAAATAGCAAAACTTAAAAGGAACGCGTCATTTTTCAAAAAGTAACCTCGAAAGCCGGAAACTTTGGATCCTCTCTCAAAATCAGCCATATCCAAAGAAGCCATAATTTCGGTGTGGCTCTTGGGGGTAAAAGAGAACTTGGGTTTTGCTCCCCATTGCCGCAACTCTTTATTATCCTCATCACTTTCCCCTTCCGGAACCGTTACGTCCGGAATATTGGGAACTAGTATCATAAGCTCTCGCCATTTTTTCATCACCTTTTGCAACTCTTCCTCCTTGGCTCGCAACTCTTCCTTCAAGGTTCTCATCTCTTCTATGGCGGAGTTTTTTTCCGAACCTTCGGCCTCGGATATCTTTTCATTGGCTTTATTCTGCTTTTCCCTCAGCTTTTCCACTTCTTGCAGTAAGGATCGTCTTTCTTCATCAACGGACAAGAGTTTATTAACATCAAAATCGATCCTCTTTTTGCGGGCGCCTTCCCCTATCAGTTCTTTGTTATCTTTTATAAAATTTATATCTAACATAATGCCAATTTCTTAAAGCATCTTTTAATTACTCTAATAATAGTAACCTTTCAGGTAAAAAATGCAAAAATAAAAACAACAAATCCTGATCTCAGTGGTACAATTAGAAGATGGACAAGATCATACGAAAACTTACACCGAAAGAGTTTCCCGAGCTGTTAAAGGAAATAGACGATCCACCTCGTGAACTTTACCTTAAAGGAGAACTCCCCGAAAAAGACAGAGTATTTTTATGCGTCGTCGGATCTCGAAAAGTTAGTCCTTATGGAAAAAGAGTTTGCTTAGAAATAATAGAAAAACTGGCCGGATACAAAATAGCCATTGTATCCGGACTGGCTTTAGGAATAGACGCCGAAGCCCATACGGCCGCGTTAGATGCCAACCTTCCGACAGTAGCCATACCCGGCTCGGGCCTCAATAAAGAAGTTCTCTACCCGAGAAGTAATCTGGCTTTGGCGGAGAGAATAATAAACTCCGGTGGGGTACTCCTTTCTGAATTTGAACCCGACTTCAAGGCCACTAAATGGAGCTTCCCGAAAAGGAACCGAATAATGGCCGGAATGTCCCACTGTATTTTGGTAGTGGAAGCGGAGATCCGATCCGGCAGCTTGATAACGGCTCGTTTGGGACTGGAATATAACAGGGATGTTTGCGCGGTGCCCGGATCCATACTATCCGCCGGATCATCAGGCACCAACTACCTTATCCGTGAAGGTGCTTTCCCGATAACTTCGGCGGAGGATCTGATCAATGTCTTAAAACCGAAAAGAGAAGAAAAACGAAACACCCCGAAAAGCACCATCAATGAAAAAGAAAAAGAGCTTTTGAAGAAAATAAGCTCGCCCGTTAAAAGAAACAGGTTAATAGAAGAAAGCGGACTTTCGGCTCCGGAGGTCAATACTTTAATATCATCCTTAGAGCTTAAGGGAGTTATCACGGAATCAGGGGGAGTTATCTATCCCAAGATCAACTAAGAAGCGATATCAGCCCACTCAAAAGAAGTTACTCTTTCAAATTCATCTCTGGTTATCTCCACCGATCTGTCGCGCCGTCCCACGTTAAAGATCAAGCTCTCGGCTTCTTTGATGCTTTCATCCAAAACAGTTCTTATTCCGGCTATCTCCCCTATCGGATAACAACCTCCCACTTCGCATCCCATAGCCGAGAGAACCTCGTCCGGCGTTACCATTCTAATATCCTTAACATCTAAATAGGATCTGGCCTTTTTGGAAGAGACCTTCTTTTCCCCGGGCAAAACCAACAAGACCAAGCCGTTTTCGGTCTTAAAAAGCAAAGACTTCAAGCCCGTAGCATCGGTTTTTTTGATCTCTCTGGCCTCTTCGCTGGTTATGACCGGCTCGTGTTCATATGTTTTATAATCCGCTCTTTTAGCTTCCAGAAAGGAGAGCAGATCACTGTAAGGGTCTTCTAACATAAGAGTGATACTAGCATAGAGGAGTAAAAATAAAAAACGCTCCAACCTGTGGAATTTGCAAAATTGTTATCCTTGTAGTAGTAATGTATAGAATATGACAAATTCCCCAAAGAAACTGGTGATCGTCGAGTCGCCGGCCAAAGAAAAGACCATTTCCAAATATCTGGGAAGCGGTTACACCGTAACCTCTTCGGTCGGCCATATCAGAGATCTACCCAAAAGCAACAAAAACGCCGTGGATATTGAAGGCGGTTTTGTGCCAACTTATGAAATAGTACCGGCTAAAAAGAAGGTTGTGGAGGATATCAAAAAGAAAGCCAAGAAAGCCGATGAAGTACTACTGGCCACTGACCCTGACCGCGAAGGAGAATCAATAGCTTGGCATATCAAGGAAGCCGCGGAATTAAAAGACCCCAAGCGTATCGTGTTTAACGAGATAACCGAAGAGGCCGTCAAAGAAGCTCTTAAACACCCTAAAAAAATTGACGAAGACCTAAAGGAGGCCCAAGAAGCCAGGCGCGTACTGGACCGGCTCTTCGGCTATGATCTTTCGGCCTTTATATGGAAAAAGGTCAGATACGGACTCTCGGCCGGTAGGGTCCAATCCCCGGCTCTCCGCATACTGGCGGAAAGAGAAAGGGAAATAGAGGCCTTTATACCGCAAACTTATTGGGTGATAACGGCCGATATGAAAACTGAAGGGAAAGAAGACGGCCTCTTTAAATGCTCAAAAGAGCCGACCGAAAAGGATGAGGTGGACAGAATAGTCAAAGAAGCCGAAAACGGCCAATGGTTCGTCTCTGATATCAAAGAAAAGAACATCCGTAGAAGATCGCGTCCGCCTTTTATAACCTCCACCTTACAACAGGCCGCCAGTTCCCGTTTAGGATTTGCCCCTTCCAAGACCATGTCGGTTGCCCAACGCCTTTACGAAGCAGGCCTTATAACATATATGAGGACCGACAGCACCGCTTTGTCCTCACAAGCCCAAGCACAGATAAAAAAAGTTGTAGAAAAAGAGTTTGGAAGTAGTTTATATACTCCAAAGACATTCAAGAAAAAAAGTAAGAACGCCCAAGAAGCCCATGAGGCCATCAGACCGACCAATGCGCTTAAAAGAACCGCCGGCACTACACCCGAACAAAAAAGACTATACAAACTAATATGGCAAAGAACAGTGGCTTCGCAGATGCAGGATGCCGAGATGAAACAAACAAAGATAATAGCTGATATAAAAGGATCCAACATCCCTTATTTTTACATAAACGGAAAAAGGGTCATTTCCGAAGGATGGTTAAAGGCCGATCCGGAAGCCCGCAGTGAAGATACCGAGGTTCCTAAACTAGAGATAAACCAAACGCTGAAACTGTTAAAGATCAACACGGAAGAGAAAGAAACCCAACCCCCGTCTCGATATTCGGAAGCCGGTCTTGTTAAGGAACTTGAAAAACGCGGGATCGGAAGACCTTCAACTTATGCTTCCATAATAAAAACATTGCAAGACAGACAGTATGTAGAGAAGATCAATAAATCGCTAAAACCGACCGACACCGGAATGGTGGTAAGCTCTTTCTTGGAAGAACACTTTAACAAATATATAAACGATTCTTTCACGGCACAGATGGAGGATGATCTGGATAACATTGCCCATGGTGAGAAAAAGTACCAAGAAATTTTAGAAGAATTCTACGAACCGTTCAGAAAAGATATCTCATCAAAGGAGTCAATGGAGAAGATCACAAATCTGGGAAAGGCCGATCAAAAGCACCGTTGTCCCAAATGCGGTGGAGATATGATCATAAAACTGGGCCGTGGCGGGAAGTTCCTCTCCTGTGCCAAGTTCCCTGATTGCGACGGGGCACTGACAATTGAAGGAAAAGAGATAAACAGTGACACTCCCTTGGGAGAGCACACCGAGACCGGAGAAAATATTTATCTTTTAACGGGGAGATACGGACCTTATGTCCAACTGGGAGAGAACGACTCCAAGAAAGAGAAACCGAAACGTGCCAGTTTACCGGCAGGCAAAGATCCGGAAAAGGTTTCTCTTGAGGATGCCGAGATGTATCTTTCCCTGCCCCGAACCCTGGGAGAGCATCCGAAAGATAAAGAACCGGTCAAAGCAGGCTCGGGAAGATTTGGTCCCTATGTCTTTCACAACGGAGTCTACGCTTCTCTAAAGAAAGATGATGATGTTTATTCCATAGAAATGAAGAGAGCTTTGGAGCTTCTAAAGGAAAAGAAACAACGCCAAGCGGCAAAGAAAAATACCAAAAAAGGAGAAAAATAAACTTTAAAAGGCAACCCCTTGTCAAACCCCTTTTTTAATGTCTATAATGACAAAATGCCGAGCTTAAAAGAGATAACCGAAAAACTAAAAAGTCCAACTCCTGCAGATATAGAATTAATAGATCGCGCTTATAACTTTGCCCAAAAAGCACACCAAGGGCATACTCGCTACTCCGGAGAGCCATACTTTATACACGTATTTGAGACCGCCAAGATATTGGCGGATTTTGGTATGTGCTCTCACACCATAGCTGCCGGTCTTTTACACGACACCATAGAAGACACCGACACCGAGGCGGAGGAAGTAAGGGCCGAGTTCGGCGACGAGATATTTTTTCTAGTTGAGGGAGTTACTAAATTGGGAAAGGTTCGCTACCGCGGTCTGGACCGCCACAATGAAAGTCTTCGTAAGCTCTTCGTCGCCACCGCTCAAGACATCAGGGTCATAATCATACGCTTGGCGGACCGTCTGCACAATATCAGAACCTTAGAGCATGTTCCCGAGAAGAAGCAGGCCAGGATCGCCAAAGAGACCCTGGATATATATGCCCCGATCGCCTACCGTCTGGGTATCCAGAGGATACACCGAGAGCTTGAAGACAGTGCTTTTCCTTATGTTTACCCCGAGGAATATAAAGAGATCAAAGAGATCTTTGAGAAGGAACGATCCGAACGTGAGGAAAATCTAAAAAAATTCCATAAATCACTGGTCAAAGAACTGGTTAAACAAAACGTAAAACTGATAAAAACCGACTACCGCATCAAGGGGCTCTACAGTCTTTACCTTAAATATCTACGCAAGGAAAAGGATATTAATAAGATCTATGATATTTTAGCCATAAGGGTCATAGTTCCCACCGTAAGTGATTGCTATAACGTGCTGGGTATCATTCACGGCAACTGGCGTCCTATGCCTAAAAGGATAAAAGATTATATCTCCTTCCAGAAACCCAACGGCTACCGCAGTTTGCATACTACCGTCTTTACCGGCAACGGCGCCATTACCGAGGTGCAAATAAAAACCGAAGAGATGCACAACGAAGCCGAATACGGAATAGCTTCTCATATCTCATATAAAAAAGGAGGGTCCATAGAGGACAACAGGAATTGGATAACCCGACTGATGCCTTTCAGTTGGGTAAAGGCGAATGGTAACGACAATAACGACAAAACAGTTCAGACCGACAACAAAGTTCCCCACTGGTTAAAAGAACTTTTAGAAAATGACACTATGGTCAATGACACTTCCGAATTTGTTGATTCCCTCAAAGGTGATCTTTTTGAACACAGAATTTTCGTATTTACACCCAACGGCGATGTTATAGACCTTCCCAAAGATGCCTCCCCCATAGATTTCGCCTATGCGGTTCACTCCGACATCGGTGACAAAACCTTCGGGGCCAAGGTAAATAATAAGATGGTATCTTTGGATAAACCACTCCAAAACGGCGACACCGTCGAGATACAGACCAGATCTTCCAGCAAACCTACTGAAAAATGGCTAAGACATGCCAAAACTTCACTGGCACAAAGAAAGATCCGTTCCGCCATAAGCAAAGATAAACAGGACTCCAAGATGTATCTATAAAATCGTTAGCTACTCTAGTTAGCAAAAAAATACCGGAGCTTTTATATGGTAAAGTTCCTTACCGAATAGAGATCATCATTATCAGGATCATCTTTTTCAGTATTTTCTTCCTTTTCTTTGATCTCCGGAGGATTTTCCAGGTCTGCAGCTCCGTCCAAGGGGTTCTCTTGTTCTACATCATCGGTTTTCTTTTCATCAGGTTCGGTATAAGAATTAGCTACCGCTTCTTCTTTCGGCCATTCTTCGGTCAAAGCGGTATCAGTTGGATCCTTTTCCTGATACTCTGATCCCGTAAATGTATCTGTGAAACTTTCATCTTGCTGCCGGTTCAAGGTCTCATCTACTTCCGGTTGATCCGGAGTATAAGTACCGGCCGGTTCGGGTTCTTTATGATCATTCAGATGCTCCTCTTTTAAGAGATCTTCAGTACTGTTCGCCACGGGCCTAATAGGTTCTCCTTCCGGTCTTTTTTCCGACACCTCATCCCGATCCTTTTCTGTTCCGAACTCCGTATTCAAAGGAGCAACATACTCAGTTCCTGAACTTTCCCTTTCCGGATCAATGTATGAGGCGGCGGAGGTCGTCTCATCTTTGAAGTTCTCCGTGTTTTGATAAGAATGATCTCGGTCTTCATTCTCAGGTTCTTCCGGTAAATTATCCAAGGCATTATTGAGATCATTTGAAAGGTCCGGCTCTTGATCTTCTTGCTTAACTTCGCCGCTCACCTCGGGAGAAAAACTCCCTCTTTCGAAAGCTACACTTTCCTCCGCATAAGAGACCGTCTCTTCTTCTATCACCACACTTTCATTTTCAGAGGAAACCGGTTCTTCCGAAGATGCCTCTAGATCATCGCTTTGATCCTGTTTTTCGCTCTGCTCCGCTTTATTCAGGAAGTTCTCCAGCATCGGAGCTTTACCCTCTTTTTTATAAAGTTTCAGTATCTCCAAAAGGGAATGCAGATCCTCTTCCGAGAAATAGTCTATTGATATTTTGCCCCCCACTTCTTTGGCCACTATATTAACCCTTGTCCCTAATGAATTGGTGAATTCTTTTTCCAATTCTTCTATTTCCGGTTTAATGACCCCCGGTTTGCGAATTCTCTCCTTGGCGACCTTTTTGGCTATTCTTTCTGCCTCCCTGACGGATATCTTCTTGTATAGTATTTCTTTAAAAAGTGTGTTCTGTTCCTCGGGATGATCAACAAGCATCAAAAGCGGTCTGGCGTGACCTTCGGAGATCTTACCGGAGCTTAAAGCATCCAGGATATCCTTAGGCAACGACAACACTCTCATAGTGTTGCTGACATATTCCCGGCTTTTCCCGACTTTTCTGGCCACTTCGGCTTTACTGAGGGAGAATTTTTCAGCCAGTTTCTCAAAGGCTCGAGCTCTTTCCACGACGTTCAGATCTTCTCTTTGCAGGTTCTCTATAATAGCAAGCTCCAGCTTCATCAGGTCATTCTCCTCGCCGCTTCTTATTAAAACCGGAACTTCTTTAACACCGGCCAACTTGGAAGCCCGCAGACGTCTTTCTCCGGATATTAACTCATACTCAACGGAAAGACCTCCGTCATCTTTTAATATTTCCTGACGAGTAACAACCAGCGCTTGCAACACGCCGTACTGACGAATGGAATTAGCTAAACTCTGTAACTCCTCCTCATTAAATTCTCGACGAGGTTGAAAAGGATTGGGACGTATCTTATCAACCTCAATCCAGAAGATCGAATCTTGGTGAAAATATGACATTTTAAAAAACTACTTAAGTAACCTCTCAGTACAAAAAATTGTAACACAAAGTGGAAGCTAATTAAATGTGAATATTTCTCTATAGAAAGTAGTGATAAAACTATGCTAGTATGACCAATAGAAAAGTTCATGAACATTTAAATATAGAAAGGAGGAGAAAATGGAAAGAAGCATACTAAGAGCGAAACTTTGGGCGAGATTATTGTTACTGAAACCGGTATTTATTGACGGTAATCGGTATTTTGAAAACTTACAAGCAGAGATGACGATAGGAGGACTCCTACCGGAAGATGTCGGTATGACAAAACAACAATTTGAAGATCTAAAAGAAAGGTACACCCACCACGAAGAAGAATTTTTTTATGTTTGTAGCTCTCGGTGATCCAAGTGCTTCTCTCCCGCTTTTGAGCATTTCAATGCGTTTGCCTCTCGTCGCTTTTATCCAAAGGCGCTTAAAGTAATTTAAGCGCCTTTCGTTTTACTTCTTATTTTATAAATTTCCGAAACGTACACATTAATATGGTCTTTCGCTAATTAAAAATGTTATAATTTCTTTATTATGAAAACACCCCTTATCGCAGTAGTCGGACCGACCTCTTCCGGAAAAAGTGACGTCGCCGTAGAGATAGCACTCAGATTTGCCGGCGAAGTGGTCTCCGCCGACTCCAGACAAGTATACAAAGGTTTGGATCTCGGGACCGGAAAAATAACTGAAGAAGAGATGCAGGGAGTTCCTCATCATATGCTTGATGTCGCCGACCCTCAAGAAGAGTTCACGGTTCAAGACTATAAAAGAGAGGCCGAAAAGGTCATCAAAGCTATAAAAAAACGAGAAAACCTTCCCATAGTCTGCGGCGGAACCGGTTTTTATATCTCCGCTCTTTTGGATAACCTGGAGTTCCCGGAAGTTCCACCGAACAGCGAATTCCGCAAAAAATGCCAGGAGGAAGACCCGGCGGTACTTTTTGATGAATTGAAACAAAAAGACCCCAAACGAGCTGAGGAAGTTGACCCTAAGAATAAACAGCGGGTTATTAGGGCGCTAGAGATCGTTAGATACTTCGGTTCGGTTCCTAAAGTTACAAAAAAAGGTTCTCCTTATGAAAAACTGGTCATAGGACTTGACCTGCCAACGGAAGATATCAAGGACGCCATAGAGACCAGACTGCTAAGGCGGCTGGAAGCGGGAATGGTGGAAGAAGCTCGAGAACTTAACGAGCGTGGTCTTTCTTTTGCGAGAATGGAGCAGTTGGGACTTGAGTATCGTTTTTTGGGACTTTTTCTCAAGGGAGAGATCAGTAAACCCGAAATGATCCAAGGTATAAAGACCGCCAGCTGGCAATATGTAAAAAGACAACGGACGTGGTTCAAGAAAGACGGACGGATCATTTGGTTCCACCCGGAAGATACGGAAAAGATATCTGAGCAAGTTGAGTATTTCTTAAGAGAAAAAATGGATCAGGTAAAATAATTATCAAAATGAGGTCTCTATTCATTCTACCGATATATCTAAACTGGCATTACACAAAGGCACCTTTTCGGGTAATATCCCTGGGAGTACATTTCGTGAGTTTCATACTTTACCTGTTTTCGGTAAAAATTCTTTTGAAGACCTTTTTCTCTCCCTGGCGACGACTGTCCGAAGATTACTCAGAGGGAATTACCAACCCCGGAGAAATAGCCGCTTCCTTAGTGGTCAACACCATGATGAGATTTGTGGGAGCCGTCATAAGGACGGTGACCATAGTCATCGCGCTTATTCTGTCGATCCTTGTGATTGTAAGTTCTCTTGTCCTTTTTGTTTATTGGCTGTTATTACCGTTTGCTGTCGTCTTCTTGATAATTGCAAGTATCGGAATAATGATCTTCTTTTAATAAATCATGAATTTCAAAGAAGTAAAAAGATCCGCTGAAAAGTATCTACCGGCAATAATACTGGAAAGGATCATAAGCCGAAAAGGACTAAAAAGTTTAAATAATTTGTTTTTCTTCCTGACGCTCCTGTTAGTTCTTTTTTCAGCTGTGGTCTTCTTCTTGGGAGAATACTTGCCGGATCCTTTGGTTGAGCTTGAATACCAGATCTACGGTCTGGGTGGGATAGTACTGGCATTCTGGTCAACAGCCTTCGCCTTTTACTCCTTTTCCAACTACTACCGTTTTCTTGATATAGCCAGGACCCCTAAAGAAAGAGTTACGTCAGGAATAAGAGCTTCTTTCGAAGTATCGGAGATACTATACGAAACCGGTAACAAAGATCCCGTATTCGGCTTTATGTCCTCCACTTTC
Organism: Minisyncoccota bacterium; assembly: GCA_046542915.1. GTDB lineage: Bacteria > Patescibacteriota > Minisyncoccia > Phycocordibacterales > CSBR16-193 > SKVL01. Next base: position 5,156 of record JBKHAI010000010.1, on the reverse strand, counting down.
GGATCACGAGCACTTTTGAGGTGTGGAATACCTTATGAGACAACCAGAGCTTTCCTGTCAGAAAAGAAGAATTCCTTAAATAAAGATGCTTTGACCTTTCCGGACAAAAAAACCATAAGTGTCCGTGATCACGCCGAAGTTCTCTACCGACAAGACACCGAGTTGGCCGAATTCATCTTTAACAACGGCCTCCAAGAACATGAATATCTGGGAGCCGTTCGCTGGTTGGAAGACATTTTTGTAAAGCTAAGAAAGATGGAAAGATGGTGGAGCGAGGAAAATCTGAAAAGAGTAGAACCAATCGGTGATGACTGGGCATACGGAAAAGCTTATGAACTGGAGAAGTTCTCACAACCGATAGAGGCCCTGGTCAATATTAATGAATCTTTAGAGGAATTTCACGAAAAAGAAATAGGAAATTTAGAGGTCATCCTCTCCAGAAGCCAAGAAGCCAATGCCTTGCTTATAAGTGAAGCCGGAACCGGTAAACTGGCAGTGATCGCCGGATTAGCTTCAAAGATAAGGTCCGAGAACATCATAGAGATGTTGGCTCATAAGAAGATCTTGGTGCTTGACACCGGGATGCTTATCGCCGCCACCGGTGATAAGACCGATTTTGAGAACGAGCTGATAACGATACTGAACCAAACGGCAAAAGCGGGGAACGTCATCCTCGTCATAGACAACCTACCTTATCTCATAAACAGTGCCACTTCATTTGGAAGTGACGTTACTGGTCTTTTGGACAGTTATCTGGACTCCCCCGATATCAACGTCCTTGCTTTAACGGATAAAGCTAACTTCCATAACATAATTGAATCCAACACGACCCTGATGGCCAGGTTTGAATACGTCATAATGGAAGATATCAGAGAAGAGTCCGTTATCTCCCTTCTGGAAGAGAAACTGATAAGCCTGGAATCTTCCAGCGGGGTAATGTTCACCTATCCGGCCCTCTTGAATATCGTCAGTTCGGCAAAAAGATATTTCCCGGGCGGAGTGATGCCGGACAAAGCCGTTGACCTGCTCGTGGAACTGGCTCCTTCCGCTGCCTCTAAAGGTATAGAGGTCATTGATAAAAAGAATGTGGATGATTTCGTCAGAGAAAAGACCGGTATCCCGGTCGGGGAAGTTACCGAAGAAGAGAGAGACACTTTGTCACATTTGGAGGACATTCTTCACGAAAGAGTTGTCGGCCAAGATCAGGCCATAAATGCGGTGAGTAACGCCTTAAAAAGAGCCCGGTCCGGAATATCCGACCCCAACCGTCCTCTGGGATCTTTCTTGTTCCTCGGCCCCACCGGAGTCGGAAAGACCGAGACCTCCAAGGCGCTGGCCGAGATCTTTTTTGAAAGCTCGGAGGAGATCTCCAGACTTGATATGTCCGAATACCAAGGATCAGACGCTTTAGGTCGCCTCATCGGCTCTCTTGGATCAGGCAAGGTCGGAACCTTGGCCTCTATGCTAAGGGAGAAGCCCTACGCGGTCCTGCTTCTTGATGAGTTTGAGAAGGCTGACAAGGATGTTCACAATCTTTTCCTTCAAGTCCTGGACGAGGGAGTCTTCTCGGACGCTTCAGGTAAGGAGGTAAATGCCAGAAATACCATAGTTATTGCCACTTCCAACGCCGGAAGCGATCTTATCTGGGAATACGAACAAAAAGGAGAGAACATCGGCGAGAAGACACCCGAGATAATTGATAAAATAATTCAAAGAGGTATTTTCAGCCCCGAGCTTTTGAACAGGTTCGACGGAGTGATCCTTTTCCATCCGTTGGAAAAGGATCACCTGGAAAAGGTAGCTGAACTGGAAGTTGAAAAATTAAGAAAAAGAGTGAGAGAGAAAGGAGTAGAAATAGAAGTATCAAGAGATGTGATAGATCACCTTGTTGAAGTTGGTTCAGACCCCAAATTCGGTGCCCGAGCTTTAAGGAGAGCCGTTCAGGATAACTTGGAAAAAGCGATCGCTAACAAACTAATATCCGAAGGATCCGAAACCGGAGCCACTTTAAGAATTACCAAAGAAGATATCGCTTCTTAAAAACCTTTTATCTCAACCCGATATCTTCTCTGATCCGACCAAAAGCCGTTATTGCCAAAGCGAAAAAGTCATTGAGATCAAGTCCCAGATCCTCTATTTCTTTGATGTTTTGCCTATTACAGCCGGCGGCGAATGAGACGTCTTTAAACTTCTTTTTCAAACCCTTAACTTCCATATCCGATACTCTCTTGTCTCTCATTAAAGCGTAAGCATGAACCAATCCGGTAACACTCTCGGAAGCCGCCAGTGCCTTCTCTATATTTTTGTCTCGCTCTTTACCTTTAAGATCGGGAATGACCTCGGCTCCGTAGCCATGAGAGACAACCGTATCTATGAACTTTTTATCAAAACCCTGACTTTCCAGTATTTCGGGAGCTTTACTCAAGTGCTCGGAAGGGTCTTCCTTGGTTATCGCCCAGTCAACATCGTGTAAAAGTCCCAGCATTCCCCAGTACTCAACGTCTTCACCCATCTCAGAGGCGAGCTCCCGCATAACCGCTTCACTTTCAAGATAGTGATTCATATCTTGCGGGGTTTGAGGATAGCTTTTAAGCAACTTAAGAGCTTCTTCTCTGCTAAGGGGTAGATCCGTCATTTAGTTATTATAGCAAAAAAGTAAAATAACCTAAAATGATAGATATTTCGGCTATTCCTCCGATCGGCACTCATCTCCCTCACAAACGCACTCCGCCTCCGGTTTAGAGCTTATGAACTGCGGACAAATGACGTCATCCGAACATTCAATGTTGGTTTCTTCTTCATTTAAACACTCCCACTCGGCTCCGGCGTTCTCAGGACAGCAATTGACACTAACCCAACCGCATTCGGAATCCGTCTCACACTCCGTAACTTCACCTCTTTCAACAAAATGGGCTGAAAGCATAGAGTCTTCATTTATCTCAAAAACACATTCCTTTTCATGCTGGTCACAACTGACCGCGTCACCTTCCCTCTCCCACAACTGAAATTCATACCCGGGATCAGGATCCGCTTCCACATTTACTTCTTCACCTTTTTCAAAATAATGCTCTCCCGGATCCGGTACAGTAGTACCTCCTCCCATCGTCATAACCTCAAGTTTTACTTGATCTTGAGAAGTTGTTTCCCCATCATCTGGGAAGTCTTCTGTATCTTCAGAAGAGGTTTGATCTTCTCTCTCTTCCGCCTCTTCCATTTCTTGCGAAGGGCGGTCAGGATCTTCTACGGAAGACCCTCTTTCTTCCGGTTCTCCGTCATCGACAGACCCTTCCTCCGAGCCGGCGGGTTCACCCGTCTCTTCCGACTCTCTTGCTTCATCACTTTGAGCATTATCTTTTTTCTTTCCTCTTATCTCTTCAAGGTCGTTTTCCAGTTCTTTCCTTTTTTCCTCTACTCTCTCTTTTATCTGCTCCTTTCTTTCCTCAGACACCGCTTCCAAAGCTCTTTCGTGACCTTTCATACTATTTTCCATCGCTTTTTCTATACCGGCTTGGCCTTCTTCCGGAACCTTCTCATAAACTTCCGCCAGTGTCCTTTGGTGTCTTAAGGTGGCTTCGGAAATTCTCTCTAGAACATCGTCTACCTCCTCCGATCCTTTTTCCTTGGCTTTCTCTACTCTCTGCAGGGCTTTTTCTATCTGCTCCTCATAACGCTCCATGGTTCCCGAAACTTTATCCATACTACCCTTCTCGGCTAAAGCTTTAACCTCCACCAGTCTCTTTTCGGAAAGCTCTAAAAAGCGCTGACTTTTGTTAACATCTCCGAAGGTTAAGAAAGTACCTAATCCTTCAGACCAACTTTTTAAAAAGTAGAATGAACTGTCAGGCAGCATTCCCGGCTCCGGCAGTTCATTGTCCGCCTCTACATTGGTTAATCCAATAAAGAGGAACGGAACCAAGAGAAATGAAAGTAATATTTTTTTTATCATAATGATCTTTGTTTTTAGTTTTAAAACTTAAAATGAACTCTTCCTTAATTAAATTCTAAAACACAAAGAACAAAATTCAAAAAAACAAATTCAATGGGCTTAAAATAACAGCTTGGGGAAGTCTGACTTCCCCAGAAAACAGAAACTTATGTAGTGATCATCATATACAAATACCCGCCTTATTAAGCAGGTATTTTGTTTGCAGGGTCTATAACGCCCCATCCCGCATAGTTTTAGTAAAGCAGAGGGGCAATGTTAAAACACCTACTCTCGAGAATGATCATTGAAAACTACGTTATCGACATAAGCGGGAATACACAGTCGATGTCCAATAAAAATGTTTTCAGGAAGATCGTCTATGTCAAACCACTGCCATTCAAAACACTTATCAGGTTCGCATACTCGTGGCTCACCGCTCACGTTATGAGCAACAAAGTTTACGTGCAGGTAGTGACTGTTATCTTCATCTCTTGGTTCATTTATAAGATCATGGAAAACAAGTTTTTCTGCTTTTAAACCTGTTTCCTCCTCAAGCTCGCGTGCTGCACTCTCTTCTAAAGACTCCATAAACTCAAGATGGCCGCCAGGTAATCCCCATGTTCCATGACCTGTTATATTTTTCCGTTTACCCAAAAGAATCTTGTTATTCCGAACAACAAAAATATTTACTGCAACTTTTGGTTTTTCCTCTAACATAAATAAAGTATATCACAGGCTCATCAAACACCCTGTCACCAAAATAAAATATCCGCTCTGTTAAGCGGATTTTTATTGGCAGGCCCGGCGGGACTCGAACCCGCAGTCCAGGTTTTGGAGACCTGTGGTTTAGCCATTTAACCGACGGGCCTATGTTTAGCACTAACCAATAATAGCAAAAAAATAAGCTCTTGATAAGAGCTTATTTTATCTTTCTTCCGTTAACGATCATTTCGCCTTACTTCTTCTGCTCCTTGTGAACAGTGTGGCCTTGGCACCATTTGCAGTATTTTTTAAGCTCTATTTTACGCTCCACTTTCTTTTTGTTCTTGCCGGATCTGTAATTTATTCTTTTACAATCCTGGCAAGCAAGTTTTATTAATCTGTCTTGTGACATATGAAATATAAAATTAACCGAACAGCCATAACTTTATAGTAAAACCGCCAAAAAATCAACCTTGAGTCTTGTACAATACAAAATGAGCCCCAAATGATCACGGAGTCCAAAGCAAAA
>JBKHAI010000009.1:0-21408 GCA_046542915.1 Minisyncoccota bacterium | reverse complement strand
TCCCCAGGATTGTGGTTTCCCGAATGAATAAAAGTTACTATAATATTTGTAGCTTAACTATATAAAAAGTTCTATGCGAAAGGAGCCATATGGTGTTGGTAGTATAGTCCACGTTATAAAACGAGGCGCCAGGGGTTTGGAGATCGTTCAGGACCCCGGAGACCGCTGGCGTTTTCTTTTAATGTTGAGACATTTAAATGATAAACATCAACCGAAGGACTGGTTTCGCGATATTCTGAGAGAGGATCTGGTTAAAACCTTGCAGAGACCTTCATTTTGGCCCCAACAGGAGCATTTAACCAAGATCTTGGGGTTTTCCCTATTAGACAATCATTTTCACCTTATTTTGGAAGAAATAGAGGAGGGAGGCGTAACTGAGTTTATGAAACGTCTTTGTACAAGCATGACCAAAAGTTTCAATGAAAGGTACGGAGAAAAAGGATCTTTGTTTCAAGGTCCTTTTAAGTCTGTGACCGTAACTTCCGACAGTCAATTACTTCGCTTGGCTGTTTATGTAATGGTAAAAAATACCCTGGAGATGTATCCGGAAGGGGGATTAAAAGGAGCTCTCCAAGATCTGGATACCGCTTGGGACTGGGCAATACGTTATCCTTACTCAAGCTTGGCTGATCATATGGGAGAGAGAAGCTCCTTGATCATTAACAAGGGGGTTTTGGGGGAAATATTTAAGACACCGGAGTTATTCAAAGATTTCGCTTTTAATGTTATGAAAGACTATCAAAGAGACCTTTTAACTCCTCTGGGAGGTCTGACCTTAGAAGAACCATGATCTTTCTTGAACTGGAAGCGTTCGAATTCCCAAAACAGCAGATCTGGGGATGTCAGACATCCCCAAGCCCTTATTTTAAGCCATATTTTTGACATTTAAAAATGGTTCTCAAAATATGCTTATTTTAAGCCGTAAATTTGAAACATTTTTGATCTGGGGATGTCAGACATCCCCAGATAAACAAAAGTAGGTATATTTCCGATCTTTATATAAGGCCAAAGGTCATTCTTTTTTATAACTTTTCAAAGACTTTTTGTCTGTAATGGTTTCAGTAAGGGGTCTTTTCGTCTTTTTTTTAAAAAATCCCTTATTTTAAGCGGTTCTTTATGAGACAAGTTTGTTCTTTTATTTATATAGGACCGATTACGGACACTGGTGTGGATAACTTTATAATAAAAAGTTCTATATTTATCGGTTGAAAAATCAATAAATGACGATCGCTGTTATATGTGGTCGTGAGATAAAAAATGCTAGACAAAAAGGGCATTGTCTATAATATATAAAATGATGAAAAAGGTGAGTTTGTAAAGAACTTTTCAGAGCAGTCGGGATATAAACAACTTATTCACAGGAAAATGTTATAAAATGTGCACATCTTGTGTACCCAGAGGGAATTCCTCGTTGTAAATAATATTCATTTTGGTTTTTTTATTTGCTTTTTGATGTTATATTTCCATTATTATGAAGGATCTGGAAAAAGCCCTGCGATATTTTATTCTGATCGGTATATTTGCCGTTTTGTTATTAACTCCTTTTCTTTTCTTTGATTCGCTTTTCTTTCCTTATGTAACAGGAAAAGCGATATTTTTCCGGGTGGTCGCTACTCTGATATTTGGTGCCTGGATAGCTCTGGCATCGCTTAACAGGCATTACCTTCCCAAGTTCAACTGGGTTACGGCTATCTTTTCCGGATTTGTGGCTTGGGTCTTTTTGGCCAATATTTTGGGATATTTTCCTTCGGACAGTTTCTGGTCCAATTTTGAAAGAATGGAAGGGTTTCTGACCCTTTTGCATGTGTTTGCTCTTTTTCTTGTTTCCACGGCGGTTATGGATTCAAAAAAGCTGTGGTTTCGTCTATTTAATTTCTCTATAGCGGCGGGCTTTATTATGGGGCTGGTTGCTTTGACTCAGTATGCCGACGGAGCCAGTCGCGCCGATGGTCTTTTGGGAAATCCCATATATCTTGCCGGTTATATGTTGTTCCATGTCTTTTTATCCCTTTATTTCTTCCTGTCTTACATAAAGCAAAATGTTTATCTGACTGTTGTTTACGGCGGTCTGGCTCTGTTTTTTGCTTCAATAGTGGCTGTTACCGGCACTAGAGGGGCTATGCTGGGTCTGGTAACGGGTCTTTTTGTAGCTACTTTAGCTGTTGCGATCAGAAAAGGTGAGAAAAAGGCCATAAAATACACCGCCATAGCAGGTCTTCTAGGCGCTTTTGTTCTCGGTTCTCTTTTTACCTCGGTTGTTTTAGTGAATAACTATGAGCCGCTATCTGAGGCGTCTTGGTCTGATGGCTATATGGAAGCTGTGGGTGACCTGCCAGCTGTGCAAAGATTTTCCGGTATTTCTCTCACAGAAGGAGATGCTTTAGCTCGATTTTTACTCTGGGATATTGCTATTGAGGGAATAAAAGAAAATCCCATTACCGGCATAGGGCAGGACAACTATATTCATATCTTTAATGCCGATTATAACCCTGAGCTTTTTGACAGAGAGGAGTGGTTTGACCGGGCTCACAATATAGTTTTGGAATGGGGTCTGGCCGGAGGAATTCCGGCTATGCTTGCCTATTTAGCTCTTTTTGCGAGCGCTATTCTTGTTTTGTGGCGTGCTGAAAAACTTGATTACTATATAAAGGCCATTTTTAGCGCTCTTTTAATAGCCCACCTTATTCAGAACTTTTTTGTGTTCGAGAACATGACCAGTTATGTTTTCTTTGCCGTATTCATCGCTTTCGCCGCCTCAATGGCGAATTTTGAAAAAGAAAGAGAGACCGATGTCGCTCCGTTGTTTTCACAAAACACCATAAAATGGGTGGTTTTGCCGATAGTGATCGTGTGTGTTTCTTCGGTGGTCTATGGTGTCCATATTAAGTCCTTGCAAACCAATCTTAATATTATTAAAGGAATGACCGGTGTCCAGTGTGGAGAGAGACTCAGGGAGTTGCCATGGAGTGATATGAACTTTCAGTCTTTGAGGAGTATAAGGGAGAGTCCTTGTTGGCACTTTCTTCCTGAAGATCTCAGATCCGGTTCGGGTAGCGGTTCCGTGGGTTACTCCTCGGAAGAGGTCGTTAATAATGCCTTTTCTGTTTCTTCGGAATATTTTGAAAAAGCGGGAGACGCGTCTCCCATAGGACGCCAAGAGGCCGCGGAGATATATTCTATTCAAGCCGCTAAAGTTTTCCGCTCTAATGCCGGCAACGAGGTAAAAATTGATTTTGTAAACGGTGCTCAAAATGATCTTAATGAATACATCGAAGAAACCGGAGATCAGACCCGTCCTTTTGTTTTTTTGGGCCGTTTATACACAAATATCGGCGAGTACGAAAAAGCGGTTTCGGCCTATGAAGATGTCCTTGCAACCGCTCCTAATAGGCAACGCTTTTTGATCGAGAAGGGAGAGGCTCATAACAAGCTCGGAGAATATGAAAAAGCTCACGAACTCTTTAAAAAAGCTTATGAACTGGAGCCATCTTTCAAAGAACCGAGATTGCACTACGCCGCGTCGGCTATCTATTTGGAGGACGACGAACTTTTTGACGAGTTAACGGAGCCGTTTTCCGAGGAAGAGTTGCTATTTGAAGATATACTGCTTGAGCCGTATATGGAGATGGGAGAGTATGAAGAGGTGATAGAGAAAAGAAAGCAAAGAATTGATATTGTTGCTCAAGAACTTGATCAGGAAGCAGGTGGCTTGAGTCAAAATGAACTGGAAAGGATCGCCGGCGAGTATAATCGTTTAATTCAAACATATTATCAAGCCGGAGAGATCGAAAAAGCCATAGAAACCGCAAAAGAAATCGGAGAAAGATTTCCACAGTTGAAAGAGGACTCGGAAAACATCATTAAACAACTAGAAAGTGCCAAAGAAGCAGATCAAGGGGAGTAATTTCGTCTTTTGGAGATCTTTTTAAGATCTCCACGGTAGTTATATGGAAAAACTTCCCGAAAACATCATCTTAATAGATAAACCCGTCGGTATTACTTCTTTTGACTGTATTCGCCGCTTGAGAAGGGTCTTGGGTATAAAAAAAATGGGGCATGCGGGGACATTGGACCCTTTGGCGAGCGGTCTGATGATCATAGGTGTCGGTAAGAAGGGTACTCGGGCCTTAAATCAGTTCAAAGGAGCGGAGAAAACATACCAAGTGAGGGCTTTATTTGGCAAAAAGACCGATACCGGCGATACCGACGGTCAGATCGTTGAAGAAGTTGAGGTGGACAACATCTCTTTTGAGGACGTGGAAAAGGCACTTTCTAATATGCTGGGAGAAAATCTTCTTCCGGTGCCGATCTATTCGGCGATTAAAAAAGAAGGGAAACCGCTTTATTGGTATGCCAGAAAGGGTTTGAATGTAGAGATCCCGGAAAAAGAGATGTCTGTCAAAGAGGCCTCTTTATCAAGGGTTTATGAAGAAAACGGGGAACTTTTGGCGGATCTTTTTATGACAGTCTCATCAGGAGCTTATGTCAGGTCTTTGGTGGAAGAGTTGGGAAGGCGGCTTTCCAGTCTGGCGACTGTCTCGGCCTTAAGAAGGACAAAAATAGATGATATTTCGGTAGATAGGGCCTTTTCTTTGGAAGAGGCGAACCTGGAGAAGCTTTCAGTAAATATCAGTGACTAAAAATCTGGTATAGTCCAATATATTGAAAGCATTGTCAAATTTATATAAATCTGTATGATGGCGGTATGAGATCTGCTTGGTACATAGTCATACCTTCAATATTAACAGGAGCCGTCCTAGTGTCTTTATTTTTAGGACCTTTCCTTTTCAATGTCCTGTTGGCAGACATTGAAAAGCCCGAGGAACCGGCTAACTGTGGTGAGGTCTTTTTAAGCTGGGAAGAGACCGAAAGAGCCCAAAGGCATCAACTTTATAGAAATGGCGATGTTATCTACGAAGGTGATGGCTTTCGATATCGTGACAGAGAAGTTCTTTTGAACGAGACTCGAGATTATCATCTTGTTGCCTTAAACAAAAGTGGCGAGAGTGAGCCCTCCGAGATAACGGAAGTTCAGATAGAAAGACCTTGTCCGCCCGAACCCCCGGAAAACATAACTGTTCACGAACAAGAGTGTGGCGGATCGGTATCTATTGAATGGTCAGAGCCCTCAAGAGCGGAAAGATACCGAGTTTCCAGGGCTCCGATTCCTTTTATTACCGGAAAATTGCACGAAATTTCCCAAACAGAGGTTATTTATGAAGGTCCCGAAAATCAATTTTCGGAAGAAGGGCTAATCCCCGGTGGCTTTTATTCTTATAGAGTAGAGGCCGGAAATGAGTCCGGTTGGAGTGAGGTATCAAGTAAATTTGTAAGGGCCAGTCTGCCTTGCCTTCCGGAAAGACCGGAACCTCCTGTAGCCGAGTGATATGTTTTGATATATGGCGGAACAAAAATTTTCCATCAAAAACCGCTTATATTCGCTAAAAATTTGATTTATCCCCAATAGAAATTTCCCCGTCTTTCTTTTTTTGGGTATAAATAAATAAACCGTAGTCTTCGGTTTATTACTAGATACCCCTTCTTTCTTTTATTTGATAAGGAATAAAAGGAAGGGGTTGTAACAAAAATTTAATATGGTTAAAAAGAACTCTCTTTTTATAACGTGGTTCATTATGGCGACGGCTTTTATAGCCGTTTTTTGTTTGCCTTACTCTTACGCTGTTGCTGCTCAGATTGATGGCCTTATATTTACCACTGATGAACAACAGGTTGTTTATCCCGGAGAGGTGTCGAAGTCGATAACGGTTCGATTGGTGGATAAAGATGGAAATGAGGTTGAAGAACTAGGTGAAACCGGAGACCTTTTCCTTGAATCTTCCTCAGAAACTGGTCTTTTTTTGAATGATAATGGTGATGGTGAATATTCATCAACAGTTAATTCTAACTGGAATGGTAGGAATTTTACATATAAAGACCCTAGTCAAGGGGAGCATATCATTACTGCTACCATAAAAACCAGAGATAGCGAACAAAGTTGGACGGCTGAGCAAAAGATAACTGTAAGCAAAGAAGATTTTGAAATGGACGAAAATGGTAAAAAAGATACGGAAGAGGAGGAAGAAACCGCCGGGGATAACGATGGGGATAATGAAGATGAGGCGGAAGAAAATGATGACGATGATCCGGATACGACACCTTCTCCAAGAAAACCGTCCGCTCACTCTTCTCCGGTTGAAATATCCGCTTTAGAGGAAGTTTCTGTGGTCAAGATAAGTGCCGGAAGGGACAGATTAACCTCGGTTGAGAGCCCTATTAGATTTGAAGCTTATATGGAAAGCAGTAATGTACCTTCCAGGCGTGTTAGCTTTGAGTGGGCGATGGGCGACGGCTCGGTGAAAAAAGGCCGAGAGATAGAACATAGTTATTATGCTCCCGGCAACTATTCTGTGGTTTTGACGGCCAAAATAAAAGGGGAAGAAGCGGTTTCTCGGGTTGAGGTAGAGGTTCTAGAACCGGAGATCTCTATAACAGAGGCGGATGAGCGAATGGTCACTCTGTTCAATTCATCTGAGGGGGAGATAAACTTGGGAGAATGGCGACTGAAAGCAGGAGATGATTCTTTTGAGATACCTCAAAATACGATAATAAGTGCCGAAGGAGAGCTTTCTCTGCCTCGACAGGTTACCGAAATTGAGTTTAAAAAAGGGGATAGCTTGGAATTGATATCTCCCGAAGGTGGCTTTAATGAGTCGTTTTCGGAGGAAGAGGTTGAATCTGAAGAATCGGAGGACCAAGAAATTATAGAAGATAACACCGAAGTGGAGCGGTTGCGTGCCGAGGTGTCAGATCTGAGAGAGGAGATAAACCGCTTACTTGCGGAAGAGTTTGAACCGGATCGGGGAGATATTGAAAGACCGGAAGAGATGGAGGGTCAAGAAGACCGATCTGAAAATTCAGAGACCGAAGAAGAGAAAATGAGCTCGTCCGGAGTGGAAAGTTCTCCGGAGATACAAACAGACGAGGATCTGGAAGCTGGATCTTCGCGGTCAGAAGTTATTTTTGAAGTTGATAATGATGAAAATAAAATATGGAGACGGCTTTTAGGGACACCTGCTTCTGTTTTTGACCGGTTATCTTTTTAGGAATACCAACATTTTGTTAACACATTGTCCACGCACTTACTTGACTCTTTTTAAAGAGCTCTTAATAAAACTTCTCTCTCTTAAGGTTCTATCTTCAAATTTCCAACAGTTTTTCCACAGATAATTAACAGATACGGCGATTTTTTCTTGACACCACAATAAATAAACTGGGGATGTCTGACATCCCCAGTTCAAAAAAGTTTTAAAAATATGGCTTAAAATAAAGATATTTTGAGAACCATTTTTGAAGGTCAAAAATATGGCTTAAAATAAGGCCTTGGGGATGTCAGACATCCCCAAAACAAGATAAGGAATTCAAATCTGGGGATGTCAGACATCCCCAAAAGTTTGAATTATACTTTAAAAAAGTCGCTTAATTTAAAAAAACGATCGCGGAGTGCTGAAAGACCTTTTTAGAGCAGAGTCTGAGATCTTAACTTTGACATTTTTCTACTTTTCCACTATATTCTAAGCATAAAGGCCGAAGACAAGGGGTATGGATCAATCGGAAGGTTGATTGAATAAATCCTCTCGAGGCTCAAGAATATTTGATCTGCTTCAATATATTCGGCCTTTTACGGGGTCGATTTTTTTTTAGAAAATAACAAAAACATATGCCACTTACACGCGCAAAAAAGGAAGAAGTAGTAGAGGATCTTAAGGGCATAGCCGAAAGTTCCAAGAATATCACCTTTGTTAATTTCAAAGGACTGAATGTGGAAAAAGCCAATCAAGTGCGTAAACAGTTGAGGGAAAGTGGGGTACATTATCTTGTAGCCAAGAAGTCACTTATTAAAAAGGCCTTGAATGATGTGGGGGTTTCCGGTGAACCGCCTTCTTTGGAAGGGGAGATAGCCATAGCCTACAGCGGGGATGATCATATCGCTCCGGCCAGAGAGGTCTATTACTTTCAAAAAAAGGAAGGTGGAGTGTTGTCCATAGCCGGAGGAGTATTTGATGGACGTTTTATGGATGCCACTGAAATGACGGAAGTTGCTTCCATCCCTTCACGACAGGTGCTTTATGGACAGTTCGTCAATCTCATCAACTCTCCTTTACAAGGCCTTGTTATAGCACTTGACGGGATCGCCCAAAAGAAAGAGGGAGTCTCAGCTTAAAAATTATTATTAAAAACTGATCAAAAACTTTATGGCAGAAGAAACAAAAAAACAAGACACAACAACTGACTCTACCGAAGAGTCAAAAGATACAACTGCAGAAACTAAAGCCGAAGAGGTTGCTGAAGAAGTAACCGAAGAGGTAAAAGAAGAGGAAACTTCTGAAAAAAAGGAAGAAGAAGAAAAAGCCACTGAAGCAAAAGAAGAGGCGGCTGAAGCGAGTGAAGAGGTCGGAAAAGACGTAGAAGTTCCGGAAAAATTCAAAAATATTGTTGAAAGCATTGAACAGATGTCCGTACTGGACCTTCATGAGCTGGTTAAGCTTCTGGAGAAGAAATTTGAGGTATCAGCTGCCGCTGTTGCCGTGGCCGGATCTGGTCCTGCCGAAGAAGGAGGCGCTGAAGAAGAAGAAAAATCGGAGCTGACGGTTGAACTGAAAGAAGCCGGAGAGCAGAAGATCGCTGTTATCAAAGTGGTTAAAGCCGCTTTGAGTCTCGGCCTTAAAGAGGCCAAGGATCTGGTTGATAACGCCCCTGAGGTCTTGAAGGAAGGAATGCCCAAGGAAGAAGCCGAAGAGCTCAAGAAACAAATAGAAGAAGCCGGAGGTACGGTTGAATTGAAATAAGCACCAGAACTTAACTGGTGAAGGCATTTTAAAACCCCGCTTTATAAGCGGGGTTTTTAATTGAACAAAACGTCCTTAATTGCTACAATAAAGCAGTTAAAAGGGTTATGGATATTCTAGAAAAACTTTTTGGAAGCCCGGCAAAGGTTCGGATAATGAAACTCTTACTGTTTCATCCGGGCAGTGTTTTTGATGTCAAGGAAATATGCAAAAGAACTCAAACAACAACTGATAAAGCCAGAAAAGAAATACGGGGGCTGGAAAAGATAGGTTTTCTTAAGAGAAAAAAGAACGCCAAAGAAAAGAACAAACTGGTGTGCTGGGGTCTAAACAATGATTTCCCGTACATTAAGCACTTGCAGAGCATGTTGGTTCATACCAACCCTTTTGCCGGTCGTGATATCGCCAAAAAATTCAAGAACTCCGGTGACATCAAACTTTTGATAATTTCCGGTATATTCATTCAGGACTGGGAGAGTCGCGTTGATCTAATGATCGTCGGGGATAAGTTGAAAAGACCGGCTTTGCACTCGGCTATTAAGACCCTTGAAGCCGATATGGGTCGTGAACTGCGGTATACTTTACTGGAGACCGAGGATTTTGATTACCGGATGAATATTTATGACAAACTGGTAAGGGATGTTCTTGACTTTCCTCATGAAAAGATACTTAATAAACTTAATGTTTAATGTGATATTTTGAACAATTATTATATGAATAAAGATCTTAATAAAGGAGTGGATGTCTGGATAGAGAATATTAACCAATCTTTCTTAGAGCTCTGGGAAGGGCTTGCTTACGCTATTCCACAAATAGTGGTGGCGGTCCTTATCTTGGTAATTGGTTGGCTAATAGCTATTTTCATTGGCAGGGTGATCTCGCATGTTATAAAAACTCTTCAAGTGGACGACGCCTTACGCCAAGCCGGAGTAGAAGATATAGTTCATCGGGCCGGTATGACCCTTGATTCGGGCTATTTTTTCGGGACTTTGGTAAAGTGGTTCATAATCGTAGCTTTTTTGGTCGCCACCTTGAACTTCTTAGGTTTGGAAAGGGTCAATGAGTTCATTTTAGAGGATCTGTTGTTCTATATTCCTCAAATAATAATAGCGACTTTGGTCATATTCTTGGCGGCTTTAGTGGCCGATGTCCTCAAGAAGATAGTGGTGGCGTCTTCTAAAGCCGCTTCCATGGCCTCGGCGGAGTTGCTCGGAGGCGTGGTCAAGTGGTCTATATGGGTTTTTGCCATCTTCGTTGCTCTTGATCATCTGCGTATAATACCGGAAGCCTTCATTCAAACCATTTTGCAGGGATTTGTTATTGCTTTCTCACTTGCCGTAGGTCTCTCTTTTGGTCTCGGAGGGCAGAAATTTGCCGCTGATTACATAGAAAAATTCAGAAGAAAAGACGAGGACGAAAAGAAAAAATAATTTTTATCGGTATCAACATATAATGGCTAATTTATACGGTAGTTTATGTTGACATTTAAAAACGTATCTGTATACTGAACTGCACGATTTATGGGAAAAAAATTTAATTTAGCGAACGGATAGGCGTCTAGAAGAACTCTGTATTTTAGTCCGCTTATCCGATAAGCGGCTTTTTATTTCCAACATTGCATTGAGACCCAGTTCAATGTTGGGGATGAAAGGAAAGAGACGGCTGATATTAAAGAACCTTGACAACCGAATCCTGTCCACGCACTTTGCAGGTTGCGTGAAGACAGACAACAGCTGTTGTAAGAGTAATTCTCTACAACAGGGTAAATATATAAGCGTTTTTAGGTTTCTTAGCGGGAAACCAAGAGCGTATGGTGGATGCCTAGGTTCTAAGAGGCGAAGAAGGACGTGGCACGACTGCGATAAGCTTCGGGGAGGTGTCAAGCAACCTTTGATCCGGAGATATCCGAATGGGGCAACCCGATCGTTACGGCGATCACCAAGCACCTTAAAAGTGTTTGGAGCATACCCGGGGAATTGAAACATCTTAGTACCCGGAGGAAAAGAGACTAATAAGAATTTCCTTAGTAGCGGCGAGCGAAACGGAAACAGCCCAAACCTACTCTGGAGACTAGAGTCTGGAATTTGGAAGCTGGAATATTCCAAATATACTTTGTGTATTTGATCCCAGTCCCCAGTTTCTGGCTTCCAGTCTCCAGGGTGGGGGTTGTAAGACAACGACGTGGCATAATGTCGGAAGAGTTACAAAATAACATGTTAGCGGAATCAGTTGGAAAGCTGAGCCTTAGAGGGTAATAGCCCCGTATGCGAAAACATAGTTATCTCTTCTGTCGTTGATCTTGAGTACCTCGAGACATGAATAGCTCGGGGGAAGCAGGGAGGACTAACTCCCAAGGCTAAATACTCTTAGAGACCGATAGTGAACCAGTACCGTGAGGGAAAGGTGAAAAGAACCCCGGCGAGGGGAGTGAAATAGATCTGAAACCATACGTTTACAAGCAGTCAATCCGGGGGCTAGACTCTGGATGCCGGAATCTGGAAGTTAACCTACCTTCGCGAAGCGAGGGCAGGTTCCAGATACCAGTTTCTAGATCCTAGTCTCCGGTATGGCGTGCCTATTGAAGAATGAGCCAACGAGTTTACCTGATTCCTTTGTCTAAGGGGCTAAACCCCCGGAGGCCAAGCGAAAGCGAGTGTTAATAGCGCGTTTAAGGTATCGGGTAAGACCCGAAACCAGGTGAGCATACCATGGGCAGGGTGAACCCCGGCGAAAGTCGGGGGGAGGCCCGCACCGGGCGGTCGTACAAAACCGTCGGATGACCTGTGGTAAGGAGTGAAAAGCTAATCGAACCTGGTAATAGCTGGTTCTCTCCGAAATAGCTTTAGGGCTAGCGTCAAGTGTACCCCTCGGGGGTAGAGCACTGGAAGGAATGAATAGGGGGAAACCTCGTCATTCCTATCAAACTCCGAATACCGAGGACTGATTACTTGGCAGTCAGACTGTGGGCGCGAAGGTCCATTGGTCAAAAGGGAAACAGCCCAGATCTCAGGTTAAGGTCCCAAAATCTATGCTAAGTGCAAACAAAGGAGGTGGAATTTCCGATACAATGAGGAGGTTGGCTTAGAAGCAGCCATCCTTTAAAGAAAGCGTAATAGCTCACTCATCAAGAGATTCCGCACCGTAGATAATCGGGGCTAAGCATAGTACCGAAACCGAGGACTTTGGAAGTCGGACACTGGATGTCGGAAGTTGGATATTTGATCATTGAATATCCAGTCTCCAGTCTCCAGTCTCCGGCTTCTAGAGTGGTAGGAGAGTATTCCTCACTGCGCTGAAGCCAAAGGCGTGAGCCATGGTGGAGTGTGGGGAAGTAAGAATGTTGGCACAAGTAACCGCTAGAGGGGTGAAAAACCCCTCCGCCGAATGACCAAGGTTTCCTTGGCAATGATAATCAGCCAAGGGTTAGTCGGTCCTAACAGGATGGCGAAAGCCGGACTGGATGGACACACGGTAAATATTCCGTGACCACATCATATTCCGATGGAGTGACGGAGCGTAGTATACGGAGCGCATTATTGGATTTGCGTTTGTGCCGTAAGGGCGTCTTCCAGGTAAATCCGGAAGACACAAACCCAAGCGGAGCAAAGATGCGACCCTTCGGGGAAGCAGATCTCGTGGAGCACGCTTCCAAGAAAAGCTTCTAAGGTTAAATATGATGTGACCGTACCGCAAACCAACACAGGTGGTCGGGTCGAGTAGACCAAGGCGAACGAGTGAGAGGTCCCCAAGGAACTCGGCAAAAAAGCGGCCGTAACTTCGGGATAAGGCCTACCCTAGGGGCTGGACACTGGACACTGGATTACTGGATACTTGACAACGAGTATCTACTGATTGAAATATGATCGCGTAGCGATCATGTTTCCAGTTTCCAGCTTCCGGTCTCCAGCTTCTAGGGTCGCAGCTAAAGTTTCTCTGGCAACTGTTTATCAAAAACACAGCTCCCTGCGAACTCGTAAGAGGATGTATAGGGGGTGACGCCTGACCAATGCCGGAAGGTTAAGTATCGAGGGTCTAAGAAAGTTCGCTTTCTTAGGCTGGTTGATATAAGCCCCGGTGAATGTCGGTCCTAACTATAAAAACTTGTAGTTGTAAAATCTGGCTAAATGCGGGAAACTCTGAGTATCTGCTACTACTAACTCGGTTCATAATCGCCGAGCAGTAACAACGTATGCAGTGCAGACAATCCGCAGGAAAGATTCTGCAGGATAAAAAATCAAAAATATATGCCAAGAAAAAGAAAAAAAGGTAACTGGCTTTCCAACATTCCGCCACACATCGGTCATTATTTGGCCGGATTTGCGGATGGAGAAGGCAGTTTCTTTGTAACACTGAAAAAACGCGCTGATCATACACTTGGATGGCAGGTGATACTGACATTCAATGTATCTCAGCGTGATAAAACCGTACTGGCTCTTTTTAAAAGGCATCTTGGTTGTGGTACGCTGTATCAGCGAAAAGATGGAGTGTGGTATTACCACGTCTCCAACTTAACAGCCATTAAAGAACAGATCATTCCGTTCTTTAAAAAGTATGGTTTCTTATCCGCGAGCAAAAAAAAGAATTTCAGCATCTTTGTAAAGATCGCTGATATTCTTACCAAAGCCGAACATATTACCCCCAAAGAATTTGAGGAGATAATTCGGCTTCGTGAAAAGATAAATGAAGGAAGAGGTCGTAAAAGAACTTACGAACTTGAAGATTATAAAAATTATCTTGCAGAAAATCCTCAGAGACTATATGCCGGAATCACGCCAAGGCGGAAACGCCAAAAGCGTGATAAGAGATAGTCCGAGCTCATGGGCGACCATGAGGATCTCTTGTAAAATTAGGACAAATCAAGAGTGATAACGAAATGAAGGATCCTAAGGTAGCGCAATTCCTAGATGACTGGGACCTTTCAATTTTGTAATAAAAGTTGAAAGGAAAATTCCGCTATATGCGGGGACGTCCGGTAGTATCTGGAGCTACTACATGTAGATCGTATCTTTTACTTTGTCTGGTAAATGTTATGATTTATGTATGAGTAAAAATGCTTCCAGTGATTTCGACAAAGATCGGAAGCCGGGTAATCCGCAGGAAACGTTGAACAAGGAGAACTTCTATTATTCGGGTTTTTTACAGCAAGAAGTTGTACCTATTTTTCTTGATCGGTATCCTTTACGTCAAAAAAGACAGAAGGAGAGATTGAAGAAATTTCAACGGATCCTCAACGACTATACGCGGAACTCTTCTTCAAGTATGGAGAGGAGATGATATAGTCTGAACTCTATGGCGACATAGAGAGCTTGATTCGCATCAAGCCGCCAAATTTATGTTATATATGTTTGGTCATTCCTTGAATAAAGGATAAAAAGTAACAGGTTGTGTCTGGTAAGTTCAGACGTGCACGAAAGGCGTAATGACTGGAGAGCTGTCTCGGGGACTCGCTCGGTGAAAATGCAATACCGGTAAAGATGCCGGTTACCTGCAGTGGGACAAGAAGACCCCGGAAGCTTTACTATAGCTTGATATTGGGGGTACGACGTGACTGCGTAGCATAGGTGGGAGACTTTGATATGTCGCTTTCGGGTGGCATGGAGTCGCCAGTGAAATACCACCCTTTCATGTTGTACTCTCTAACCTGAGCGGCAAAAACGTTCGGGAACAGTATCTGGTGGGTAGTTTGAGTGGGGCGCTCCCCTCCCAAAAGGTAACGGAGGGGTCTATTAAGGTCGGCTAGGCGCGAATGGAAACCGTGCCGATAGTGTATAGGCACAAGCCGGCTTGACTGCGAGAGGTACTTCTCGAGCAGGCGCGAAAGCGGAGCTAAGTGATCCGACGGTGCACCTTAGACGTGGCCGGAGCTCATCGGATAAAAGCTACTCCGGGGATGACGTCTGAAAAAAGACGTTGTTGTCCTCCCTTCGAGTAATCGAAGGAAAGTTCAGTATTTGTTTTTACAGATACTGAAGCCGTGGTTGTCCGACCACGGTAAGAACGGCTTATAACGGGGAACCTAGAACCGGTCTTCGGCCGAATTTTATTCGGTTTTTTCGAGTTCTTGGAATCCCGTGGGAAGTCGGGAGGTATAAATTAAAAAGTAATGTGAAGTTAACTAAACGGCAGAAGGCCTTGATCTTGGGCACCGTGTTAGGTGACGGTTTTTTACAAAAGACCGGATCCAAAAACGCGCGGTTACGCCTGGAACATGGCTACAAACAAAAAGAGTATATTACTTGGAAAGCCGAGCAAATGCCTCGTCTTTTCCAAGGAAAACCGTCATATCTGGAGCGTAAGCACCCGAAAAGCGGTGAGACCTACTCTTACTGGAGACATCAATCAAACGCGACTCCGGAGCTTGGCAAGTGGAGGGTTCTTTTCTACCTCGAGGGCAGAAAGACAATACCCGAAACATTGCCACAGCTTCTGACTGAGCCCCTTTCTTTGGCGGTTTGGTATATGGATGATGGTTATTATTACGAGCGTGACGGAGTGAGTTATCTCTATCTCGGTCGCGTAAGTAAAGAAGAAGCCGAGATTGCAAAAGAGGCGATAGAGAAGAACTTTGGTGTTTCTTCTCGTGTCTACGACAAAAAAAAGAAAGGTTTTGCACTGTACTTTCCCCGAGAGGAGACGGTACAATTGCATAATCTTATAAGGGAGCATATGCTTCCAATGTTTAATTATAAACTCACTACCTCCTTGACCCCGTAACGACTTTCCGCCTCACTGGCGGAGGAGTTCTTCGTTTGAAAGCGAAGGGCTAATACGCCGTCCCCTGTCAAATGCAGTTAAACTGCCCCGCAAAGCGGGATTTTACAGGGTGATGAGATAGTCTAATGAAAATTAATTCATTGAACAGGCTGGTACCGCCTAAGAGTTCATATCGACGGCGGTGTTCGGCACCTTAACTTTATGTTGCAAACATGACATCGGGGTGCCTAGAGCAGTAATGCTCTACAAAAACAAATCGGCTATAAGGAGCTAAATAAAGCTCCTTGCTGCAAAAGTCAAAACTTTTGTGGTAACGGTGAACTCCATACACCAGCGCTATCTTTAATGGTAGAATACATGTATGGACAATACCGTGGGAAGTCTCCCATCATTTTGACAAGTGAAGGGATGACCCCGTAGAGACTACGCGCCGATCCCCCACACTGGATGGCTAGATACCGGATGTTAGATTTCCGGAAAATTTTCTAGCTTCTAATTTTCCAGAGTGGGGTGAAGATATAGTCCGATCCTCACAGCAATGTGAGCAAAATCCGACAGCGATGTCGGCTCACCTTATCCTGGGGGTGAAGAAGCTCCCAAGGGTTTGGCTGTTCGCCAATTAAAAAGGTACGCGAGCTGGGTAAGTGGAAATGAGCCCAGCTTCCGGATATGTCCTATCCGGCGTGGTTTTTGATCACGATAAACTGACTCATAACGGAGGAGTCCCAATGCTATGATAAAATTATAGTAATGGATAATTCCGTGGGAACCCGGCACTTTTATCACTAAGATAGACTTAGTTTGGTAAAAAGTGCTTCCAAGGCATACTTTTCGGAAAAGTGAATTGTTCTGAAAAGTGCTGGGCCCGTAACGACTTGCTCAAATAGAGCGGAGTTGCAATATAAGAGGCATCTTTGTTGTAGCTAACACGTCAGTCAAGTTAAGAAGTTAACTTGAAAGGTATAGTCTGGTCCGTCAGGAATGACGGTATGCAAAATAAAATAAAACTGTCAGACCGTTCAGGAGCTTTAGGGCTTTTGAACAATCTGAATCCACTCGTATAATTGTCCCTGAAATAAAGATAGAAACAGATCCAATCACGGCGGTCATAAGTAGTAATACTTATGTATCAAGTCGGCTAATATCGGTGAAATCCTTTTAAATAAGGACAATACCGAGGGAACTCGTTATTAACGAGGCCCGTAGAGACTTCATGCTGACCTACCCATCGTTTAATATGAATGGGTAGAAGGTAAAGTCCAATGCATCTGGTAACAGATGGTATCATGCGTGAGACAGGTCGGTCTTCTATCTACTGTGGGCGTTGATTCTTGAGGGGATTTCTTCGTAGTAAATTTTGCTACTTTCTGAAGAAATTCAGAATGACAACGTGGCTTATAACGGTGAAACCTTCATATGATACAGGTCTTAGAATTATAACCATATATTGGTCCATATGTTATAATTTGCTTGAGGACCGTATCCTCTTTAAGGCAACACCGTGGGAAGGCAAACAAAAGTAGAATCTACAGATCTTGCTTATATCGCCGGATTTCTTGATGGCGATGGGAGTATAATGATCCAGCTGAAAAAGAGAAGTGACACTTCTTTGGGAAAAAGAATGATGTTTACAATTTGTTTCTATCAAGACACAAGACATGAAAAACCTTTGTTTTGGATGAAAAAGATCTTTGGTATCGGATATATTTCAAGAAGAAGTGATGGAATAACTGAGCTCAGAATAAATGGTTATGAGCGGGTGCAAAAAATTCTTGAAGAGTTATATCCTTATATCAGATTTAAGAAGAAACAAGTTAAACACATCTTTGTTGCTCTTGAAATTTTAAGACAGAAAAAGATAAGTCAACTTACGTTGGCTGAAAAGAAAAAAATTTCAAGTTCTCTTATTTCTGCTAGAAAGGAAACTTATCAATCTGGACAAAAAAAGATCGAGAAGTTAAAAACTGATCTGAAAGAAATTTTACAATTGTAATTGCCCCCGTAACGACTTGTCCGTTAACTATGGACAGACTCATGTATATTTGAATCTTTGAAGGTCATATAATTGATCAAGAAAGACAAGGTGCATGGGTAACATGCCACCATCCTAGTCTGATATTGTCAGATGGATGAAGATATAGTCTGCTCTCCTAGAAATAGGGGATTAAAGTGACGAGAGGACCCGAAGGAACTGACCTCTGGTCTGCCTGCTGTCACGCCAGTGGCACCGCAGGGTAGCTATGTCGGGAAAGGATAACCTCTGAAGGCATCTAAGAGGGAAGCCAACCCCAAGATTAGGAATCGTTTGAGACTCCTGGGAGACGACCAGGTTGATAGGCTCTAGGTGTAAGCATCGTGAGGTGTTTAGCCGAGGAGTACTAATGTTTCGATTCCCGCCAAGTAACCTATACGCGAAAATATATTTACTCTGTTGTAGGGAATTACTCCTTTTTACGCTCAAGTAGCGTGTTCTTTAGTGATCTATCTTTAGTCGGGATGTAGCTCAGATGTAAGAGCGTCTTGGTCACATCCAAGAAGGTCTTCGGTTCAAATCCGAACATCCCGACCAAATTTTTCATTTAGATGACGCTGTTTGATCGTGAAAAGGAGGATTTCTTTTGAAATTTATGTAAATTGAAAGTTGAAAGCCGGTGGCTAGACGCGGTGGCAACACCTCTTCCCATTCCGAACAGAGAAGTTAAGTGCCGTAGTGCCTATGATACTCGCTTCGGCGGGGAAAGTGGGCAGCCGCCGGCTTTCAGGTTTCAATTAAAAAAAGGGGCAAACCGCCTCCTTTTTTTATTTTTAAAACCTCTAACGCTGTAGTATAATCTAGGCATATGGCAAGTACTTGGACATGGTCACAAAAGCGTCAGGCCAAGATATTGCTGGTATTTTCCGGAGTGGTCTTTTTGGTCGCCGCGATCTTACTGGTTCGTATTTTTTTAGTGGAGCCGGAAGTTGAAGAGGTGAAAAAAGGTCAAGATCCGGCGGTTGTGTGGAGTAATGTTTTTTCGGTACAAGGTGATTCCTACGGTGCCGTTGCTCGTTTTGTTAATAGGGAATCGCAGTGGCTTTCTCCGGAGGCGCGTTACAGGTTCATTTTTTATGACGAAGAAGGAGAGATTATCAAAACCCGTGCCGGTAAGACCTTTTTTAAAGATGGCGAATCTTTCTTTGCTTTTGAAAGAGATATAACATTTGAAGAACCTCCGGCGTGGACAGGATTTATGTGGGAAAATATAGAATGGCAACAATTAGAAGAAAAAGAAGATGAGAACGATAGTGATTACAGAATAAAATTACACAGCATTGATCTAAGTAGTGATCTTACCAGGCCGCAGCTTAAAGCTGTGATAGAGAACACCGGATTGTTGCACATCCCGTCGGTTGAAGCGGTGGTTGTTATCAGTGATGAGTATGATAATTTGGTGAGTGCCTCAAGGGCCGTAACCGACTCTATATCTTTTGAAGGAAACGCTCGCTTGAATATGTCTTGGCCGGAACCTTTTACTTTTTCCGAAAGTTTTTGTGATCCTCCTTTGTCGGCTCGTGTTCTTCTTTTGGGAGGTGATAGAAGTGACGCTGGAGATCTTTTGGACACTCTGAAAGGACTTGAAGAAGAGATAGAAAAAGGGTTCTCCTGGGAATTTGATTCCGATGAGGTAGAGAACGTGGACGACGAGAGGCTTATTGATCTAATAAACAAAGAGGAAGAACGACTGGCTTCCGCTGAAGATCAACTGCTTTTTATTCTTTTTCCGGAAAGAGCGATCGGGGAGTCTGTGGCGGACAAACTTTCTGAGGTCAGAGAAGATGATTCAATTAAAACCGTTCCCATAGGTCGCTATGGGGGAGGTGAGCTTGGTATAAGGGTGGGGGATATAGAATCAACTATCCGACAGAACTGTACCAGAGAACCGGACGGAGTGGATATACATACTCGTATTAAAGAGTGATCTCTTTTTGATTGATCAAAGATCTTAAATTAAAGCTAACAACAACTTATCAACCGGATATCCACAAATTTTTACTTCCGGTCTTTTTAGCATTAAAGAAAAAGTGTCTGCCGCCAAACAGAAGAGAGCTTGCTGTACAGGGGGGAAGTTATTTGTATAATGGATATTGCTATGCTGAAAAAGACCATATACTCTTTAAAAGAAATAGATTGGGTGCTTTTTTTTGCGACAGTTTTGGTGGTTTCCTTAGGTCTTACCACTATGCATTCCTTCTCCGGAGATGATCCTTATTTTTTCCGCCATTTAATGGTGATCGCCCTGTCTTTTTTTGTTTTCTTTGGTATTTCTCTGATGAATTTAAGGTTTTTGCGTCGTACGGGATTTGTGGTCATTCTTTTTCTAGTAATGGCCCTTACTTTGATAGGAATGTTGTTGTTTGGGGAGGTAACTCAAGGGACTCAGCGTTGGGTTAGTATAGGGCCTTTTTCCTTGCAGTTGTCGGAGTTGGCTAAACTGGTCTTGGTTATCCTTTTAGCCAAGTATTTCTCCAAAAGACACATTGAAATAGCCAGTTTTAGACATATTTTTATATCGGGGGTTTATGCCGTCATCTTTTTTATACTTATCTTTTTACAACCCGATCTGGGATCTGCCGTTATAATATTTTTGATATGGTTGGGAATGATAATGGTCTCGGGGGTGTCTCTAAAGCACCTTGGAGTTGTTTTTTTGATAGGGGTAATGGCTTTTGCCGCAATGTGGTCTTTTGCGCTTCAGGATTATCAAAAAGAGAGAGTTATATCTTTTATAAAGCCCTATGCTGATGTTGAGGGAAGTGGTTATCATACCCGCCAATCCGTGATAGCCATAGGCTCCGGTGAAATGTTCGGTAAAGGTATCGGTTACGGTACCCAATCGCAGTTGAGATTCTTGCCTGAACATCATACCGACTTCATATTTGCCGCCTTTGCGGAAGAGTGGGGCTTTGTTGGTATGGCTTTACTCTTTTTTCTTTATGGAGTAATTATCTGGCGACTTTTGGTGAATGCTCAAAAAGGGGAGACCAATTTTGAAACTCTTTTTGGAATTGGATTGGTGGTGATATTGATCAGCCATATAGTCATTCATGCCGGTGCTAACTTGGGAATGATGCCGGTAACCGGAACCACACTTCCTTTTATGAGCTTTGGAGGAAGTCATATGGTCACAACTTTTGCGGCTTTGGGTATGTTCATGGCTATGCGTCGTTATCAAAGGATCACTTCTAAAGAAGTGATCAGGGAAGAAGTTACTGTAACTTAAGTGCTTATTGGGAACTTTAGGAATGTAATTTTTATATCTTTCTGTTAACATAATTATATGTCTTTTAAAAGTGCCAGAGATGCGTTCATATTAGCTATAGGAGATGTAGTGATCCTCTATGTTGCTCTTTGGTTGACCCTCTTTGTGCGATACGGCAGAGTGCCGGATACCGAAATATTGGATGCTCACCTTATACCTTTTTCGGTTCTTTTTATTGCTTGGTTGATCGTTTTCTATATTGCCGGACTTTACGAAAGACCGATACTGGCTTTGAAGGTCAACGTCTCCTCGCTTATTTTTGAGACTCAGATAGTCAACAGTATCATATCTCTGGCCTTCTTTTATTTTATACCTCTATTTTCCATCTCTCCCAAGACCAATTTGGTGATCTTCCTCTTTGTTTCCTTGGTCTTGTTCATTGCTTGGAGAAATGCCAGTTATTGGATCTTGCGTTCTCGTGAGCCGACTCCGGCTTTCTTGATTGCCAGCGGAGAGGAGATGAAGGAACTTAAAGAAGAGGTTAATAGTGATGCCAGACGGCGGATCAACTTCGTGTCCTCGGTGAATTTAGATAAGATGGAAGGAGT
>JBKHAI010000052.1:0-4300 GCA_046542915.1 Minisyncoccota bacterium | reverse complement strand
TATAATTACTTGGTATTTATAAATTAATAACTAATTTTTATGCAGAACAAAAAGATCATAATGATAGTGGCGGCGGTTTTTTTAGTGATCGCTGCCGTTGTCGTCTTTTTCTTACTTAGAAGCGGAGGAGAAGAAGAAACCTCAGTTGATGGCCCTTCGGATATCATTGGCTACGTTCTTAAGTTAGAAGATGACTCTTTCTTGGTCGCGGAAGGATTAGAAGGGGAATCACCTTATGACGGTGATATAGAAAGATTAGAAGGGGAAGCCATTGATCTTCAGGTCCTTGAAGATACTGAATTTTTAAATCAAGATGGAGATGAAGTAGATTTTTTTGATTTAGAGGATGGTATGGAAGTGGAGGTTTGGACTTCCGGAATAGTTTCTGAGAGTTATCCCGGCCAAGCTGAAGCGTTGAAAGTGCAGATCACCGGTGAAGAAATGGAGGTAACAGAAGAGGAAGAAGAACCTGAAGATGAATTGGTCTGTGATGATGATAATTCCGCCAGAATGGAGGTTATTGAATCTTTGGAAAATGTTTGGGGTGATCTGGAACCGAATATTCCGGAGAGACCGGAATTGGGAAGCTCTAAATGGCATACTCCTTACCATGTACAGTTCATCGGAGATGATTCAGTAATGATCGCTTTTGAAGATGGTCACAGTGTTTCGGCTAGCGTAGTGGATTATGAATGTGGAGAGAGTGGAGCTACCGGATTTCAAATAGCTGAAACTGATACCTTGTACGATTTTCCTTTGGAGGAAGACGTCTGGTCTGACCTGAGAGGTGAGTACGGCGATGAATCGCGAACTCCCAATAACTATACCTCTATTCCCGTCTATGCTGAAGGAGAGATGATAGAAGTAGAAGACTGGCAAGAGATAGAACCTAATATCTTTATCCTCGACGAAGGAGGTGGCCATAAACTTTAGTGGTAAAAAGATGAGTATTATAAAAAAGTCCGGCCGAGGAGCCGGACTTTTTTTTAATTATGTTCTCCTTTTAATCAGGCTTGCTTTTGAGCCACTCAAAGGCGGTTTTCAGGTCTTCCTTACGGTCTTCCGATCTTAGCAGGATGACCGCGTATTTTTCATCTTCAATGTTAAATACACAAACATAAGTTTGTTTGGCTTCCGGTAGATATCCGGTCTTTCCTCCTATAAAGTTCGGTATATCATGGAAAACATTTAAGTTTTTAAATGTTAAATATCTGCCATATTGATCGGGCATTTGAAATTTTTCCTCCTTGGTTGTTTCCAAAATCTCTGGATGTTCTTTTTCCATATAACTTATTAGCTTGAAGAGGTCTATGGTTGTGGATTTATTATCAGTATTCAATCCGTGAGCGTCAAAGAAGAAAGTGTCTTGCATACCCAGTTTTTGAGCTTTTATGTTCATAAGTGTTATGAAAACACCGGTATCCATAAAATGAGTCAGTGATTCGGAAGCGTCGTTAGTGGATTGGATCAATGAGGCCTTCATTAAGTCTTTGGCGGTGACTTTAGCGCCTGGGAAAAGTGAAGGGCTGTACCCATAAGTACTTAACATCTTGGGATTGAGGGTAATGGTCTTATTTTTATCAAGATTCTCCTCAGCTATTATGGCACTCATTAGTTTGGTAATAGAGGCGATCGGATGTTTCTTATCCGCGTCTTTTTTTAAAAGAACAAAGGGTTTTTCTCCTTCTGATCTTGAGAGGTTCACTATCAAAAAACTTTCGGCGCTGATATTATCTTCTGTTTCCTCTATTCCCTGATCTCTCCAATTGAGATATTTGATCTTTTCAGTTAGTTCTTTAATACGGGCAAGATCTTCGGTTTCTTGGTCTTTTTCGGTGGCCTCTTCTCGTAACTTTTCCGCTTCTTCAATAAGGTCTTTGTCTTGAGAGGCATCCGAGGTTGTACTTTCTAAACTAAGTACGGGAATTATAAACAAAGTTATTATGACGGTTATAAATATTTTGTGTTTCATTTTTTTGTTTTATTATAAAAGACATTATAGCATATTTTATCAGTTAATAGCCCCTTATTGTCTAGAAAGAGAAGAGCTATTAAGATGGTTATAATGTTTCGATCTTACCATTTTGAACTATACATTAAATCTAAAAAATGTTGCAAGAGGATTTTTTCAAAAGAGAAGTACTTGAAGTGGCACCGGATCTTTTAGGTAAAACACTGGTTCGCCGAGTTGGTTCCCGGGTAACTCGCTTAGTTGTGACCGAGGTAGAAGCTTATGATGGTGAAGCGGACAAGGCCTGTCACGCCAGCAGAGGCAGAACAAAAAGAACCGAGGTGATGTACGGACCGGCTGGTCATTGGTACGTATATCTGGTTTACGGAATGCATCATATGTTGAATATAACTACCGGCTCTAGGGGTTACCCTGCGGCGGTCTTGTTCCGTTCCGGTTTGGATGTCAAGGGGCCTGGACGCTTGACCAGGGCCTTGGAGTTAGATATCTCATTAAACGCCAAAAAGGCATCGACCGCAAACGGTCTTTGGCTTGAGGAGGGCTTTGAGGTTCCTTTTGGAGAGATAGAACGACTACCGCGGATAGGGGTGGATTACGCAAAAGAGTGGGCTGAAAAACCTTATAGATTCGTCTGGAAGAGTAAAAGATAAGATCTATATATCCGTAATGACCTTCTCGGCCGTTTCTTTGACCAGTTTGCCGTCAGCTTGACCTTTCAGTTCTTTCATAGTGGTACTCATAAGGTTACCTAATTCGGAGCGGTCCTTTATCCCCATCTCTTGGATCTTCTTTTTCAGATACTCCTCGATCTCCGCCTGACTCATTTGTTGAGGGAGGTATTTCTCCAAGATGGAAAGCTCATTTTTTTCGGCGTCAGCTAGATCTGTTCTGCCGGCCGATTCAAACTGATCAATGGAATCACGTCTTTGCTTCACCAGGCGGGATATAACATCTTGAGCTTTATCGTCGGGAAGATCTTCGCTTCTGTCGTGACCGATCTTGATGGCTTCGTTGGTGAACTCGGCTATGATGCTTCTCAGGACGGTCAATTTCTCCCGTTGACGCTGGCGAGCGGCTTCATTTATCTCTTCTCTTATTTCTGAATGTAAACTCATTTAATGATTATAACATGTAGATGTTTTTATTTCTATTTCTAACTAACCCGCTTTGCCTATAATGGAGCGGGTTTCTTTGTTATACTGGTTGGTATGGATGGTGTTTATATTAAAGCCGGCTTCGCTTTACTTTTTTTGCTTTTACTTGTTAATGTTGTTTTTTTATTGTGGCTTTTCTTTTCAAGAAAGAGCAGAGGAGGTGATGGAAACGAGCTCAAGCTCATTTTGCAGCAGATGAATGAGTTGAACAAAACAATGGACAGTAAGATCTCGGAGACTCACAAAAGTGTGGAAGGACAGTTTCGAGATTCTCAAAGGTTGATACAGGAGATAAATAAGCAGGTGAACGAACAACTTCGGGACGTTGCTAAGGGTCAAAGCGAGGTGGCCGAGAGAAGCAATCAGATCTTTGCCATTGCGGAGCAGTTACAGGATCTTCAGAGAACACTAAAGAGTCAGAAAGAGCGGGGTAATTTCGGGGAATCAAGTTTAAAATTGATACTTTCCAATATTTTACCTCCGGAAGTTTATGAAACCGAGTACGGGTTCTCCGACGGAACCAGGGTGGACGCGGTGATCCATAGTCCTGAAGGAATAATTCCCATAGATGCCAAGTTTTCCTTGGAAACTTATACGGCACTTATCAATGCGGAAGATGAAGACCGGAAGACGGTATTGGAAAAGCAGTTTCGAGATGATCTTAAAAAACGGATAGACGAGACATCAAAATACATCAAACAAAGTGAAGGAACTCTGCCTTTTGCTTTTATGTATATTCCGGCGGAGGGTTTATATTATGAACTTCTGGTTAAACAGGTAGGTGGTTCAACTGCCAATAATCGTAATATGATCAGTTACGCCGTTAATGACAAAAAGGTCATTATCGTCTCACCGACGACATTCTACGCTTATTTGCAATCAGTTCTGTACGGCTTTAAAGCTTTCAAGATAGAAAAGAATGCCGAAAGTATTCAGAAGAATGTAACCAGATTATCTCGTCACCTAAATCGTTATGGCGAATTCTTTGGAAAACTTGGCAGTTCCTTAAAGACAGCGGTTAATCATTACGATAGTGCTGAAAAAGAACTAAATAAACTTGATAAAGACGTCGAGCGGATAACTGGAGAGTCCACTGATCCAGGTACTTTATCGGATAATAATTCAAGAAATTAGGGAGATCTTTAAGATAAAAAGCGACCTGTTTAATTTGGAG
>JBKHAI010000051.1:0-4322 GCA_046542915.1 Minisyncoccota bacterium | reverse complement strand
GTATCCTCAATACCCAACTGTTGTTGAATAAAGGCAACCAATCCCCAGACGGCGGTCATAACAAAGAGCCCGATAAGACCCCAGAACATTATTTGCTTACCTTTACTCTGCTCCTCCGGATCACCGGCATTTAGAATGAACTTGGCAACTCCCCAAAGAAAGAAGACCAGGGCCAAGGCCATTATGATGAGAACCAAAAGGTCCAAAAGGTCCAAAACCGTCTCCATGAAACCTTCTACATTACCCAGATCTCCACTACCTTGTGTTGCAGCAACTACCGACGGAAGGGATAACATCCCCATTGAACCTATTATCAAGTATGTGTATAGCTTTTTCATAAATTTTTAATAACTTCTAATAATAATTTTAATCTCCTGCTTTTCAATGTCACTATAAATCATTTGAATAATTACAGCAACATTAAGCTACAATATCTTCCAATCACAATTATATTATATATAGCGTTCTTTTAAAAGCCAGAATGTGGATAACATAACTCAAGATCTAAGGATCAGGAGGAGTTATAAGATCAAAAGGTTCATCTTCAGGTGAACCTCCAAAGATCTCCCCTTGCATAAAGTTAATTATACCCCAAACCGAGGTCATCACAAAAAGAGCTATCAGACCCCAAAGCATAACCTGTTTTCCGTTCTCGCGATCGGTCTCGTTGCCGGCGTGAAGTATGAATTTTGCCATCCCCCATAAAAAGAAAACGAGAGCCAAGCCCATAACTATCAAAACCAGATAATCAATTATTGAAAGTATATCGTCAAAAAGGTCAAAAAGGTCGGCAGCAGAGACCTTGGCGGGGAAAGATATCAATAAAAGAAAACAAAGTGAAAACAAAAAAAGTGATACTCCGTTCAAATTTTTAAAATATTTCTTCATAATTATTTAAATTACATCAAAGGTTAGTGGGCAAAAAAGCATCATCACTATCACCAAAGAGAGTAACCCTGATAAGTTGAACTATCCCCATTAAAGAAACCATAACAAACAAAGCGACCAATCCCCAGATCATTACTTGCTTCCCTTTTTCCCTTCCACTGTCACTGTCAGCGTTTAAGATGAACTTAGCCAAACCCCAAAGGAAAGAAAGCAGGGACAAAGAAACAATTATGTATATTACATATACAATTATGTCTCTGGCGGTTCCGTATACGAACTCCTTAAAAGTAGTTTGGGCGGATAATAAAAGTGGTAAAGAATAAAGACAGAAAACAACTAAAGCGGAAAGGAATGGATTTGGTCTTCTCATAAGAATAAAATTTTAATTTATGATCGGATCAAGAGTGGCTTGAATGGCTTCCGCAATAGCCCAGGAACCGATAAGTATAAGACCACCAATGACAGCCCATAAAAAGGCCGAACGGGCTTTACTCAACTGCTCGGTATTTCCTTGGGCGGTAACGAACAAAAATCCCGAGTAAACGATCGCCAAAGCAGCAATGACCGCACCAACAGGAACAACTATATCTTTCAGTATGGTTGATATCAGGTCAGGAAAGCTGTCTATACCATCCAGGGGATTCTCAACTGCTTGAACAAAGGTAGGGATCAAAAGGACAAACAAAATCGCTCCTCTTAACAAGGTCTTCACCTTTTTAAAATAAGGATAAAATGATCGAGAACGAAGTGGCGTGGTATTTATTTTGATTTTCATTCGCATAAATAAATATTAGTGATAAAGATCAGCATCCGATCAAGTCGCTGACAGAGTCATGTTCAGTTAGCGCAGTTATTATAAGATCAACTATCAGATAAGCTCCCAATACTAGGACCAGACCGATGGCTACTTTAGTAAATATCCCGTGTGCCTGAGCCACTTTTTGTTGATTTCCACCGGAGGTCATATAGGTAAAACCGGCCCAGGCGAATGCTATGGCGGCCAGCGGAATCGCCACTATTACTAGAAATTCTATTATGTTTTGCCCCATTTTGATAAAATCACAAAAATCACAATCAGGTCCGTCACAAGGAATTAAACCACCCCCCGCATTCACCAAGATCGGTGAGAGAAATACCAGACTCGGAATTATTTTAACTAAAGATCTCATGAAATCACAAATTCTTTAACATACTTCTAAGACGACTAGCCGCTCTACTAACTGATTCTTCCGCTTCCCGTTCTTTGTCTACTACGTTCAGAACCATATCTTTAAGGATATTTGCCGTATTCTCCGGTGCCGGATCGATCCAACTCAAAGATCTTTTTGCCGCCTCATAAAAAACAGGTATATGAAATGGCTCTTGGGGAGGACTTGCCAATATATCATTACGGGAAGGAGGTACCCCTTGCAGATCATCCGAGAGTTTTTCCAAGGCATTCGGAGAAGTTAGAGCCTGCATTGCCGAAAAACAAGCAGCGGGATTAGAAGAAGATCTTAACATGGAAAGCCCTGATACTTCGCTATAAGAGAAAACCTCTCCCTCGTCATTTTCCGGAACGACACTAACATCAAAATCAAGATAAGGATTAGCATCCCTTATTTTAGCGAAATCGGAAGTTAACCCGAAATAGACCGTAAGATCTTCGTCCGTGAAACTTCTAAAAGAACTGGGCATTTCTCTGTTCCAGGTATAAACAGACCTGTCCTTATCGGAAAAATCGGTATAAAAAAGAAGCGAGGAAATAGCGGGCGTTATTGAGTGTCCAAAATCTCTACCTAGTTCCGCATTTTGATATCCCAGATCACCGCTTATGATCTTGCCACCGGCTTGATATATCAAAGTACTTAAGATAGCTTTGGAGTGTTCAATATTTTCATACTCACCTAAGGCGACAGCCGCGCGCTCTATTTTGTTTAATTCTTTATCAACTACATCAGTAACGAAATCACCAAAATTAGCCCACTGACGAGGTGGTCTGGTATAACCAGCTTCTCTAACCTGGAAACGATTCCAATACATGACCAAAGGATCTACCAGAACCGGCAGTCCGTAATATTTTTTCTCTTCTTTATTCATAAAGACCTCACCGGCCTGAACAAAAGAATCTCTAAATTCACGCTCAGGAAATTTTTCAAAAGGAATTGAACGAATAATGTCTTGATGTTCGGCTATTTGATCTTTAGATATCAAAACCATATCCGGCCCACTGTCTGTTGCAACGGCTCGCAAAAGTTTTTGGTCAAAATCATCGGATCTTATCTCCTTATAATCAACACCAATGTTACTCCCTTCGGGTAAGGCGGTCTCTATCCAGTTTTGAGCAACATCTTCATCAAGTGTTCCCCATAAAGATAGTTTGACAGTAGCTTTAGAGTCATCACCTAAACCACCCATAGCAAAAATACCTATTGCTAAAACGGCAGCTCCACCAAATACGCCCATTAAAACGAGCTGAAAAGTTGTCATATCACTTAATCCGGCCATATCTGATGTATAATTATACTATACTATTTTCTTAAACAACAGTTCATAATGATGAGACCCGGTCTTATATTCACCCTGAAAGTTCAAAGAAAAATCTTGACAGATCTCTTTGATCTCTTCCGGTGAGACAATATAATCAGGTGGAGGCCCCAATCCACCAAAGGAATTGCTCCAATCGACCACTAAAAGTTCTCCGTTTTCTTTTATGATCCGAGACAACTCTCGTGCCAGATCCTCTTTATTATCAACTTGAAAAAATATATTGGAAGCTACAGCGGCATCAACGGCACCGTCGGCAAGTTTGGTTCCTCCTTGAGCTTCGGCATCTCCCCAAATGACCTCCACCAGACCGGTAAGTCCCTTTTCTTTAGCTTCAGAGGCCACTTTGTCCAACACGTTCTTTCTGATATCAATAGCGTATATTCGGCCTTTATTCTCCATTTTCTCAGCAACCGCAAAAACATAATGACCGACTCCACAACCCACATCCGCCACCTTGACACCCGGATAAATATCTAGTGCTTCTACGGCTTTCTGCGGATCAACAAAAATCGACATGGTATCATCATTCTAACACAAAAAAATAAGACTATTTAAATATTTTCATTTTAAAAACAGACCCCCGCTGCCAAAAGATCACCTTGGCGGAGCTTCATGATCCTAACACCCTGTGTTTGCCTTCCCAGACGAGGGACCTCCGCGACCGTCAAACGTATGACATTGCATTTCTTAGAGACAGCTATCAACTCCTTCTCCTCCTCAACTACGCGGGCCGTTATTATGTTACCGGTCCGCTCATTCAAGGAAGCCGTTTTTATACCTGAACCCCCTCTTTTTTGGACCTTATAATCAGACAAGGACGTCTTTTTGCCGTATCCCCCTTCAGTCAAAATCAGAAGAACCGGATCTTTATAATCAGCTCTGGCTATATCGGCACCTATGACACT
>JBKHAI010000050.1:0-4370 GCA_046542915.1 Minisyncoccota bacterium | reverse complement strand
TTATATAATCCAAACAGTATGAAAAAGGAAGATATTGTAGCCGTATCTTATCTAGACGCCTGCTTCTTTAAAAGAGACGAGAAAGTTCCTGATGGTTTTGATTTTACGGAACACGTTGCGGTCGGCAAACTCGTTGCTTTAACTGATTCGGATATAACTTTGGCTTTCCTTGAAAAGGACGGAGAATCGGAACGTGGTCTGGTCCTTCCGATCAACAGTTTAATACTTAAAGATGAGCATATCTCAGATACTAAACTTAAATTTCCAGGAAAAAAGAGTATCGGTTCGGATATTGTGGTTCATTGGAGTGATCCGGTCCATTTCCAAAACGGAGCTAAACCGGAAAGCTCAACAGTGATGCGCTCCGAAGGTGAGCTGTTTTCGGTAACCGAGCAAGCGGTTGTTCTAATAGACCCGAAAACTTTTAGGCAAGATAACGAAAGTCACCCTAAAGACAGCGGTGTAGACATCGCTTACCTTTTTATACCGAAGAGGTTGATCATCAAATGTGAATTTTATGAGTAAAAAGTATCAAAAAGGAGAAACCCTCATTATTGAGTTTCAGGAAGGTGAAAAAAGGATCAACGCCGTGGGTGTTGTTTTGGGATCTACAGATAAAAAACTATTCCTCGGACATAATTTCTCCGGAGTTGATCCGATAGACACTACCTCCATAAACATAGAGGATATTCTGTCAGAAGAGGTGATAGGTCCCGATGAAATGAAAGAAATAAAAAACTTAAGTGACCTGAAGTGAACAGAGATCTTTTCTGTCTTCTTCTTAGGAATCTTACTAATTAAGGTTCGGTACAGCGTTACAATTCTTAATATTCGCTTTCTAGAAAAACCCGCTATACTATGGTTGACTTAGAATAGGTTATTAAATACCAAAAGTCGATATTAGTTTATTATAGAAAATGAAACACCTGCCTGATTTTAAAGTGTGCCATTCTTCCGAACTTGAATTCCAAAGGGTTATCCAGACGGTGGACAATATTGATTGGTTCATTGAGATGGGCTATTCAAAGACGTTAAAGTGGCCGGAAGGACTATCTTCGGAGAATGCCCATGAGATCGATAAGGAGGAGCTGGAGGAGCTGATATCAAAAGAGTACAGAGACAATCTAGATAGATACGAAAGATCCGCTTCGGAATTAACTGACATACTGCGAAAAACACTAAATAATCTCGAAGAAGACGTGCCTTTTCTCTCTTTATACCGACTGGTACCTACAAGATACCGAACCGGCGGCTCCTACCACCCTCCTGATACTGTTGTCGTTAACATCGAAGTGAGGGATAAGGAAGAGCTGTTGAGAGTGGTGATACATGAGATGATACATCTGATCATCCATCCTCAGATAGAAAGGTATTCCATACCTCATATGCAAAAAGAACATCTGGTCGATCTTATTTTCGAAAAGATAATGCCCGATATTGCCGTAAGGCAAAAACTAAATGCCGACACAAACAGAGTCGATTCCGCTTTTAATACCTATTACCCTGATCTTGATAAATTGATCGAATCCTTAAGTTTCGAGAACAGGTCTTAAAAGCACTAGTATCTTTTCCGAGCGTTCTGTCGTGTAAAATATTTACCACCATTTCCTAGAAAAATCCTCCAAACTGTGGTTGAATAAAAATCAAATAATACATATGTTCCATTCTTCCAAGGATTTCAAGATAAAGTACGAAGCTAACATGGAGAGCTCTAATAAAAATTCTATCAGAGCTTGGTTGGCGGTACCGCAAAACTCCAACAGACAGAAGATCAATTCCTTTTCGGTTTCACCGAAGCCGAAAAAGGAATATAAAGACACACAAGGAAATAAAATTCTATGTTTCTATTTCAAGGATGAAAAAGAGATAAAGATAGACATGGAGATAGAGACGACTTTGTGGAAAGAGAAGATTGATCTCAAAGAAGAGAACTTTCGCATTCCGAGTCGTTCTTCCGAGGTGTATAAGAGGTATACTAAAAGTGAAAGATTTCTGGAAAAGACGGAGGATATAAAAAAGTTAGCGAAAAGTATAACTAAAAATGACGACCGTAACCTTTCGATGCTCAAATCTATTTTTGATCACATCGTTGAAAATTTCCGATACTGTTATCCGGTTAAAAAGAGAGGGGTAAAAAACTCAGACCTCAAAAATCTGAAAGGGGACTGTGGAGAGTATTCAAGCTTGTTTGTGGCAATGTGCAGATCTATGGGTATTCCAGCAAAGAATCAAACCGGATATGTCATCTTTCCCAAAGAGAGGTCAGTGGTTGAACATGGTTGGGCCAGTGTATATCTATCATCAGAGGGATGGGTGGATTTTGATACTCAGTATGCGTCTCTTGAAAATGACAAAAGTAGCTATTTCGCCAAGAGGGATGATCACAGAATAGTATTTACAGAAGGCTTCAATATACCCCTGAAACCAGCAATTCCGGACGGGTTTGACACCAGTTACTGGAATAACCTCGGTCTTCCTCTAACCAAGAGTTCGGTACAGACGCTTCAACCTTTGGTGTTCGTTTCCAAAAGCAAAGTTAATTTTAAGGATAGTATTAGTTTATTATAATAAATACCGCTGAGGTTATCGAGAAGACCGTCAGGTATTACAACAAAAAGGCACCCCTGGTTCAGAATCTTGACCTCGGACACACCCATCCCCAGATCCCGTTTCCCTGCGGAAAGAATGTTAGGATAGATCCCAAAAATAGAAAGATATTTGTAGAGTTTTGAGACTAAAACTTTTACTAATGCCTTAGCGCTTGCCACGAGAAATCTTATTTTTTTCTTGCTATTACCATAAAATGCATACTGGAATCTACCACAGTCGGATGCGTGCATAGTTCATAATGCATTTCCAGCCAATTTTTCCATACCTCGGGTTCTTTTTCGGCTATTTCGTTGACCTTTTCTTCAGATGGAGATGAAAGCCCCTCCAAACCGACATTTTCTATGAACTCAACCGTGTCTTCAAATAATCCGACAAGCTCTTTTACTTCAAAGAAGTGGGCATAGCCATCACCGCGCCATTTATAGTCATCGCCTGTAAGACAGAATCTTTTAAAGTGATCAGTTTCTTTTATTTCATCTGGCCAATTTAAACAAATAGAAAGTACTCCGAGCTTCCCCATGACTGATATGAAGATCGGGGCGTCTTTTTTGGCAACTCGTACCAACTCTGCGATCGCTTTTCTTCTTTCTTTTTCAGGATGAACGTGGGAGAGGGGAGCACCTAAGCATAAAACTGCGTCAAAAGAGTTTTCGGCAAAACCCGATAGATCGGTTATGGATCCTTCTGTAACTTCTTTTATGTTCTCTTCAACTCCGGCTTCTTTTATCTTTTCTCTTGCAAGCTCTAAATTTTCAAGAACCAGATCAAGAAGAGTTACATCATAACCTTGCTTTGCCAATTCAATAGAATACCTACCGGGTCCTCCTCCGGCGTCTAAGATGAGGCCTTCTTTGGGAAGGTGCTTTTCTAAGAATTTCATAGTAGTATCAAACTCCAAACGGTGAAAGGGGTCTTTGTATAACCTATTCCATTCCTCTTCGGAGTTTCTGCTATAATTTATTTTGGTTAACTCAGTTTCTTTTGACATAAACTTAAATTATTTTAAATTCACCTTAAGGCCTTTAACGAACTATACCACTTTAAGTTTTTTTATAATACCACTTTGTTTCAGCACTTGCCGAATTTTTCTAGTAAACCCACTTCACTTAATTGTGGCAAACAAGAAGGGGTCGGGATTATTGACAATCACTTTTCATAAATGATAAAAGAAAAGCATGAAAAGAAAACAAAAAAAGATCTTATTTTTCGCAACACTCGTTTTTGTTGTTGGTTATTTTCCATTAACGTCTTTTGCTTATGTAAGTGTGGATGGATACTATAGAGAAGATGGTACATATGTAAGTCCACATGTTCGCAGTGAGCCTAATGGGGTCCGTTATGATAATTATGGTTATGATGGTGATGATCCTTACAATGATACCTATAATGACCCATCTTATAGTAGTGACTGGGACACTCCTTCATGGAATACAGATCCAGACTATTACAGAGGAGAGAGTTTGTATGAATCAAACAATTCTAGTTCTGGAGTGAATTCATACGAAAGCCATGGTTATGATAGTAGCTATGATACATACAATTCTTATAATTCATATGACCATGGTGGTTATGATACAAATGATAACAATTCTGATAGCTACGGTTCTGAGCAATATAACACCACCTTTTAGTTTATACTCCAAGTGAAACAAATTTTATTAAATCGAATGTGGTCGATTTTGTTGTTTCTTTCTAGGTTATTTCCTTAAATTATTAATATAAGTAATGTGTAATTTCACTTAATTTTCCTAGAAAAACCC
>JBKHAI010000008.1:0-22501 GCA_046542915.1 Minisyncoccota bacterium | reverse complement strand
ATATTCTCATATTCTAGAATATGAGAATATTTTATTAACATTGGAAATAAGGATCAAGAACGGAAAATAGTAATACTAACAAATGAGGTTCACGAAAGATCCTCGGGAAACAGGGTCTTTGATCTAAGGTCGTTTACTATTTTCCGCAACATTTTTTGTACTTTTTACCGGAACCGCAAGGACAAGGGTCGTTACGACCGATCTTTTCTTCTCCGCTCTTTTGCAATGTTCCTCCTTCTTGTTTCTGCGGATCACCGGCGGCAGCCAAAACGGCATTAGCTTTATGAATACTCCGAAGATCTGCTTTCTTTCCATCCTCTGTCTTAATGTCCTCGCTTAAATGAGGGAGTAATTTGGCAACCTCTTCTATAACGGCTTCTCTCATTTCTTTAAATAACCGCAGTCCTTCTCTTTTGTACTCTACTAAAGGATCTCTTTGGCCGTACGCTCGCAAGTTAACGCTTGACCTGGTATAGCTCATAACCTCTAAATGCTCCATCCATAATGTATCTATGGTCTCCAGAATAACCCTGCCGGCCGCTTTATAAAAAGCATCTGCTTCCATATCTTTGCGCAAGGACTCAAAGAGCGACACCTGATCAGGATCCATAACTTCTTTGGCCTGTTCTATTAAACTATCTATTTTTTCCCTGTCACCTAAAAGTATCTTTTTGCGCTCATCGTAGATGGACTGCCTTTGATGACTCAAAACATCATCGTATTTCAGTATTTGCTTCCTGGCATCAAAATGAAATCCCTCGATCTTCTCTTGCGCCTTTTCCAAAGAACGACTAAGAAAACGATTCTCTATGGGTTGATCTTCGGGAACATTAAAGGTACCCATCATATTCTTGATGGATTCAGAAGCAAAAACCCTCATCAAAGTATCCTCCAGAGAGACATAAAATCTGGTTTCACCCGGGTCACCTTGGCGACCGGCACGACCACGAAGCTGATCGTCAATTCGTCTGGCATCGTGACGCTCCGTTCCGATAATATAAAGACCACCCAGAGATCTGACCTCCTCATAAGCTTTTTCATCAGAATCAACACCTCCCAGTTTAATGTCAACACCGCGTCCGGCCATATTGGTGGCAATAGTTACAGCTCCTTTCCTGCCCGCCTGAGCAATGATCTCTCCTTCCCTCTCGTGGTTCTTAGCATTTAGAACCTGATGAGGCACTCCGTGCCTTGTCAGATACTCGGAAAGAGTTTCGTTCTTTTCAATAGAGACGGTACCGATAAGCACCGGTTGGCCTTTTTTGTTAAGCTCCTTGACCTGATCAACCACGGCCTTGAACTTCCCTTTTTCGGTTTGAAAGATCATATCATTTCTATCAATTCTTTGAGGAGTTTTATTGGTAGGAATTGAGACCGTCGGCAAACCATAAACCTTGAGGAACTCTTCCGCCGAAGTGGTAGCGGTTCCGGTCATTCCTGACAATTTCGGATACATACGGAAATAATTCTGGTAAGTAATGGAAGCGAAGGTCCGTGCCTCTCTCTGTACCTCCAAGCCCTCTTTGGCTTCTATGGCTTGGTGTAATCCTTCCGAGAGACGTTTACCCCATTGCAATCGTCCCGTAAAAGGATCTACCAAGATCACCCGATTATCTCTTACTACATAGTCGGTGTCGTTCTGAAACAAAGCCTTGGCTCTTACCGAAGTCTCCAAGTGATGGACGTACTTTATTCCTTTTTCCGTGTAGATGTTTTCAATTCCCAAACTTTTTTCGGCTTTAGTGATGCCATCTTGAGTTAAGCTGACGGTGCGACTTTTTTCATCCACGGTGTAATCCTCTTCCGGTTTTAAAGTAGCTGCGATCCGAGCAAAGGTCTTGTAAAGATCCTCGGCTTCGGTAGATGGGGACGATATTATAAGAGGAGTTCTGGCCTCATCTATAAGGACCGAATCCACCTCGTCAACAATGGCGTAATTAAACTCACGTTGTCGTAATTTTTCCGGATCCTTTTCGGTGTTATCTCTTAGATAATCAAAACCAAATTCGTTGTCAGTACCATAAGTAACATCGGCCTGATAGGCATCTCTCCGATTGACCGATCTCAGAAAATCATCCACCACTTTAAAGGAACCCTTCTCATCTCTTTCTTTATCTTTTTCTTCCCGTGCTCCGCTGTCATAAAGGAAAGAGGAGTCGTGGGTAATTACTCCGACCGAAAGCCCTAAAAAGTCATATATCTGACCCATCCAAACAGCGTCTCTTCTGGAGAGATAATCATTAACGGTCACCACATGAGCCCCTTTACCGGAAAGTGCATTAAGATAAACCGGAAGAGTCGCGACCAATGTCTTACCTTCTCCGGTGCGCATTTCCGTTACGGTTCCTTTATGCAAAGATATACCGCCCAACAACTGCACATCAAAATGCCTTTGAGAAAGAGTTCTTTTGGCGGTCTCCCTGACAACAGCAAATGCTTCCGGAAGTAGATCATCTAAACTTTCGCCTTTTTCTATCCTTTCCCTGAACTCATCAGTCTTGCCTTTGAGATCCTTATCGGCCAAAGAGGATATATCCGGTTCAAAAGCATTTATTTGATCAACAATGGGCCTATACTTTTTAATAGGTCTGGTAAACTCATCTCCAAATATCTTTTTTATAAATTCCATAAGGACAAGTATACATATTAAGAGGGCTATCTACAAGAAAAAACGGCGGAGCTTTTTACATCATTTTTTTAAGGCAAAGTCCCTAAGATAGATAAGTTACTTCGTATTCTACGTCAAGATCTATTACTTCCCTTACCTGCCGTTTTACCTCTTCGGCTAAAAGAGTAACATCCTTTTCACGAGCTCCTTCATAGGTCACCAGAACAAGTGGCTGTGATCCAAACAGTCCGACCGCGCCGTGTCTTTTTCCTTTTAAGTTCAAAACCCTATCCAGTATCCAAGCCAGTGGCACCTTGGCATAACCATCTTCGGCAGGATAAGAAGGTATATCCGGATACTTTCTTTTGATCCTCTCAAATTGAGAGTTCGGTAGAACCGGATTCTTAAAGAAAGACCCGGCACTTCCCAAGTCACGACTATCGGGGAATTTTTTAGACCTGATATCCAAGATCAAGTCTCTCATTTGCGTCAAAGAAGGAGGATCGTTTTCATTGATCCTGTCTCTAACATCTTTATAATGACAAACCAAGGAACCAAAACGGGTAAGACGCATCTTGACCGAAATTACAACAAAACGGCCGGATTCTTTTTTAAATAAACTACTCCTATATCCAAGATCACACTCTTCCGATCTAAAAACAACCGTTCTTTCTTCGTTAATGTCATAGGCCTCTACTTCGGAGACAACATCGGATAGCTCCACTCCGTAAGCCCCGATATTCTGGACCGGTGCGGCACCAGCGGTCCCCGGAATACCGGATAAGTTCTCTATTCCGTAAAGACCTCGGTTGACACTTTCCTCTACAACCTTATCCCACTCCTCACCGGCTGCCGCTTTTAATAAAACCGAGTTATCACTTTCCTCCAACCACTTTATACCTTGAGTTTCTATTTTCAGAACCAATGCGTTGACACCTTCATCGGAAACCAGAGTGTTGGAACCGCCGCCGAGAATGCGTAAACCAAGACCATTCTTTTTAGAAAAAGCTACAGCTTCTACAAGATCATCCAAAGACCGGATCCGTGCGAAAAAACGAGCCGGACCGCCAACGCCTAAGGTGGTCAGCGGCGCCAGATCAACATCTTTTTCAATTTCTGTCATCACCTAAAATAAATTAATTTCCTTTTTCCGGAGAGTGTCCTTGATCTCCTTTATTATCATCTTCTATATCAAGTATTTTTTTTAACTCACTCTCGGGAACCTCACGACGTTCATCCGAAGGATCCGAACCGGATCCTTTTTTCTGCTTTTCGTCCTGGTCTGAGTTCTCTTCTCCTTTGTTATCAAAGTGAGCTTCCGGTCCTTTGTCTTCATCTTTATCCTGAGGCTCCGCTCCCATAGAAACCTTTTGTTGAGCCAAAGAAGCCAGTGTTTCTCTGAGTTTTTGTTTACTTTCTTCGCCGACCCCGATACTCTTTTTCTTAAGATATTTACCCTTATTGGCTACGGCTTTTCTGATCGCTTCCCCGACATCTTCATTTTCCTCCTCTTCTTTGGGCGGAGCCGGCCTATCAGAGGCCTTTGATAGATCATTTTTCTTTTTTTTATTTTGAGGTTTTGATCTCTTGGGCTCGCCACTTTTGGCAACATCATGGTTGATTTTCTTTTCTTCCGTAACAGTTTTATGACCTCCATACCAATTTCTTATATGATCTTCCACTTCCTCTCTGGGATAGGTGTACTGTTCTCGGGAATGTCTTATTATCCGATCCCTTAAAGATATCTCCGGCTGTTCTATGGGGGGCAAGGTCGTGGCCGAAAAAGGCGCCGAACTTATTCCGTCGATCATTAGCTTAAGATATATTTGAGCAAAGCCCAGATTAACCAGATCTTCGGCAACAAATTTGGGAGCGAACTCTTTTTCCAAAACCTCGGCATCATAAGCCCCAACACGGAAAGAAGCCAGGGTCCCGACGTTGCCAAAAACGGCTTCTTTCACCTCTTCGGCCATCTGTTCGATGTACTGGTGAGCCAACGTCAGATTGAGCTTGTACTTGCGAGCCTCCGAGAGGATATCCGCAAAGGATTCATTGGCAAAAGACTGGAACTCGTCAACGTACAGAAAGAAGTTGGGTAGTTTTTTCAGCTCCGACTCCGGCACGTCGGCTCGGGACATAGCAGAGAGATACAGTTTGGTTATCAGCATACTGCCCAAGAGATTGGCGTTTATCTCCCCGATCCTGCCTTTAGAAAGATTGACGATAAATATTTTCTTTTCATCTATTATCTTTCTAAGATCAAAACTTGAACCGGGTTGCCCGATGATGTTCCTGATTATGGGGTTAGAGGTAAACTGACCCACTTTATTCTGTATGGCCGGCGTCGCCTCGGCCGCGAATCTATCGGTATAACGAGCGAATTCCTCCTCCCAGAAGGCCTTAACGGTAGTATCCGTGACATTTT
The DNA here is from genome assembly GCA_046542915.1 of Minisyncoccota bacterium. Taxonomy (GTDB): domain Bacteria; phylum Patescibacteriota; class Minisyncoccia; order Phycocordibacterales; family CSBR16-193; genus SKVL01. Next base: position 17,468 of record JBKHAI010000008.1, on the reverse strand, counting down.
CCACCACTTTTTTGCGATACTCTTTATCAGAGAACATTCTGTTGATACTTAAAAGAGTGGAACCGGGATATTCCAGCAAAGCCAGAAGCGTATTGCCCAGAATATATTCCATACGAGCCGACCAAGCGTCAACCCAGATCTTTTTAAAAGCACTCATCAAACCGCTCATTACCAAGTGTCTTTTGTCGTAGCCGACATCTTCCATCACATTAAAAGCCATCGGGTGATCAACATCAAACGGAGCAAAATAGATAACATCTTGGACCCTTTCTTTAGGAACATAATCCAAGAGCAGGTCGGCACTCTTACCATGGGGGTCAATAAAAGCCATTCCTTCTCCGTTCCTTATGTCCTGAACAGCCATATTCTCCAAGAGAGTGGATTTACCCATTCCGGTCTTGCCGATAACATACATATGACGAGACCTGTCCTTGGCTTTTATACCAAAAACCTTTCGCCGATTTCGGGAATCTGTTTCTCCGATGTAGGTTACTTTTTCCAGGTTGGAATCTTCCATAATATTCTCTTGAAATAATAATAACACTTAGCAAGTGTTATGAGAAAACCATAGTTAGACAGATGAACGGTATTTTCTTACGAGGACGACTCCAAGGCTGATGGTGTGTAAACATTTGCGGGGTCCCAAAGCATCCAGGAATCCAATCCGGCTTGGTAAACCGCATCTATCTGAAGACGAACATCTTCTGCCGTGTAAGGTCCTCCATAGCGAAAATCCTGTATCCAAGGACGGATCTTTTCTTTATCGAAAACTTCTTTGGTATAAACAGCCGGAGTACTGGTTCCGACCCTTTCGGCTCCGATGGTCTTAACTGTAGTAGTAGCCGATTCCGTCCTTTCCACTGCGTCTTCAAGAGACCACCTAACTACTTCGTGAGGATCATGATTGGGATCTCCCAAACCCTTAAAACCGACAGGATAGTGAGAAGGATAGACCATAGGAGAGACGTGATCAAAATAAGGAATTACTTTTTCCCAGACCTGTCCGATCCCCAGATCACCTTTTGCCGAGGTTGTTAAACCAAAAATGTCAGCCGAGGTAACAACACCGATGTCTTTCATTTCTTCCTCGAGGTTAAAAAAGAACTCTTCCATAACATCGGCCTTATCCCTATCCTTGCTATGAGGAAAATAGATATCACGCATAGGGCCATCGGAAGGAAAGCGTATATAATCAAAATTGAGTTCATCAAAACCAAGTTCGTAAGCTTCTTCACTCAAACGAAAATGGTACTCCCAGACCTCTTCGGCCGAAGGGTCGGTAAAGCTTATTCCCTTGTTATCCTCCCAGACCTCTTCGGCCTCTTCTTTCAAGACCGCCAACTCAGGTCGTTCTTTCGCAAGATGTTTGTCTTGAAAGACCGTGATACGACCGATAACATAAATACCTCTTTCGTTGAGGTCATAGACAAGCTCTTTCATATCTCTAACAGGGCAATGAGTGGCATAAGCATCGGCCAACTCAGGGTCTTCCGAGCGAAAAGATATCATACCGGTATAATCTTTTATATCTATAACTATTGAATTAAGCTCGGTATCTTCTATCATTTCTATTAATTGGTTCCGCAAAGAAGGAGTTCCGGCGTAACAACTTGTCATATATACCGCTTTTACTGTCTCAGGCGTGGGGATCCTTATAGGCTCAAAAACCTCCTCGTCGGGATCCTTTACCTCCGCTTCCTCTCCTCCGTCTTCTTTTTCTTCATCTCCGTTTTCTCTTCCAGTGTCGTTTCCCGGCTCCTCTTTAGATATACTGGATCGGTCTTGGTCTTCATAAATAACAAATGCACCACCATATTCTAAAAAGGCCACGACACCCAAAAGCGCTCCCAAAGATAAAACACTTACTGTAATAAACGACTTATTCATTTTATTGATCTATTTTTCTTTTTCTCCAGTCCGACGGCTCCTTCTCATCTTGCTCTTTCGAAGGTTCGCTTTTAGCACTTTCAGGTTCGTGGGGGATCTTCATAGTTTGCGGGTGTCTTTTTTCCGCATAAACATCGGTCTCAATCTCATATTCGCGGAAAAAGGCCTCTTGGGCCCGCGCTAAGACCGCGTAAAGTTCCACTATTATTATCACCCCTCCCAGCACCGAAAAAAGCACCGGCTCCCATTCTCGAGGAAAACCGAGAAAAGGAATAAGGATAATGAAAAAAGCGGCAGTTATTATAATGGTTGATCGGGACATCTTTTTGTATTCTTAATTAATAAAAACAGTATAACTTTAAAATAACTCATTTTCCAGAAGCCCTTTCGTGGCAGTGTAAATATCACCCGCTCCCATCATCATCACGACATCACTCGGCTCAGACCTCACCCGGACCGAACCGACAGCATCTTCCAAAGACAAAACAGACGATACCTTCCTGCCTACATTATCCAAGGCCGCAGCAAGATCTTCCGAGGAGCGATGACCAAAGACCTTCTCTTTACGGGCCTGATAGACGGGAACCAGAATAACTTCGTCCGCTAAAGACAAGGCCTCAACAAAATCTTCAAAAAATCTTTCCAAACGGCTATAGAGGTGGGGTTGGAAAACGACCTTGATCCTTTTATCGGAAAAACTTTCTTTAGCGGCTTGTAAAGTAGCTGAGATCTCCCTGGGATGATGAGCATAATCATCAAACACCAAAGCTCCTTTATCTGTCTTTCCTTTGTATTCAAATCTTCTCCAAGTACCAACAAAGGATCTAAGAGCGGTCTTAGATAAGGACTCCGAAACACCCAGAGAAGAAGCCGCCGCGATCGCCGCCTTAGCATTCAAGCGGTTGTGCTCTCCGGGAACCGACAAAATATCGCTTTCCATTTTCTGATCGGAGTAATCAAGGAAACGCCCTCGGCAGGTCTCACACAGGTGTCTTGAATTGTTATCCCGAGAGGAGTATACCAATGTACCGTTAGTAGGTAAACGCTCGGCAAGTTGCTTAAAGGCCTCTTTTATATCCGATATGTCTTTGTAATAATCAAGGTGATCTTCTTCTATATTGGTAACCACCAATATATCGGGATGAAGGAAAGAAAAGGATCGCTTATACTCGCAAGCTTCCACTAAAAAATAACCACCTTCCCCAAAACGGTAGTTGGAATAAACGCCATCGGTGCTTTTGAACAAAGAACCGACGATGACGGTCGGATCATAACCGGCGGTTTCCAGTATCCGTGCCAACATCGCGGTGGTAGTGGTCTTGCCGTGAGTACCGGATACCGCAATAGTGTAGGAATCCTCAGATATTAAACCCAGTGCCTCCGGATAAGAGATCGTCGGTATTCCCAACCGTTGGGCTTTCATCAGTTCCGGATGATCAGCCGAAAGAGCCGGAGTAAAGACCAAAAGATCATAAGAGTCCGTAATGTTATCTTCCGACTGGATCGGAAAGACACGAGCTCCTTCATCGGAGAGACGCGAGATGTTCTCAGAAAAAGAACTGTCGGAACCGGTCACTTCTCTGCCGTAGTGAAGGAACATTCTGGCCAAAGCCGACATACCAATACCGCCGATGCCACTGAAATGAACCTTTTGAACTTGCTGCAACCCACCTAACATAAAAACAGTATAGCATATATGCTATATATTTAAATAAGACCTCATTTGATCCGATGAAACCGCTCTTTTACTTTTTTTAAAAAGACATCTTCTCTCTCGTACTCGTTCTTAAATTGTGAAAACGAAGCAAAGGCGGGACTGAAAAGTACAATGTCCCCTTCTTTCGCTATCTCGGCAACTTTAGCTACCGCCTCTTCAATATCCGCGACCTTTAGGACCACGGAAGAGTTCATATTTTCTGTTAATCTGTCGGTTCCGGAACCGGGCAACAGGAAAGCTCTAAAGACCTGGCGCTCTATGGTGTCTTTAAGCTCCGTGATCGGAAGGTTTTTATCCGCTCCGCCGGCTATAAGCAAAAGACGCCCCTCGGGAGCCAGGGTCTTTATGGCGGCAACGGTGGCATCCGGAGTAGTGGCATTATTGTCATTGTAAAAAGTAACTCCTTTAGTTTCCCCGATGAACGCCATTCTGCCGGAAACTCCCGGAAAAGTATCCACCCCTTTTTGGCATTCTGTCTCCGAGATCCCCAAGGTCTTGGCTACAAGAGTTGCCAAGGTAGCGTTGAGGCGGTTATGCCGACCCAAAAGAGCAGGATTCTCTGTTTTATATTCCTCGTCGGAGGAAACAACTTTGAGATAACCCGATGGTAAAATTTGACATTCTTCTTTTATTCTATGACAGACACCTTCGGTGGTCACCAAAACATCCGTCTTTTTTTGATTTAAAAAGATGGCAGCTTTATCTTTAAAATATAAGGACGTGTTTCCTTTATAATAATCCAAGTGATCCGGCATAAAATTCGTAAAAACGGCAAAAGGCGGTGAAATACCGGCCTCGGCAAACCCCTGCAGTTGCCAGGAATCAAGCTCCAGAACGGCAAACTCATTATCTTCACTCTCAGGTAAATGAGCCAGCGTTGATATTAGGCGAGCATTCCCGCCAAGAAAAGTTTCTTTACCGGCTTTTTTTAAGATATGGTGCAATAGATAAGAGACCGTCGTTTTTCCTTTAGTGCCGGTGATCCCTATGACGGTCGCCGGAGTAAGTTCGGCAAAAAGCGCCGAACTCATCCTTATCAAAACTCCGCTCTCGCGGGCTTTTTCAATATATTTTGAATCAAGAGGAACACCGGCTCCTTTAACCACCATATCGGTTTCTTGGAAATCCTCCATACGGTGTTCACCTAAAACGAAGCGGATATTCTTAAAATTTTTGAGCTTCTCGACATTTTCTTTTAACTGCTCTTTGGTTTTCAAGTCAGTTACCGTGACCTCCGCACCTTGTTCAGCCAAAAAACGGGCATCTCCGACACCTCTTCCCAAAAGACCCAAACCCATCAAGGTTATGCGCTTGCCTTTAAAGTATTCTTTAAAAGAGATCATTTTGTGCCGTGGGGGAGAGTTGAACTCCCACTCCCTTTAAGGGAACTGCGCCCTGAACGCAGCGCGTCTACCAATTCCGCCACCACGGCTTTTGCATAGAAATATACCAATAAAAATCAAAAAAGCCAAAAGGTCCCAATAATTAATAATGAAATTCCAGATCCGAAACAATATTTAGTACCTAACACTAACGAAACTGGCTATTGTTTCGTGTTTCTGATCTAAATTTCAAATATTCTTAATTATTTCGGATCTTTAATTTTGATATTGGTCTTCTTTTATCATTTTAGTTGTCCGTTGAATCTTTTTATTGAAGCTAATAAAATTAGAATATGAATTATATTAAAAATTTCACCGAACTTGCCACCACCCCCGCAAGGCAAGACGCTTTGGATGTTTTAAATGCCGGCTACGATGCCGTAAACACCGAAAGAGTGTTATCTAAAAAAGTAAAAATGAAAAACGAGACACTCTTCATAAAAGAGGAGAGCTATTCTCTTGCCGATCATAAGAACATCTATTTCGTGGGTATTGGAAAATGTGCCTTGGAAGCCGGGCGGTTCATTGAAGAGCTACTCGGTGATCACCTTAAAGACGGGATCGTCATAGACACATCCGAGGGAACCTTGGATCGGATCCGGACCTATTCAGGTACTCACCCCTACCCTTCGGAACAGAATATCTCGGCCACTAAAGAAATAACAGATCTACTGGGATCCGCTTCCGAGGACGACCTGGTGATAATGGTCATATCAGGAGGCGGTTCAGCCCTTTTGTGCCTACCTCTGGATGAAAACAGTGAACATTTAAGCGAAATAACGAGATCTTTAACAAAAGCCGGCGCCGACATATACGAACTCAATACCGTAAGAAAGCATCTCTCGGCGGTCAAGGGTGGTCAGTTGGCAAAGATGAGTCATCCGGCAAAGGTTGCCTCACTTTTGTTCTCGGATGTTTTAGGTGATGATGTATCCGTCATAGCTTCCGGTCCTACGGTCAAGGACGAGACCACCGTTGAAGAAGCTGAAAAGATACTGAAAAAATATCAGCTTCTTTGGGAAGGAGACGACAAGCTGGGTCTGGAAGAAACTCCCAAGGAGGAAAAATGGTTTGAAAGGGTACAAAACTTTTTGATAGTAACAAACTCCGACGCCATAGAAGCCATGGAAGAGAAAGCAAGAGAACTGGGATACGAGATCATACCGGGAAGTAAGACCATATCGGGGGAAGCACATTTGGTAGGAAAAAAATTCGCGGAAACCGAACTAGCACCGGGACAAGTTATGATAAGCGGAGGTGAAACCACCGTGAACATCAAGGGTTCAGGTAAAGGAGGGCGTAACCAAGAGACCGCCTTAGCCACCCTTCCCTACTTAACCCCACAAAAGGTATTCATCTCGGCGGCTTCCGACGGAATAGACAACACCGACGCTGCCGGAGCTTTAAGCGACGAAAAACTCAATAAAGAAGCCGAAAAGTTACACCTTGACCCAAAACGATTTATCTCGGAAAATGATAGTTACCACTTTTTTCAACGGGCCGGTGGCCAAATATTCACCGGAGCGACCGGAAGCAATGTTTCAGACCTATATATTTTATTAAATTATAAGTAACAAATATAACTATGTTAGAAAACAACGAACCACTACTCCTTTGGTTTGACCAGATCAATAACAACGACGTCGAAAAGGTCGGCGGTAAGAATGCATCACTGGGAGAGATGTACACCACTTTGGCAGAAAGAGGAATACGAGTCCCTAACGGGTTTGTCATAACCGCGGAAGGATACAAGCGCTTTATAAATGAAGCCGGCCTGGAGCCCCTGATACGCTCCACTCTTGAGAACTTGGACACCAGTGACATCAAAGCCCTCCAAAAGGCGGGAAAGAAAGTAAGAGAAGCCATCATCAAAGCCGATCTTTCACCGGAGTTGAATCACGAAATAGAAACCGCCTACAATAATTTATCCGCCGCTTACGGACAAAGCACTGTTGATGTTGCCGTTCGCTCCTCCGCTACCGCCGAAGACCTACCGGGAGCCAGTTTCGCCGGCGAACATGACACCTACTTGAATATTGTAGGCATAGAGAGTGTCTTAAAGTACGTAAAACACGCTATGTCTTCGCTCTTTAATGACCGAGCCATCTCTTATCGCCAAGATAAGGGCTTTGATCATTTTGATGTAGCTTTATCTGTTGGCGTTCAAAAAATGGTCCGTTCCGACAAAGGAGTTTCCGGAGTTATGTTCACACTTGATACGGAATCCGGTTTTAGAGATGTGGTTCAGATAAGCGCCGCTTACGGTCTGGGTGAAATGGTGGTTCAAGGAAAGGTCAATCCTGACGAATACCTTGTTTTTAAACCGACACTAAGTGAAGGTTTCCGTCCCGTTATAAAAAAGACCTTGGGTGCCAAAGGCATAAAGATGATATACAACACCGCCAAGGAGGAAATTCCGACCAAAGAAGTGGAAACCAACAAAAAAGAAAGAGATAAATATGCCTTAAATGATGATGAGATCTTAACACTGGCACGCTGGGGGGCGGAGATAGAAAGACATTATTCGGAAAGATCGGGACACCCCTCTCCTATGGATATTGAATGGGCCAAAGACGGCGAGAGCGGAGAGTTATTCATAGTACAAGCCCGACCGGAAACGATCCATGCCGAGAATAAAGGACTGGAGATAAGAGAATACCATCTGCATACCGAAGAAGAACACATCGCCGAAGGTATCGCGGTCGGAACCAAGATCGCATCCGGCAAAGCTCGGGTTATTGATTCTGTTGAAAATATCCACGACTTTAAAGAGGGAGAAATATTGGTCACGGAAATAACCGATCCTGACTGGGAGCCCATTATGAAGATCGCCTCAGCCATCGTTACCGAAAAAGGTGGCCGAACATCGCACGCGGCCATTGTCTCCAGAGAATTGGGTATTCCTGCCGTGATCGGAGTTCCCAACGCCCGCAAGGTCATAAAAAACGGCCAGCAAATAACTTGCGACACTTCCAGTGGAACCGTCGGTAAGATATACAAAGGAAAGCTGGAATGGGAGGAGTTGGTTCATAAGATAGACGAGATCCCGGAAACCAAAACAAAGATATCAATGAACATCGGAAGTCCCGAAAGCGCTTTTGTTTATTCTTCTATCCCTAATGATGGTGTAGGTCTGGCCCGAGAAGAGTTCGTCATAGCATCGCACATAAAGGCACATCCCTTGGCTCTTTTGAATTACCGATCGGAAAGTGCCGCCTTAAAAAAGAAGCTTGACGAAGTAACCAAGGGCCACGAAGATAAGAGGCAATTCTATGTTGATAAACTCGCCGAAGGAGTCGGTCAGATCGCCTCAGCCTTCTACCCCAAACAGGTCATCGTTAGATTCTCTGATTTCAAGACCAATGAATATGCCACTTTGATCGGCGGAGCAAAATACGAACCGGAGGAAGAAAATCCGATGATCGGCTGGCGGGGAGCTTCACGCTACGCTCATCCCGACTTTACTGAGGCCTTCAAGATGGAATGTGAGGCAATGAAAAAGATCAGGGAAGAATTCGGTCTTAAGAATTTGGCGGTTATGGTTCCGTTCTGCCGAACTCCGGAAGAAGGGCAAAGAGTGCTTGAGATAATGGCCGAATGCGGGTTGGCTAAGGGACATGAAGGACTAAAAGTATATGTTATGTGCGAGCTTCCCACCAACGTTTTAAGAGCCGACCACTTTCTTGATATTTTTGACGGATTTTCCATCGGCTCTAACGACCTGGCTCAGTTAACCTTGGGACTGGACCGAGACTCTTCCATAGTCGCCGGTATCTCCGATGAAAAAGATCCTTCGGTCAAAAGTTTCGTCTCGGAAGCCATTAAAAAATGCCACGAACGTGGCAAGTATATCGGTTTCTGCGGACAAGCACCTTCCGACTATAAAGACTTCTTGCGTTTCCTGATCCAAGAAAAAATAGACTCGGTTTCTCTGATCCCCGACACCATTATCCCTATGAAGTTTGAAGTTCGTGATGAAGAACAAGATCTTCAAGACGAAGATCAACTCTAAATGACCACCTTCAAAGGAATAAATACAAAAGTCATATGCCTAAAATAGAAAACTTAATAGCTCGGCAAATAATAGACTCCAGAGCTACCCCCACCGTGGAGGCTGACATTTTGTTTGAAGACGGCAGTTTCGGACGAGCTTCGGTTCCTTCCGGTGCTTCAACCGGAGAATATGAGGCCAAGGAAATAAGGGACGGCGATCCGGATGAATTTGACGGGCTGGGAGTCAAACAAGCCATCGCTTCCATAGAGGGTGAAATAAGAAAACAACTGATCGGTAAAGAGTTCTCGCAAGAGGAACTAGATCAAGAGCTTATAGCTCTTGACGGTACCGAAGATAAAAGTCGTTTGGGCGGTAATGCCATTTTGGCTGTCTCTTTGGCTTTTGCTAAAGCGGACGCTTACCACCACGCCACGATGCTCTATGAACACATCGGCACCATGTTCCCGGAATATGAAGAGATGCCACGACCAATGTTCAACATCATAAACGGAGGCGCTCACGCCGACAGTGGACTATCATTTCAGGAATTTATGATAGTTCCTCAAATGGAAAGTTTTGAAGAGGAGTTTAAATGCGGAGTGGAGATCTACAACTCCCTGAAATTACTTTTAAAAGAAATGGGATACAAGACCTCGGTGGGCGATGAAGGCGGTTTCGCTCCGGCGTTAGAAAGCAACGAACAGGCTCTTGAACTAATAATGGAAGCCGGAAGACTGGCCGGTTATACAGCCGGCGAGGATCACTGGTTGGCACTTGATATTGCCGCCAACGAGTTAAAGGATGAGAACGGCTACCTACACCAAGGAAAATATTTGAACACTGAGAACTTCCTTGGCGAGATAGCCAAGCTTTCAAAGAACTTCCCCATAATGTCCATAGAGGACCCTCTAAGTGAAGACGACGAGGACGGCTTTTTTCAACTTAACAAACTTATCGGAGAGGATGTTTTAATAGTTGGTGACGACCTTCTGGTAACCGATCCGGCTAAGATAGAGGATGCGGGAAACAGAAAAATAGCTAACAGTGTAATAATAAAACCGAACCAGATCGGAACCGTTAGTGAAACTCTGGAGGCGATAATGACGGCTAACTCTCAAAATATGGTCTCCATATTTGCTCACCGATCCGGAGAAACGGAAGATACCGCCATTGCTCATCTGGCTGTCGCCTCTCGAGTACCGCTGGTAAAATTCGGAGCTCCGGCCCGAGGCGAAAGAGTAGCGAAATACAACGAGTTGTTTAGAATAGAAAAAGATATAGAGATCAGAGAACAAGAATAAGAAACGGTTTCATATAGAGTATGCTTTTAAGTTTCCAAGAATCCAAAGAGTTATTGGATAAATACCAGATCCCCTTACTGAAAAGTGCCATGGCCGGAAATGAAGAAGAACTTCAAAGTGTCTTAGATGACTTTGATTTTCCCGTGGTAATGAAGCTGGACGCGCCCGATATGGTACACAAGACCGATAAAGGAGGAGTAAAACTGGGAATACAGGATCGTGAAGATGCCACGGTGGCATTGAAAGAGCTTTTAAATATTAACGAGAACGGACAGGTTGTTATCCAACCTCAATCGGAAGGACAGGAAATAATAATCGGAGGTAAAAGAGATGATATCTTCGGTCCCGTCATCATGATCGGACTGGGAGGTATTTTTGTAGAAATATATCAAGACATTGTTTTTAGGTTGGCACCGATAGACAAAGAAGAAGCTTTTCTGATGTTAGAAGATATTAAAGGCAAAAAGATATTGGAGGGTTTCAGAGGCCATCCCGCGGTCAATAAAGAAGCGTTAGCCGAAATTCTAGTAAGAACATCGGAGCTTTTGGAAAATGAAGAACAGATAAAAGAACTGGACCTTAACCCCGTTTTGGTCTCCGACACTTCCAGTGTCTGCGATGTTAAATTAATAGTATGAAAAATTTCCTGGACCCCAAGACGATCGCCGTAATAGGAGCCACCGACAGAGAAGGGTCGGTCGGCAGAGGTCTAATGGAAAATCTTCTCAAAGGAGAGAAAAAAATATTTCCGGTAAATCCGAGGGTGGAAGAAGTGCTCGGGTTAAAAACCTTTCCGGAGATCGGAGCTATCGAAGAAGACGTGGACCTTGCGATAATAGCCATCCCTCAAAAACATGTAAAAAAGGTCGTTAAAGACTGCGCGGAAAAAAGAGTCGGCGGTGTCATCATCATCTCAGCCGGCTTTGGCGAAACCGGTCCGGAAGGTAAAAAGGAAGAAGAAGAGATCAAAGAGATATTGAAAGAAGAAAACATTCCGTTAATGGGGCCTAACTGTCTAGGTATCATTCGCCCCTCTTCCGGACTGAATGCCTCTTTTGCCCCCGACACTCCCAAGGCCGGTGGCATAGCTTTTATTTCCCAATCCGGAGCCCTTATAGATTCGGTTATAGATGGCTCTCTATACGAAAATTACGGCTTCTCCTTTTTACTTTCCCCGGGTAACGCCGCCGGTTTATCGCTGGTAGATTACATAAATTGGGCTAACGAAGATGCAGAGACCAAGGTCATCGCCTTATATATTGAAGGGGTTAAAAACGGCAGGAAGTTCTTCGAGGTGGTAAAGAATTCCAATAAACCGGTCATCGTCATAAAGGGCGGGAAAAGCAAGGTCTCGCAAAAAGCCGTCTCCTCGCACACCGGGTCCCTGGCAGGAGAAGCCAAGATCTTCTCCGCGGCCTTAAAACAAGCCGGAGCTATAGAGGTATCATCAATAACCGAACTATTCAATGTCGGAAAGGCCTTATCTTGGCAAAAACAGTTTCAAGATGGGATCGGTATAGTAACAAACGGCGGAGGTGCCGGAGTAATAATGACCGATCACTTAGAGGGAGAAAAACTGCCGGGGTTAAAGGAAGAGACTTTGGATAAGATGTCCCAACTGATGCATCCGGGTTATTCGGCATCCAACCCGCTTGATATAGTAGGAGACGCCTCGGCGGAAAGATACGATGCCGCGATCAGAGCCGTTCTGGAGCAAGAGAACATAAATGCGATCGCAGTTATCCAGACATTGCAGATAATGACCGAACCGGAAAAGAATGCTAAAATTCTAATAGAAGCTCATAAAGAACACGGCAAGACAATAGTGGCCTGTTTTATGGGCAAAGGAGAAAAGACACAGAAAGCTGTCTCCTTGTTGGAGGAATATGGAATACCCAATTACCATGATCCACTAGGAGCGGCTCAAGCATTAAAAGCCTTAAACATAAAAAAGAAAATGAAAAAAATAGTTTTTGAAAAAGAAAAATGTATCGGTTGCGGGGCTTGCGCCGCCGCTTGTCCTGATTTTTGGGAGATCGGTGAAGAAGGAAAAGCTAACCTAAAAGAAGGCCACGAAGAGGACGGTGTAATAAAAAGAGATGTTGAAGAAGCAGGTTGTAATATGGAAGCATCGCAAAACTGCCCTGTACAATGCATCCACGTAGAAGAAGCATAAAGAAAGAGACCAAGAAGAGATACTTACCGGAGAGCACGCTCTATCGTGTTAGATAAAGGCAATAATATATTAATAATTAATTTGTTCATTTTTTATGGATAACTTTCAAATAGTAGTAGGTGGAGCGGCCGGTGACGGCTCTAAAAAGTCCGGGTTGGTCATAGCCAAACTTTTCAATTCTTACGGTTTTCGGGTCTTCATTCATGAAGATTATCACTCCCTTATCAGAGGTGGTCATAATTTTTCTCAAATATCTATCTCCAAGGACGAAAAAGTGGAAGCTAAAAAAGACAAGATCGATATTCTGTTGGCACTTAACAAAGACACTATCTTAAAACACCGAGATAGAATGAACGAAGGAGGAGTTTTAATACACGACCCTTCTTACACAGAAGCTGATCTTTCCGAAGAAGAAGGTATAGAAATAACCGAGATCAACGCCCAAGAGATAGTCAACGACGTCGGAGGCGATCATCTTATGAAAAACACCGCCTTGATCGCCGCCTTGGCAAAAATGATGGGAATGGAGTGGCATAAAGTATCGGAAGTCATAAAAAGGAATCTCAATAATGAGACGGAGAAGAATCTCAATGTTGCCGAATCGGCCTTCAACAAGACCGAACAAAAAAGAGATACGGAAGAGACCGACAATCCTCCGCTGCCGATAATCTCTGGAAACAAGGCCGTAGCTTTGGGAGCTTTAAAAGCGGGATTAGAATCCTGTATATCCTATCCCATGACCCCGGCAACAGGAGTTTTCAGCTTCCTGACAACCGTTGACGGAGTCAGGACCGCTCAGCCGGAGAACGAGATCTCGGTCATCAATATGGCGTTAGGTTCCGCTTATTCCGGAAGGAGAACGATGTTGGCAACATCCGGAGGCGGGTTCGCTCTTATGACCGAGACCCTGAGCTTCTCAGCCCAGTCAGAGATTCCTATTTTGATAGCTTTAAGCCAAAGAATGGGGCCGGCAACAGGTGTTCCGACCTATGAATCACAAGGTGATCTTTTATTTGCCCTTAACGCCGGACACGGCGATATGGAAAGATTTCTGGTTGCTCCCGGAGACGGCGACGAGGCCTTTTACTGGAGTGGCAAAGCTTTGAACATCGCCTGGCGATATCAAATGCCGGCCATTTTACTCATAGATAAAGAACTCTCGGAAAACACCTACACCTTAGAGGGTCTCTACCATATAGACAAAGAAGATATCGTTTTGGGAGATAATAATAAAGATTATAAACGCTACAGTGGTGAAGATATATCCCCTATCCAGTTTCCCGGAGGTGAAGCGGTCATCAAAGCCACTGGCTACGAACACACCGAGGATGGCGGTTCAACGGAAGAACCGGAAGAAGTAAAAAGAATGCAAGAAAAAAGAATGAGAAAAGGAGAAAGATTAAGAGAAGAACTTAATATATTAGAGACCGTCAAAACTTACGGAGAAGGGCCTATCGCAGTAGTATTTTGGGGATCAACTAAAGGAGCTATTTTGGAAGCCTCCGAAAATATGAATGTTAAACTTGTCCAACCCCTAGTGTTGCAACCTTTTCCGGAACAACAGATGAAAGACGCCTTGGAAGGATCCGAGAAAATAATTTGCGTGGAAATAAACGCCGTCGGACAGTTAGCCAAATTAATGAAGATGTACGGAATAGAAACCGATGAAAAAATACTAAAGTACGAATCTCGACCTTTCACCGTTGAAGAACTTCGAGGAAAATTACAAGAAAAAATAAATTAAATATTTTCATATGGACGATATCATCTTACCTAAAACAAACACGTGGTGCCCCGGTTGCGGTAACTTCGCCATTCAAGAAGCCTTAAAAAAAGTAGTCTCCGAGATGGACAAAGAGAACTTGGTTGTCGTTGCCGGAATAGGATGCCATGGAAAGATATATGATCATCTCAATATAAACAGCGTCTATGCTTTGCACGGCAGAGCTATTCCCTTAGCTACCGGCATCAAGGTCGGTAACCCCGACCTGAAGGTGATATGTAACGTCGGCGATGGAGATAGTTATAACGAAGGAGTTTCCCATTTGGTCCATGCCGCCAAGAGAAATTCCAACATCACGGTGATCGTCCACGATAATCGCGTTTTTGCTTTAACGGTAAAACAACCGACCTCCACCAGCCCTAAGGGATTTGTCAGTAGTACCAGCCCCGACGGAAGTATTGAGGTCCCTACCAACCCGCTTGATGTGATGATGTCTTATGGTGCCACATTCGTGGCCAGAGGATTTTCCGGGAAACCGGACCAGTTAAAAAGATTAATAACAGAAGGAATAGAACATAAAGGATTCTCGTTCATTGAGGTCCTACAACCCTGTGTGGTGTGGCACAACACCTACCAGGCCTATCATGAGAGATGTTACGAAATGGAAGAAGAATATATGCCTTACAGCAAAGCTAAAGAAAAAGCCCTGGAGTGGGATTACAACAACGACAGCAACATACCTCTAGGCGTTTTTTACCAAGAAGAAAAACCTACCTTTGAAGAACAACTAAAAGAAATACATTCGGTGGATATAGATAAACTAATGGAAGATAGTAAATAATGACCCCTCAAGGTCTGTCGCCGGGAATAATTAAGACTTACTATTGAACTTATTAAAAGAGAGGAGACCTTTTAGGATCCTCTCTTTTTGTATTTTTTCTACCTGGGAGACAGTGGAGTGATAACTTTGGAAGGTGGCAAAAACTAAAGAGACTCAACAAAAAGCATATTGGTCTTAGCTCCGGGAAGTTCAAAAGGTGCTCCGGCGGCGACAACTACCCTATCACCTTCTTCAGCGAAACCTCGCGCCAAGATACGATCTCTGACCGTATCAAAGGCCTTTCCGACGTCTTCAGGCGGTTCCACATAAAGAGGTACACATCCGAAACTTAAAGAAAGTTTACGATAAACATATTTATCGGTTGCCATGGCTACTATAGGTGTCTTTGGTTTGTGTCTGGAGATCATTCTTCCGGTAAAACCGGAATCAGTCAACGCCACTATTAACTTAGCGTCCAGACCTCGGCAGATGGCAACCACTGCCGTAGTTATAGAATCAGTGATCCCCATATCCGTCTTTTCATCTCCTTTTCTTTCTATCTTAGTTGGGTAATTTTTTTCCACCCTTAAAGCGGTCTTTGCCACCGCATTTATCGCCTCCAGAGGATATTTACCTATAGACGTCTCCGAAGAGAGCATAACAGCATCGGTCCCATCCAAGACCGCATTGGCAACGTCTGAAGTTTCGGCTCTGGTAGGAGTCGGTAAGTTGACCATAGACTCCAACATCTGCGTAGCGGTTATAACCGGTTTACCCTGCTCATTGGCTTTAGCGATCATTCTTTTTTGTTCCATCGGGATATTTTCGGGCTCTGTTTCAACCGCCAGATCACCTCTGGCGATCATAACAGCATCCGCTGTATCCATTATGTCATTAAAGTTATCCAGGGCTTTAGCGGTCTCGATCTTGGCGATCACATCCGGCAAACTTTCCATGACGTTCTCATTAATAAAAGACCTCAATTCCCTTACATCCTTTTCTTCTCGGACGAAAGATAAAGCTATAAAATCAACCCCCTCTTCCAAACCCAATTTTATATCAAGCTTGTCCTTTTCCGTTATGGCCGGATTGGAAAGTATTTTCCCCGGCACGGAAACCCCTCTACGACCGCGAACTGTTCCTCCTTTCGTTATTTCACAAAAAACCTTTCCGTCGCTTATTTCCGCAACCTTCATTGCCACCTTGCCATCATCAAGGATAACTTGATCCCCTTCCCTGACCTCGTCCGCGAAGCTCTGATGGTCAACATAAACACCTTCAACGCTTCCTTCAGTTTCAGAAGAGGTAAAAAGCACAAAACCTTGTCCCTTCAAAAGCTCTACCTGGGGTTCATTAAAAGAGCCGGTACGAACCTTGGCACCGGAGATATCCTGCAAAATAGCAACGGGTTTTGCGAGACCTTCTCTAATCTTTTTTATTTCCCTTATCATTCGCCGGTGCTCATCTCTACTGCCGTGTGAGAAGTTCAAGCGAAAAACATCCACTCCGGCGTCTATCATGCTCTTCAATAGATCATCCTCTATAGACTGAGGAGTGATAGTTGCTATTATTTTGGTCTTGAGCATTGTCTCTTATATTTAAAAAATCAGGAAGTTCCCTTTAAAATTTTTATTCACCCTTATCTTTTCTTTTTCTGTAATAGTACTTGGGGGCATAACCGGTAGTAATATAAAGGCCACTGATGGCACCCAATAATAGAAAAAAGAAAGCCAAAGGTGTAAAGGCCGGTCCTAAATAAAACCACAAACCACTATAGCCCAACAAGAGAAAGGAACACAACAAAACCAATATTCGCGAGCCACTCCAACCGGTCCATAAAGGACGAATACTAACAGAGAAAAATAACCAACAAAAAAGACCATATCCGGCCAATAAAAAAAGCCCCAGGGGACTACCTTTGTAATCAACGGCCAACAAGATAGAAAGGATAACAAAGGTAATAAAAAAATGAACAGCCAGTATCAGAAAAGTTGCTATCAATAATCGAATGCCACTGGGAATAGCGGAATCAAAAAGAAAATTACGGAATGTATTTTTAGGTTTATAATTGACCATTTGTTAAGATCACAAAATAAATAATATTGAATAAATATAAAAGTTTAACTTATCCTTCTCTATTTTATCAGGAGAATACCGGTTTTTAAAGCTTTCCCCACCCGAACTTATTTAGCAATGTAAGGTCTATATTCCGAAATTTACACTCAACATCGATCGTTTATTACAATGTAGGACATTCATCTCAAAAGAGTTAGGTTCCTTCGTCTCGGATCTGAAGTTTCGCTATTAAATATTCCGATTTTATTATTGTTTCGGATCTTTAATTTAGATCATGATAATTAAATTACACATCGGTGCTTTTGATTTTTCTAATTTAATATTTCGAATTTATTTGGGATTTGGTGCTTGAAATTTGATGCTTGCACCTTAAGTATTCTCCGCTCTAACCT
>JBKHAI010000007.1:0-23260 GCA_046542915.1 Minisyncoccota bacterium | reverse complement strand
CCGCCGTCTGGGGATTGGTTGCCTTTATTCAACAACAGTTGGGTATTGAGGATACTGAGGTTCCGAGACCCGGAATTTGGGAAGATTAAACTAAACCTGCTATTTTCTTGAAAAAGCTATAGTACCGGATAAATATCATGGATATAACTGAATTAATAGGGAGGGTTAATGAGCATATCATTAACCCTCTTATTTTTCTTCTTTTGATGATAGCTTTTGCTGTTTTTGCTTGGGGGTTGTTCAATTTTATATCCAACGCTGACAGCGACGAAGGTCGTACCACCGGAAAAAGAAGTATGCTCTGGGGTATAGTGGGTATAGTTATAATGATAAGCGCTTATGCTATTTTAGGCATGGTTACCGGAACGTTCGGGCTGAGTATGCCTTTTTAAGACCCACATTTCAACAATAAAACCCCGACCAGGTGTCGGGGTTTTTTAAAAGGAGTTATAGATTTTCTTTCCAGGTCCAGACGGCAATAGCCGTCTCCTTGTGGTCGTAGCTTTTGAACCGTAGTTCAAAGCTATTTCCTTTTGGGTGCTTGTAGTTTTTATCGGGATATACCCCGATAATTTCATTTCTGTCCCTTACAAGCACTCGCCCGGAGAGGATCTCCAGATCCGCTCGCAGGCGAGTCCCTACCGGTTGTTCCGGCATTTTTACCGGATCCGACCAGCTGTCGGAGTCCACCTTTTGTAGAAGAGCCAATCGGAGATCTTCTATTTTTCCCTTTTTCGCCAATTTCTTAAGTTCTTTTGGCGGTTTTGGGTTTTCCAGAAAATCTCGTATTTCCGACTCCTCGACTGCCGGTTTTTTGGCGGTTACCTTTTCTTTTTCTCCATTCTTTTCAATTTCTTGGATTGAAAAGAATATTATGGCGATAACAATTGGGATAAAGATCAACTTCAGCAAGCCAGTCCCGTAGTCGATGACAATTACAGTAACGACGACGGCTAATTGTAAAGGCCAAAAGAGACCCGTCTCAAACAGCCAGTTCCAGATCTCAGGCTGTATTTCACGCGTGAGATACAGTAAACAGCCGTAGGCCAGAACGGCCGTTATCAATCTGCCGTTAGGTTTGTATTTGGATAGGTCGGTAGACTTGGTGGATGTTTTTTTCGGTCTTCCTTTTATTTTGACGTATGTCAAGATAGTCACTAGAAAGAAGACTATCGCCAAAGCAATTATACCTAAAATTGTTAGGAATAACATATATCCTCCTTTTTTGTTTTTTTAAGAACGCTGGCGAAATAATAAAATAAATTATCGAAATAGTCAATCTTTTTTAGAAAATCCGGATTTTAAAAGTAAAAAGTCGGCATTTAAATAAATGCCGACTTTGAAACACAAAATAAAGTATTTTAAGTCTCTGTTCCTCCTCCTTCTTGCTTTTTTGGTTGTTCTCCAGCTGGTACCATAACGGATGACCGACTACCGCCTTCCACGTAGGTCGAGACTTGTCCGTCCCTTATGTTCTCGGTTCTAAGCATCGTTTCAACTACCTGCGCGGCGATATTGGGATCAGTACCTTGTTTTATTAAGGAATTGACCAAGTTTTTAAACCTGTCGGCTTCTCCGGTGCCTTGGGCCACCATAGCGTCTCTGGTTCCGTAGGCCTTTTCTCTGACTCCTTCTGCTATCCAGAAGTTCGTCTGTCTTGCGGGCATAGAAGCTGAGAGGTCCTTAGTGGCTTGGTCGTAAGGTGCGTAGTCCTCAATTATTGGATCTGTAAGAGCCAGACCGAATTGAGGAATTATTCCGCTTCCCAAGTCTTTGCTACTTATAGTTGTGTTATCTAAGAACAAGTTGTGCGTCAACTTGTTTAAGAACTTCACATGAGGATGTTCGTTGACATTTTCATTATTGTATTCCTTATCCCTTAGAGCGTGTTTCACTAGCTCTTCGTAATAACTTTTGGTCGCATTTAGATGCCATAGATGTCTTTTTATGGCTGAACCTTCAGTTTTCTTCATTTTCAACCAATGCCAGTAAGATATTTTACTGGCGGAGTAGTATTTTTTATAATCATCATTTTTGTTTCCAAATTCATCGCCAAGTTTAGGATCATAGACCTCATGCGCCAACTCGCCCTCTTCAGCTTTGAGGTCTTCGGCACCTTTTTTGGTGTAGACCGCCACTCGATGGTCGGCAAAAAAATTAGTTAGTGCCGCCGAAAAAGCGGAATCAAGAAGGGTAAAGAATTTGGCCCGATAATAATAGATCGGGACTGTGGGAATAACCACCTGATATACAGGATGACACAGTATCGATATTCTAGTGCCGTCACCTCCCAACTCGACTCCTGTAACAAGAATTGGTCTTGGAATTAAAAAAAGCAGTGAATCAACAAGTGATTCATTAGGGGACTCCTGGATTCGATTCTGTAGATCTTCAGTACTTTTTCCTTCCAGACCCTCAGTGTTTTTTCCTTTGATATTTGTTTCTGCGATGTCTAACTTTTTCTTTGTCGCTCCTTTCAACCTCAATCTTTCTACTTCAAATTTATGGACATATACTTGGAACCATAGGATACTTATAAATCTGATCTTGAGCTTATCCCAAAGCAGTTGATCCAGCTTGAATTTTAGTGTTCCGGGTTTGGTGGGATAAAAAAATGAATTCATTAGAGTATCCTCGTCTTCAATTGGTATTAGCCAGTGTCTTCCGTTGGGATCTTCTTTAATTGACATCCCGTATCCTCCAACATTGGGCCAGACGGCCTCTTTGGCGTCTCCGCGGTTAATAAATTTGATCTTACCCTGTGTTATTTGGGTAAAAAACCAGTCCTCTTTAGCCATTACTGAAATGGTCGCTAGAACCAGTACAACAATGACCAAAATCAATACCATTGCAACTAAGCTGATCCATAAGATATCCATTCTAAATCCTCCTTATACTTTTATTGTGTTTCTATCAAAGAACGTTTACTGTATTATGCCTTAAAAATAAAACAATGTCAAAAATTACTGAATAGTGAATGTAAAAAGGAAGAGGTATATCGGTATAATCAGCAAATCCTGGGGATGTCAGACATCCCCAAAAAGACGTCCCTAAGGTTTAGGAGAGTATACTTGATACTATTGCTAACGAGTAATTACGGAAAGTGGGCTATGCTATGGGCCACTTTCCTAAAAAGTATCTTGGTTGAGGAGTTTTGGTGGAGGCGTATGAAAGGTTGCTTTCAAAGTGTAATTCAAGAAATGGCTTGATCTGGATAAACAGGAATTTCTTATAAAGTTTCGGTTTAAATGATCTCAAAAGAAAGTCTTCTTTCATCAGGGTCGGCGTCTATTAACTTGACCTTTATTTCATCCCCCAAAGCGAATTTTTTTCCGGTTTCCTTTCCTATTAAGGCGAAGTTCTTTTCATCAAATTCGTAAAAATCATCTCCCAGTTTGGTGATATGAACCATTCCTGAAGAAAGAGTGTTCTTTTCTTCAACGTATAATCCCCAGCCGGTAACTCCGGAAATGACCGCTTCAAATACCTCGCCTTTGTGTTTTTCCATATACTCAACCTGTTTTAATTTGATGGACTCTCTTTCTGCTTCGGTGGCTTTTATCTCGGCTTCGGTTGATTCTTTGGCTACTGTTTCCAGCATTGCTATTTCTTTTGAGGACATTTTTTTACCTTTCAGTCTCTTGGATATCAACCGATGAACGACCAGATCCGGATATCTTCTTATCGGTGAGGTGAAGTGAGTGTAGTGTTTAAAAGCCAGCCCGAAATGTCCGATGTTCTTGGTGGAGTAGACCGCCTTGGACATTGAACGGATAGCGGCGGTCTTTACCAGAGTTTCTTCACTTTCTCCGGTAACTTTTCTTAATATTCTGTTCAGCTCTTTCGGAGACATATCTTCGGGGTCGATCGAGATGTTATGTCCTAATGCTCTGAGGAATGTCAGAAGGTCTGAGAGTTTTTCCGGATCGGGTCTTTCGTGTACGCGATAGATGGCACCTCTTTTTCTGCTACCTTCTTCATTTTGTTCATCATAGAGAAAGTAGGCGACCTCTTTATTAGCTAAAAGCATAAGGTCTTCGATCAGCTGGTTGGAAGCCATCCTTTTCTTTATAAAGACACGTTTAGGGGTACCGTCTTCGTCCAGTTCAAATCCTACTTCGCTGGTCTCAAAATCTATTGCCCCTTTCTTGAATTTTTTCTTTCGTAGTTTTTTGGCAAAGGTGTTCAAGGATTGGAGTTCTTCGGCCATATCTCCTTTGCCGGTATCCAGCAGTTCTTGAGCCTCTTTGTAATTAAAGCGTCTATCGGAAGTTATGGCGGTTCTGCCGAACCAACGGTCCTTTATAGTGCCGTGTTTGTCAACTATAAATACCGCCGAAAAGGCACGTTTGTCTTCATTGGGGTTCAAACTGCAGAGGTCATTGGAAAGCTCTTCCGGAAGCATGGGGATAGTGCGGTCAACCAGATAAACCGAGGTTCCTCTTTTTCTGGCTTCTTTATCAAGGTCGCTTCCTTCTTTAACATAAAAAGAAACATCGGCTATGTGAACCCCTATCTCTCTGTCGCCGTTATCAAGCTCTTTTATTGACAGGGCATCGTCAAAATCCTTAGCATCTTGAGGGTCAATAGTGAAGGTCTTTCGGTCGCGCATATCGCGTCTTCCTTCTTTCTCCGGAACCATTTCGGAACGGTCATCTTGGAGTTTCTTTGCCTCACGTTCAACCTTTTCGGGAAATTTGACATCAAAACCTCTCTCTTTAACTATGGCGTTCATCTCTACTTCGTGTTCTCCGGCCGGTCCGATAACGGTTACTATCTCGGCTTGAGGTTTATCCTTGGGGTTACTCCATTCGGTTAATTTAACCATCGCTTTGTGGCCGTTATAGGCATTATCTGGAGGGTTAGGGATATGAAAGTCCCTGTAAACCCTTCTGTCGTCAGGAACCAAAAAGCAAGAACCCTCTGTCCTTTTTATTGTTCCTACGAATTCATAACGAGCCCTCTCCAGTATCTCAGTGACCTCGCCCTGGATCCTTTCACCTTTCTTTTGGGGAAGGAGAGATACTTTGACCAGATCTCCATGTAGGGCCGTCTTCATTAGATTCTCTTGGATCTGTATATCGTCTTCAAACTTTTCTACCGTCAAGTATCCGATACCTTGGGAGGTAACCGCCAGAGGTCCTTCAAAACTTTGCTTTTTTCTTTTTTTGTTTGTTTTTCGTGCCATAACGTCAAAATTTCAATATAACACACTGAGTTTTTATCTTCCAATTTTGCCTTTCTAGGGATAATGGCAATTGACCTTTACGCCAAGCTTTGCTAGGATAGCCAACATGTTAAAAATAAGGTTAAGGCGTGTAGGTAGAAGGCATGAGCCGACATTCAGGGTGGTTCTTACTGATTCCAGGAGAGCTCCTAAGAGCGGGAACTTTATTGAGGCCTTGGGCAGTTATGATCCGCGTCAGGAGGACAAGACCCAGCTCAAGGGAGAACGAATAAAGGAATGGATGTCTAAAGGGGCCAAACTGTCGGGAACAGTTCATAACCTCCTTGTAACTCACAAGATCATAGAAGGGGAGAAAGTAAATGTTCTACCCAAAAAACATCCTCAATCTTCAGCCGATACGGGACCTTCCGAGGCCAAAGCTTCATCTGATGAAAAAAGTGAAGCCAAGGAAAGCAAAGATGCCGTTTTAGACTCGCAAGATGCCCCGGAAACCAAAGCAGAAGATGAAAAACAGGAAGCTGATGAAGAAAAGGATAAAGATAACGTTCCTGAGAGCGCTGATACAGCTGAAGCTGTAAAATAGATCGGTTTCATAAAACCAAATTTTACAGAGGAAGATCTTTATTGACAGTGATCTTTTAAGGGTTTAGAGTATATATTAGCAGGCATCGGGTGGCTGTTATAGGCCACTTAACTGGTCGAATGATCTGCAAGAATTCTTTATGAGTTAATTCTGCTATTATGGAAAAGGATCAAGAATTTCTTGAGTACTTGGTAAAATCTCTTGTTGACAATCCCGATAAAGTTAAAGTTGATAGACAGGTTGATGAAATGGGTGTTCTTATGACACTTGATATCGATCCGTCTGACATGGGGAAGGTCATCGGCCGATCCGGTAATACCGCGAAAGCCATTCGTACTCTTCTCAGAGTCGTCGGGATGAAAAACAATGCTCGCGTGAACCTAAAAATAAACGAGCCAGAAGGAGGTTCTCACAGCTCATCTTCTCAGTCTTATTCTTCTTCTGAGGAAGGAACCAAGAAGGACGTTGATGAAGCAGTCGGAGACCTAAAACTTTAAGGTTACTGATAAAAATGCTTTTTGCGTTTTTTTAAATACTCCGGCCGTTTTGGCCGGAGTATTTCTTTGTTAAACTATAAAGTGTGTTTTATGTTGACTTTTCATATCATAACTCTTTTTCCGGAGGCCATAGAGCCGTATATAAAGACATCTATACTGGGCCGTGCCTTGGAGAAGAAGAAAATAAAGGTACTGTTTTATGATCCAAAGGATCATCTGGAAGACCCTAAAGAGCGTGTTGACGGTAAACCCTTTGGTGGAGGACCGGGGATGGTCATTCGTTCCGAGCCGGTCATTAAGGCGATATTGAAAGCGAAGGGTAGAAAAAAGAACTGTAAGATCATATTTTTTGATAGGAAGGGCAAACGTCTAACCAATGAACGCGCCCGCTCTTTTGCCGAAGAGTATAAGCACATAATCTTAGTTTCCGGTCGTTATGAAGGCATAGATGCTCGGGTTTATGAAGTTTTTAAAAAAGAGGGAGCGGAGAGGTTGTCGATCGGTCCTTTTATATTGACCGGCGGCGAGATACCCGCTCTGGCTGTTTTGGATTGTGTTTCTCGGCAAGTGCCGGGGGTCTTGGGAGATCGGGATTCCTTGGAAGAGAATCGCTATGCCGGAAAAATGGTCTATACACGACCTGCTAAAATTGTACATAGAGGCAAAAATTACACAGTACCGAAGGTGCTACGTTCCGGAGATCATGCTAAAATAGAAAAATGGCGAAAGAAGAGGAGTTGATGCTTACTTTTCTCACAAAACGGATATAAATATAAGTTGCGTTTTAGCGGTATCTCCAAGTATTCTTAAGATGTTAACTTTTTTGTTGACATTTTTTAATTAACATGTAAAATGCTTGCTTATACAGCTTTCGATTGAGTTGAGGTGGTTTCTGCGGCAAGGAGTTCTTGAAGAGGTTAAAGGTTATATCAATATTATTGATCGCTATTATCTTAAATGATTAGCTAAATTTTTCACCGGGCTAAGTTTTTAGCTCGGGAGTTCTTTGTGCCTTTAATTTTCTGATTTACAAGATCATAATTACACATCTATATATAAGAGTAATTATTTTAAATAATTTTTATTATGAATTCAAATTCACACTCCACACCCGTTAGTGTCGGTGCGTATCCTAAAAAATATTTTAGGTCATACCAAAAACCTCTAATACCAATGCCTGACTTGGTGAAAGACCAGCGTAATTCATTTGAACGTCTTATAAAAGAAGGAATAAAAGAGGTTTTTGAAGAGTTTTCTCCCATAAAGGATTTTTCAGAGAAAAAGTTCGAGCTTGAATTCGGAGATATTGAATTAGGCGAGCCTGCCATAACAGAGCAAGAAGCCAAAGAACACAAGTTGTCCTATGAAGCCCCTCTAAAGGTTAAGGTAAAACTGAAAAATAAGGTAATGGGCACAGAAAAGGAGCAAGAGATATTTATATCCGAAGTTCCCATGATGACCAAGAACGTTACTTTTATTATAAGTGGTATTGAAAGGGTCATCGTGCCGCAGTTGGCTAGGTCATTCGGAGTATTTTTTACTTCCTCAATGATCAAAGGCCATCGGTATTTTGGAGCCAAAGTTATTCCCCTTAGAGGTGTCTGGGTGGAAATCGAGACAGAGTCGGATGAAGCGGCTTATATTCGTTTGGATCGTAAGAAAAAAGTTCCAGCAACTTCTTTATTGCGAACCCTGGGAGCAGAGACCGATGATGAAATAAGAGGTTTATTTAAAGGTGATGAAAAAGCTTTGCATTGTATAGAAAAAACACTGGAAAAAGACACAGCGAAGAATGTTGGTGATGCCGCGGTGGAGATATATAAACGTCTTCGTGACGGAGATGTGGCGACTCCTGAAAATGCTAAAAACTTCATTCTTTCACTTTTTTCTTCAGATCGTTATGATTTTTCCAAAGTGGGAAGGTACAGATTTAATCAACGTTTTAATTTACCCTTGGATGATAAAGAAATAGAAAAGAAGGAGATAACAAAGGAAGATCTGGCCCTGATCATCAAACATATTGCTGAGTTGAACAGTGATCCTAATGCCAAAGAAGATGATATAGATCATCTGGGTTCAAGACGTGTCAGATACTTTGACGAGACCTTCCAACAAAAGCTCCGAGTCGGTATGGCACAGATGAAGCGTAATATACAGAACCGAATGTCGACCATTGAGACGGAAATGACCTTACCGGTTAATTTCATAAGTCCTAAACCGATGCAGGCTCGTATAAAGGAGTTCTTTACTACCAGTCAGTTATCTCAGTTCATGCAACAGGAGAATGCCTTGACGGAGATAGAGCACTTAAGGACCCTTTCAGCTCTTGGACCCGGTGGTTTGAATAGAGCTAGAGCCGGATTTGAAGTACGAGATGTCTATCCTTCCCATTACGGAAGATTGTGTCCGGTTCATACTCCTGAAGGAGCTAATATCGGTCTTATTTTAAGATTAACCTTATATGCCAGAGTCAACGATTTTGGAATGATAGAGTCACCTTACGCCAAGGTCAAGAACGGAGTAGTTACCGGTGAAGTGCATTATTTAAGTGCTCTTGAAGAAGAGAAATACAAGATCGCCCACGCCGCCGCCAATCGCGATGACTCGGGACGCTTGCTTGATAAAGAAGTAGCCGTGAGGATCAGAGGCAGTCACGATGTAGTGCCTGTATCAGATGTAGATTATATCGATGTCGCTACCACTCAAGCCTTCTCGGTAGCCACCTGTATGATCCCGTTCTTAAGCCACGATGATGCGAACAGGGCCTTGATGGGTTCCAATATGCAAAAACAGGCTGTGCCTTGCATCGTTCCGGAAGCTCCGATAGTGGCTACTGGAGTAGAAGAACAGGCGGTCAGAGATATGGGCCGTGTTATTTCGGCGGAAGATGATGGTGAGGTGACCTATGCAGACGCCAGAAAGATAGTGATCAAAACAAAAAAAGGAGAGACCAAGAGCTATCCTTTGGTGCAGTTCTCAAAGACCAATAGCTTTACTTGTTTTCATCAACGTCCCGTCGTAAGCAAAGGACAATCTATTAAAAAAGGTGATATTCTGGCGGACATTTCCTCAAGTGATAACGGGCAGATCGCTTTGGGACAGAATGTCTTGGTTGCATTTATGTCCTGGTCTGGAGCAAATTATGAAGATGCCATTATTATTTCGGAACGTCTTATAAAGAATAGTAAATTTACCAGTATTCACATTGAAGAATTCGTTGTTTATGTTCGTGATACCAAACTTGGGCCTGAAGTTACCACTTGTGATATTCCCAACGTCGGTGAAGCTAAACTCCGTAATCTGGATGAAGACGGAATAATTCGTTTGGGCGCTGAGGTGGAAACCGGTGATATATTGGTTGGTAAGATAACCCCCAAAGGGGAAACTCAGTTGACTCCAGAAGAAAGACTCCTACGCTCGCTCTTCGGAGAGAAAGCCCGTGATGTCAAGGATACTTCTAAGAGAATAGAAGGAGGTAAAAGAGGTAGGGTCATCGGTATAAAGGTCTTTTCCAGAGAGAATGGAGATAAACTTGAATCCGGTATAATTAAAAGGATCCATATTGAAGTTGCGCAGATAAGGAACATAATTGTGGGTGATAAATTAGCCGGAAGGCACGGAAACAAAGGTGTTATATCTAAAGTTTTACCTGAGGAAGATATGCCCTATATGCCGGATGGAACCCCTGTTGACGTTATACTTACTCCCTTAGGTATTCCCAGTCGAATGAACTTGGGTCAGATATTGGAGATGCATCTGGGAATGGCAGCTAACTCTTTACAGTATCAGGCCATAGTTCCTCCTTTCGCGGAGGCTGACGCCGAAGAGATAAAAGATGAATTGGAAAAAATAGGATTTAACCGAAATGGTAAAACTCCCCTTTACGATGGCAGAACCGGAGAGGCCTTTGATCAGGATGTTGCGGTTGGCTATATGTATATTCTGAAACTGCATCATATGGTGGAAGATAAGATACATATGCGGTTTATCGGCCCTTATTCTTTGATCACACAACAGCCACTGGGAGGCAAAGCACAAAATGGAGGCCAAAGATTAGGAGAAATGGAGGTCTGGGCGTTGTTGGGATATGGTACAGCCTATAATCTTAGAGAAATGCTTACCATTAAATCTGATGATATAACCGGACGTTCGGCCGCTTTTGATGCCATGGTGAAAGGTGAGCCGATCAAACAGTTGAATACTCCGGCATCCTTTAACGTCTTACTCAATACTTTAAGAGGGATCGCCTTGGATGTAGAACTTAAAAAAGATCAAGGTCAAGTTGATTAAAATAAAAGCATATTATATTTATGAATAACCACTCATCTCAGACAAAAAACAAGCGTGCCACCATAAACGACTTCGATTCCATAACATTGAAGTTGGCTTCTCCGGAACGGATCCAGTCATGGTCTTATGGAGAGGTAACCAAACCGGAGACCATAAATTACCGAACTCAACGGAGCGAAAAGAACGGTCTTTTTGACGAAAAGATATTCGGACCGGAAAAAGATTATGAATGTTACTGCGGAAAGTATAGAGGTATCCGTTATAAAGGAATAGTGTGTGAGAAGTGCGGAGTGGAAATAACAAGATCGGTAGTTCGACGGGAGCGGATGGGACACATCAAGCTAGCTACTCCGGTATCCCATATCTGGTTCCTGAGAGGTATTCCTTCAAGGATCAGTCTGATCTTGGGGATCCCTATGGCGGATCTGGAGAAAGTAATGTATTTTTCCGGCTATATTATCACGCGCGTTGATGAAGATGAACGAGAGAGACTTCTAAAAGAAGTTGATTCTGAGTACAAGGGTAAGGTCAAAGAACTTGGAAAGAAGGAAAAAGAGGAACTTAAAGAAAGGTTGGAGACCGCTAAAAGGGAAATAAAAAGCGTTAAGGAAGGAATGGTATTGAATGAAGTGGATTGTCATAAATATTCCCTACGTTATGGGTCTTTGTTTGAGTCGGGAATAGGCGCTGAAGCTGTTTACGAGATATTTAAACAAATAGACCTGAATGAACTGGAAGGCCGACTCTTGGAAGCGTATGAAAAAGCCGGGGCTGCCGAGAAGCAAAAACTAAATAAACGTATTTCTTTGATACAGTCTCTTATCGCGGCAGACTTGAGGCCGGAATGGATGTTCCTTACTCATATCCCGATAATTCCGCCAGCTCTCAGACCAATGGTTCCCTTAGACGGTGGACGGTATGCCACCTCCGACGTGAATGATCTATACAGGAGAGTCATAAACAGGAATAACAGGTTGAAGAAACTTAAGGACATCCAAGCACCCGAGGTTATTTTAAGGAATGAAAAAAGAATACTGCAGGAAGCGGTAGATGCTTTGATAGACAACTCAATGAGACAAGGTACCGCCCAACAGGCCGGTGGTCAGGCGCAAAGGGGTGTTTTGAAATCTCTAGCGGATAATCTTAAAGGTAAAAGAGGTATCTTGAGGAGAAGTTTATTAGGTAAACGTGTTGATTACTCCGGTCGTTCGGTCATTGTTATCGGACCAGAGCTTTCTTTGAATGAATGCGGTTTA
Organism: Minisyncoccota bacterium; assembly: GCA_046542915.1. Classification (GTDB taxonomy): domain Bacteria; phylum Patescibacteriota; class Minisyncoccia; order Phycocordibacterales; family CSBR16-193; genus SKVL01. Next base: position 11,446 of record JBKHAI010000007.1, on the reverse strand, counting down.
CCGAAACATATGGCTTTGGAACTCTTTAAACCTTTTGTCATTTCCGGTCTTTTAAAGAGAGAAATGGCATACAACATAAGAGGAGCCAGTCGGTTAATAGAAGAGGGCGTCCCGGAGGTCTGGGAGATATTGGAAGAGGTTATTAAAGGTAAGTATGTTCTCTTAAATCGTGCTCCGACACTTCATCGTTTGGGGATTCAGGCGTTTAAACCGCTTTTGATAGAAGGTAATGCTATTCAGATACATCCGCTTGTTTGTCCGGCTTTTAATGCCGATTTTGACGGAGATATGATGGCGGTCCACGTTCCTCTGTCGGAAGAAGCTCAGTTTGAGGCCAAAGAAATAATGGCTTCTGATAAGAACATCTTAAAACCCGGAAGCGGAGATCCGATCATAAGTTCTAAACTATTAGATATAGTATTGGGATGTTATTGGATGACCAAGATATTAGAAGGCGAAAAAGGAGAAGGAAAGATCTTTTCCAGCCCCAATGAAGCTATAAACGCCTATGATTTCGGACATGTCGGTTTTCGAGCCAACATTAAGGTGTTAGCCTCTGATAAACCCAAATACGCACAGTATAACCAAGAGATCTTTGAAACTTCGGTGGGTAGGTTGTTGTTCAACAGTGTTCTGCCGTCTGATTTTCCTTTTGTAAATATGGAGGTGGACAGGAAAGAGATGGCTCATATAGTAGATGATCTTATAGAAAAGTACGGTATAGAAAACATTCCTACCATAATGGATAAGATAAAGAATTTCGGATTCAAATATGCTACCTATTCGGGTATTACTTGGGGAATTGATGAGGTACGAATACCGGAAAAGAAAGCGGATATAATAGCTGAAGCAAAGGCCCATTCGGATAAAGTAATGGAACAGTACGAGATCGGGCTTTTGTCTGCCAATGAAAGAATAAGAAAGAATATAGAGATATGGCATAAAGCCAAGAATGATATCGAAGCTATATTGCCAGAAACCTTTACTGAAAGAGATTCGGCTTATGATATGTGGCAATCCGGAGCCAGGGGTTCCCTTTCCCAGATAACTCAGATGGCCGGTATGAAAGGTCTTATTCAAAAGAGTGCCGGTGATACTATGGAGTTTCCGATCCTTTCTTGCAGTAAAGAAGGGTTAAGTCCTATAGAATACTTTATTACCACTCACGGGTCACGTAAAGGTCAGACCGACACCGCCTTAAGAACCGCTCAAGCGGGTTACCTGACCAGAAGACTCTTTGATGTTTCTCAAGATGTTATAGTTAGAGAGGAAGATTGTGGCACCAAGGAAGGTTTGCTTATAAGTAAAAAGACAGCTTCCGGTATCAGTGACTCTATTGTGAAGATCATAAAAGGTAGGTTCTTGGCGGAAGATGTTAAGGATGCCTCGGGTAAAGTCTTATTTAAGAAAGGGCACTTTCTGGATAAGGATGACGCCGTTGCCATTGAAGAAGCCGGTATAGAGGAAGTAACTATCAGGAGCCCTCTTCTTTGCAAAAGTAAACAAGGGATCTGCGTCAAATGTTACGGAGTTGATTTCGGTAATAACAAGGTCATAGAGATCGGAGAAGCTGTCGGTACCGTAGCGGCTCAAGCCATCGGTGAACCCGGTACTCAGCTTACTATGAGGACCTTCCACGCCGGAGGTGCGGCTTCTGTCGGGGGTGACATAACACAAGGTCTGCCTCGTGTTGAGGAGGTCTTTGAGAAAAGAAAGCCCAAGAATCCCGCCGCTGTAAGTCGCGTTAGCGGAGTGGTTACCGGTGTAAAAGAAACCCAAAAAGGAAAGGTCATCACTGTTTTACCGGAGGTTTCTGACAAGCGCGCTTCGGCTAAATCCGGTAGTGAAGTGGAGCATACGGTGAGTTCTTTAAGGGTCGTTTTGGTCAAAGAAAACCAACAAGTAGAAAAGGGTGACATTATGACCGACGGTTCTGCCGATCTTGATGAACTCTTCAAGTACGCCGGCAAAGTAAAGACCCAAGAATATATCATCAGCGAAATAAGTAAATTATATGAACTCCAAGGTGAATCGGTCTCCAGAAAACACATTGAGGTTGTGGTAAAACAGATGTTCTCTCGTCGCCGAGTGAAGCAACCCGGAGATAGTACATTTATGAGAGGTGAAATAGTGGAAGATGTGGTATTGGAAGAGGAGAAGAACAAGATAAAGAAGGCCGGGGGAGAAGAGTTGAAAAGTGAACCGGTCATAATGGGCATTACCGAAGTAGCTCTAACACGAAATAGTTTCCTTTCTGCCGCTTCATTCCAGAATACAACCAGAGTACTTACCGAAAGCGCGGTTCAGGGGAGAAGAGATGATCTGGTCGGACTGAAAGAGAATGTTATAATCGGACGCCTAATTCCCGCCGGAACCGGATTTGAAGGGAGTAGAAAAGCGGATAGTATAGAGAAATTGAAGGAAGAACTCACCGAAGCCCGTGAACTGGGAGAAGAGGAGGAAGAGTAACGTATCAAGAAAATAGCGTTACAATATATTTTATGGCTTCAGATACCGAGCGTATAAAAGAGCTTCTTAATATTGCTGATGTAATAGGAGAATATATCGAATTACGCCAGGCCGGTTCGGTCTATAAAGCTCTTTGTCCCTTCCATAACGAAAAAACCCCTTCTTTTATCGTTTCGCCGAGTCGGGGTAATTATCATTGTTTTGGTTGTGGTGCTTCCGGTGACGTGTTTTCTTTCGTTCAGGAATTTGAAGGATTGGATTTCAAAACAACACTGCAGAAATTGGCTCGCCAAGCCGGTGTGGAATTAAAAGATAAAAAACAGAACAACGTCTTCAAGGAAAAAAAAGATAGACTGTTGAATGCTGTGGAAGAGGCGGCGGTTTTCTTTGAAAAGAATTTAAAGGACTCGAACAAAGTGCAAAAACATCTGGAAAAAAGAGGGATCAAAGAAGGAACTCGGAAAAAATGGAGGCTGGGTTATGCTCCGGAGGGATGGAGGCACTTATATGAAAACCTGTCTTCTAAAGGTATTTCGGAGAAAGATATGTTAGAAGCCGGACTTTTAAAGAGTCGGGACCAGAAAAAATATGATACATTTCGAGACAGGATAATATTTCCTATCTTTGATACTTCCGGTAATGTTATCGCGTTTTCCGGAAGGGCCTTAGACCCTGATGACAAAACTCCGAAATACTTGAACAGTCCTGATACTCCCATATTTAATAAATCGGAAGTTCTTTATGGGTTAAATCAGGCCGGATCGTATATAAGACGAGCCGACTATAGTGTTTTAGTAGAAGGTCAGTTTGATCTTGTTATGTCCCATCAGGTTGGTGTAAAAAATACCGTGGCATTATCCGGAACATCGGTCACTCGGGAGCATATCCGTCGCCTAAAACGTTTTTCTAAGAACATACTGCTTTGTTTTGATCCTGACGACGCCGGAGTAAAGTCAGCATACAAGACCGCGGCTTTAGCTTTTAATGAAGGAATGGATGTAAAAATAGCGGAACTTCCGGAGGGTAAAGACCCCGCGGACTGCATTCTTGAGGACAAAGAAGAATGGAAAAGGGTATTAACCGACGCTCCTCATGCTATCTTACACACGTTGAACTATATATCCGAACTCTATTCCGACAACCGTAAAAGGATCAAGGCGGCGCGCGAGTATACTTTTCCACTGCTTGCCCTGATGGAAAGTGAAATGGACCGTTCTTACTTTATGAGTTTAATAGCTGATCGACTTAATGTTCCTGTTGACAACGTTAAAATAGACGCTGAGCAGTTTGCTCAAAAAGGTATGGGAGCCACTCAGTTTAGTGGATATCACGAAGATGGAAAAGTGCCGGATAGTGAAGGGGTCGAGTTTAACTCGTCGGTTAAAAAGACGGAACGGGTTGTTAGATCACTGGCTCTTTTGTTAAAGTGGTTACAAATATCTCCTCAACCGGCTTATCCATCGGAGCTGTTAATGGAGAAAATAAAAAAGGCCGATGCCGATCTTGCTAAGAAGATAAAGAAATTGGAGATAGATCCCGACAAGGATAAGGATATCTTAGGTGTGGATATCTATTGTGGAACTCTTGACACATCATCTATACTAGGTTACAGTGATGAACTAGTATTCCGGTATAAGAGTGCTTTACTGGAGGAAAAGATGCATGAACTGAGTAGATCAATAAAAGAGACCGTCGGGGATGAGGATCTGGATAAAAAAAACCTCTCTGATTATCAAAAGTACTCAAGAGAACTTCATGAGATCAATAACCGCAGAAACGAGGGGGATTTAATTTATATAAGTGAAAATTAGTTTTAATAAATATTTAATATTATGACCGAGAAAAAAGAACAAAAGAAAAGATCAGAGAATAAGGCTCTTAAAGGAGGGTCAGCTAAAGGTAGCTTGGCTTCCAGATCATCTCGGCAAAAAGATCCAGAAAAAAGTTCCAACAAGACGAACGTTCGGCAAAATAAGGATAGCAAAACCGCAAAGAAAAAAGATAGCGAAGTTAAAAAGACTGCAAGTAGTGATGATAAGGTTTTAAATGATAAAATTGAAGAACTTTTGACCAAAGGTAGAAATCGTGGTTTTGTCAGTTTTGATGAAATACTTAAATACTTTCCCAATATTGAAGAAAATATAGTATTGTTGGAAGAGTTGTATGAAAAATTCAGTATAGCCGGTGTTGATGTCCTGGAAGGAGGTAATCTTTTAAATGACCCCGAAGAGGAAAATGAGATATTAAAGAAAATGGGTGTTGGGGAGGATTCTTCTTATGACTCGATCCAGATGTACTTAAGGGAAATAGGCCAGCATCCGCTTATTACCGGCGATCAGGAAAAAGAGCTGGCCAAAAGGATACAAGAAGGCGACGAGGACGCCAAACTGATACTGATGAGATCCAATCTTCGTCTGGTAGTTTCCATCGCCAAAAAATATGTAGGCAGAAGCCCTGATCTGACCCTCTTGGATCTGATCCAAGAAGGTAATCTGGGACTTTTCAAAGCAGTGGAGAAATTTGATTGGACCAAAGGATATAAGTTCTCTACCTACGCTACTTGGTGGATAAGACAAGCCATTACACGTTCGTTGGCGGATCAATCCCGAACCATAAGGGTTCCGGTTCATATGGTGGAAACCATTGCCAAATACAAACAGATAGTTCGTCGTCTTTCTCAAGATCTGGGTCGTGATCCGTTGTCGGAAGAAATAGCTACGGAAATGAATGTTGACGTGGACAAGATCCACCAGATAGAAAAAATAGACCAAAACACGGTTTCCCTTGAAAGTCCGGTGGGAGATGATGACGACGGTAAATCAACTTTGGGTAACTTTATTGCCGACGATAAAATAATTTCTCCCGAGCAATCAACTTCTCGTCGAATTATTTCCGATCAAATTAAGGAGATCCTGGATGATCTGCCGGAAAAAGAAAGAAAGATATTGGAAATGAGGCACGGACTGCAAGACAGTATCACTCACACCTTAGAGGAAGTGGGACAAGAATTCGGAGTAACCCGGGAACGGATCCGACAAATTGAAGCGAAGGCCCATGAGAAGATCCGCCAACACAAGAACATAGAAAAATTAAAGAGTTATTATTAAAAACTGTTGATCTTAAACCTTAAATTAAAACGTCCACTCTTGGGCGTTTTAATTTTGTTCTCATAATGATCTTTTTTAGTTATACTGCTTGATATGAGTGAATTTAATGAAATATTTAAGGAACGGTATAAGAAACTGAATTCTTCTCAGAAAGAGGCAGTTGATAATATAGAAGGACCTGTGATGGTGATAGCGGGTCCCGGTACCGGTAAGACCACGGTGTTGGTGATGCGTATTGCCTCTATTCTTTACCACACCGATACCGCACCGGAGAATATCCTGGCTTTGACCTTTACTGAGAGCGGTGTCATATCTATGCAGAGATCGCTTGCAAAAATAATAGGACCGGATGCTAATAGGGTGAAGATCTATACATTTCACAGCTTTTGTAATTTTCTTATAAACGAATTCCCGGAAAAATTTCCTTCAATAACGGGAGCAACTCATATCTCAGAGTCAGGTCAGGTGGAGATAATTGAAGCGATCCTTTCTGACGGGTCGTTTAAGTATTTAGTGCCGGTTGGAAGCCCGTTTCATAATGTCAAAAACTTGCTTGGCGCCATAAATACTCTAAAGAGGGAAGGTTTGGAACCTGATGATCTGGAAAAGGCGGTGATCGAAGAAGAGGAGATATTGAAAGCCAGCGATGATCTTTATCATACAAAAGGAAAATACGCGGGAGAGATGAAGGGCAAGTACTTACGAAGCTTTAATGATATAGAAAAAAACAAAGAACTTGTTCACGTTTTTAAAGAATACCAAAGATACCTAAGGGACAGACATAATTATGATTATAATGACATGATCTTGGAGGTGGTCAAAAAAATGGAGAACGATAAAGAGTTTTCCATGATGGTTCAAGAAGAGAACCATTATCTTCTGGCTGACGAACATCAAGATGCCAATCAAGCTCAAAATCGTGTTATTAAAGAGATATCATCTTTTCATGAAGACCCCAACCTCTTTATCGTGGGTGACGAAAAACAGGCGATCTTCCGTTTTCAGGGGGCTTCTTTTGATAATTTTATGTATTTTAAGAATATTTATCCGAACATAAAATTAATTCACTTGACTGATAATTATCGTTCTCAGCAAACGATCCTTGATGTTTCTCAGGAACTTATAGAAAGCGGTGAACTTTTTAAAAAAGGTGTCCATCAGCCACTTAAGGCCAGCTCGGGTCATGAAAAGGAACCTCTTCTGATAATGGATTGCAAAAGCCGATGGGGGGAGAGTTTGGCGATAGCACGAAAAATAAAAGATCTGATCGAAGAGGGGGTGCCGTTGGATGAAATAGCCGTAATATACAGGGAACATAAGGATTCCAAGGACCTGGCCAAAGGTTTGGAGAAGATGGAGATACCATTTATAACCAGATCCAATAAGGATCTTTTTGAAGATCCTTTAATAAAGAAAACAATGACTCTAATGGCGGCGGCTTGTGATCCACTTGATAACGAAAAACTTTTTCAAGCATTATATCTCGGTTTTGCCGATCTTGATCCCTTGGATGTTCTAAGGATAAGCAAGTATGCCTCTTTGGTTAGAAAAGACCTTAGCTGGGTCCTGGAAGATAAAAAAAATATAGAAGCCGCCGGAGTTTCTGATATTTCGTCGGTTGTTGAAGTTTTCGATATCGTAAAGGAATGGGTGGCAGGATCTCGGGAGTTGGGAGGACTTATGCCTCTTTTAGAGAAGCTAATATATCGATCTCGGGTCTTTAATGATGCCTTTGGATCTTCACAAAGTGCCATCGCGGTCTCTAGATTAAAAGATCTGTTCAAAGAAGCGGAGAGATTTGCGGAAGATAATAAAAATGCTACTCTGGCTAGTTTTTTGGATCATTTACAGACCATGGAGTCATATAGTTTACCCTTAAAAGCCTCTGAAGTGGAATTTACCGGCAGGGTGGAGTTGTTGACAGCTCATGCTTCCAAGGGTCGGGAATTCGATCATGTTTTTATTGTAAATGCTGCCAATAAAAAATGGGGTAATAGACGTAGAGGGGTATATTTCCATTTACCGTCTCGTTTTTCCGCTATAGAAAATATCGGTGATGATGAAGACGAAAGGAGGCTTTTTTATGTTGCTTTAACCAGAGCACGAAAAAAGGTCTTTATTAGTTACCCCGAACTTCGTGAAGACGGTAAGGAACAACTGCCATCTATATTTTTGGCTGATTTGGAAAGTGAAGAAAATGTCTGCCATCAGGATGTAAAGAATGAAGAGGAGCAAGTTAAAGAAAATACTTTGTTTATTAAACCATCATTACCAAGTGGTCTCTCATTAAAAGAAAAAGAGTACATACAAGAGACCTTTCTTTCTCAAACCTTGTCGGTGACAGCTCTAAATTCCTATTTAGAATGCCCATGGAAATACTTTTATGAAAATTTGATCCGTGTTCCGGGAACTTATACACTGGTGCAAAGATTTGGTACGGCGGTCCACGAAGCCTTGAAGGATTTTTTTGATATTTATCGCGAAGGAGGTGATCCCGATAAGGAGCTTCTGCTTACATCTTTTTATAGATCTCTTTCCCGTCAGCCGTTAACGGAGAATGACGAGCAATTACTAAAAGAAAAAGGTGAAAAAGCTCTGAGTGGTTATTATGATCACTATCGTGGCAGTTGGAGAAGGGACATTGTTACTGAAAGATCTGTAAGGGATGTATCATTAGAGTTTGATTTTCTTCCAAAACCTATCATCCTAAGCGGAAAAATAGATAAAATAGAAGGTGAGAGAGATCTGGTCGTCATTGATTATAAGACCGGAACTCCCAAAAGTAGAAACGTGATAGAAGGGAAAACCCAAAATTCCGACGGAGCTATTAAACGTCAGCTAATATTTTATAAACTTTTAATTGATCATTCACGTGAAATTGAAGGCACCATGAGTGAAGGAGTTATTGATTTTATCGAACCCAATAAAAGCGGTAAATATAAAAAAGAATCGTTCAGTGTAACAGAGAAAGAGGTCAATGAACTAAAAGATACCATTGCCGGTATGGCCAGAGATGTTTATGACCTATCCTTTTTGGAAAAAGGATGTGATGACCCCAAGTGTGAATATTGTAAAATGCGAACGATTTTCAAAACCAAAGAGCTTTAAGGAACAAGTATTTCTATCAGTTCAATTATAAGATCACTAGGCACTAATCCTTTTATATAGATCCTATTGTTGTCAGGGGGGATGGTGAATTTATCTACCGGAATTTCCTCTAATGTAGAATTTATCTCAGCTTCTTGGGAGCCGGATATCTTTTGAGGAGCAAAAATTATGGTAAAAGGTGTTGCTTCGGCTCCCACTGCTAATATTTCTTGGGTATTTCTTTTGATCCTGTCGGCGTAAGTAGCTTCTTCAATACATTCGGTGATCTCTTTTTTAGAGATGTTCTCTTTTTCCGCTTCCCTTGTAAGACTTTGTATGCTGGAATTTTCTTCTGATCGTTCTTCATCGGGGAGTTCCATTGTTTGTACATTCTCTAAAAATCTCCAGTATCTGTGGTCCGGAGCTTCCTCTGCCATGCACTCAATGGCCAGTGCCTTTTCCATTGATGTTTCATTTATGGAAGAAACTGTCCTATATATCCAAGCGATCTCACCACTTTCCCCATAAGAACTGATGATCTTATCTCTTTCTTTTTTGAATTCCAAAGAAAAAGGGCATTCGGTGTCAGAGTATTCTATAAATACAACAGGAGCTTCGGGATCACCCAGCATTGGCTCCTCGGGCCGTGGTTCGGATACGTCCTCAACTTCTGCTTCATTCGGTTCTTCGTCTTGAAAAAAATTTAAAGACAGATCCCTGGAGTAAAGCATAGAAACGGTGATTATTGATCCTGCGATTATTACTGCTAAAGGTATTAGTTTTTGATTATCCATATAAAATTAAATGGGTAAGGTATGTGTCATAGCTGATTCGCTTTTGTTTTCCCAATTGGAAGTATCGATTGGTATTATGCGGGTCCTTCCTTTTTCTATGTATTTGATGGATCCGTTTTCTAAGACGTACTCATAGATCTTTTTGGTTATGTCTACATCTTCAAGACAGTAGTCACGGATCTTCTCCAACTCGCCCTGGCGCCACCACGTTATTGCTTGAAGTCCGTGGCCGGATTTCTTCTTACCGAGAGTCGCATGAGCAACGTCGTCCAGTTTGACCCTTCTACCGGCAACGTTCTTCAGCTCTTTCATCAGATCTATGCTCTTAATACTGGAAAGGTCTCCGGGATAATAGGAATTCAAAAGAGGTATATCAAAATGATCGGAATTATAACCTATCAATATATCGGTCTTTTCAATTCTTTTCCAGAGTTCCCCCAATTCGTCCTCCAGGTAGGAATGAAAGGTATCATCACTGGAGTCGTAGATCCCCACCAACGAAATATCCAGGTCAGCCGGATCGTTGGATTCAATATCGTAAAAGGTATTTTTTGTCTCTATATCAAATACTATTTTATTGGTCATATTTATTTCTCTTTATTTCAAAGTCTCTTTTATCCAGACGCAAGCATCTTCTAGAGAGAGCGTTCTTTCTTCTCCTGAAGGAAGGTGTTTGATGTTGATCTTTTCCTTTTGCTCCTCTTTTTCACCCATTACTGCGACGAACGGAATATTTTTTTTGGAAACGGAACTGATCTGGTCTTTTAATTTCTTACCGCTAATGTCTACTTCAGTTCTGATGTCTTGATCACGAAAAGAACTCGCCAAAGTATGACTTTCGGTATAGGAATAATTTCCGGCGCGGCATATTACCAGGTCTGTCGTTGGAGTGTATTGTGGTAATAAGGAATGGATCTTTAAGAATTCCAACAGGCGAACATCACCTAGCCCAAATCCTACCGCCGGTATATCGCGGTCGCTAAAATGAGAAACAAGAGAATCGTATCTGCCTCCTCCGAATAAAGATCTGGGATTAGAAGGGTCGGTATCTGTTACTTCAAACACTAATCCGGTGTAGTAATCAAAACCGCGAACCAGAGTTGGTTCAAAAGAAACATTGGAAACTCCCACTTCTTGAAGTTTTCCGAGGATCTCCATCATACGGCTCATAGCCGGATTATTCTTATCCAGTTTTGCCAAGATATTTGCCGACGAGGATAGATCGTTTAAAAGATCTTCGGTTGTCTCCGGATCTAAATATCTAAGCATCTCTTCTTGAAAAGCACTTTCACTCATTTTATCTTTCTTGTCTAAAAGTTTTGATATCTGATGACCGGTGCTTTTTTCGATCTCGTAGATCGTAAAAAGTTCTTGAAGAATGCGGCGGTCGTTGATGTAGATAGTAAAATCTTTTGGAGTTGCTCCGAAATTATTCATTATCTCATTAACCAAAAATATCATCTCCATATCAGCTTCTTCGGAGGTGCCACCGAAGATGTCGGCGTTGAGTTGATAGTGTTCACGGAGGCGTCCTTTTTGCGGATTTTCATACCGGAAGATATTGGTTATGGAGTACCAACGTACCGGAAAGCGTAGTTCACGGCTTTTTTTGGCTACCATTCTGGCGGCAGTGGGGGTCATCTCCGGTCGTAGTGAAACAATTCGCCCCCCTCTATCCTTAAAGGTGTAGGTTTGCTCTTCGGTGATCTCCTCACCCGATTTGGCTTTGTATATTTCATGGTATTCTAAAGGAGAGGCGTTGTATTCTTGGTAACCGAATTTCTCCACGACCTCTTCGGCTTTGGAGTAGATGTATCTTTGTGCTTGGTGATCCTCCGGGTAAAAGTCACGAACCCCTTTATAATTATCTGTAGAAAGTTTGGATTTCTTAGGCATGCATAGTATTGTACGAAAAAACAGCTTTTTTCACAAGAAAAAGTCTTGTACAATACAAAATGAGCCCCAAATGATCACGGAGTCCAAAGCAAA